>JBNGDJ010000232.1:0-1005 GCA_049974825.1 Halothiobacillaceae bacterium | reverse complement strand
CGCCTTCGAGAACGTGGCCGGTCCCGGCCAGTTCATCGAGCGCCCTGCCTGGCGCCCACTGACCAAGTTCGAGCAGCGGGGACAGCGCATGGGTCACCCGGTGCACGACCTGCTCTACCGTCGCCTCCCGTCCTGATCTTCAGGGAAGGTCTGCACAAATGCAGGGTTTCTCTGGATGGGTGCTTCATGCCGGCAGGGGCCCTCACTTTTTCCTGCGCCTTCCTCGATTCTTGACCTGGCCCGGGGTCAGCCGGCCGCGGGACCATCGCCCTCCGCTTCGCGTGCAGGTTCGCGGATGGCGCGGCAGACCGTGTAGACCGGCCCCTGCTTGACCTTTTCGTAGTTTCCAAAAACGTCCTTCATGCCGCGCTTGAAAAAATCGCGCAGGCCGTTGATGGACACGAACCAGAGCGACCCGCCCGGTCGAAGGTGGGCGTGGGCGTCATGCAGCATGATCGACCACAGTTCCTTGCCGACCTTGGCGGGCACGTTGGAGACGATCAGGTCGAATCTGCCCGAGACATGCGAAAAGCCGTTGCTCAGCATGGCCCTTGCATTGGTCAGCCCGTTGCGCTCGGCATTGGCATTGGCATAGTCGACGGCCACGAAGTCCTTGTCGACCAGCACCACCTCGCTGTCCGGCAGGCAGCGAGCCAGGGTCAGGCCCAGCGGGCCATAGCCGCAGCCCAGGTCCAGTATCCGGGCATCCGGTCTGTCCGGGAGGATTAGTCGCTCAAGCAGCAGGCGGGAACCGGCGTCCAGCTCACGGGGCGAGAAAAGCCCCCAGGTGCTGCGAAGCCTCAGGTTTTGGCCGCGCACGTCGATCACTACTTCCTGGTCCGCGCGTGCCGCCTTGATTTCCTCGGGGGTCATGCCTGGCTCCTCGCTTGTCGGTGAGTCGGTTCCGAACCTGCCCAGATTGCCCGAGCATGGCCGCGCATTATCACCGCCGAAAGGCAGGCGGCAAAGCCCCGCACCGCGATTGAACGGCCCGGGCTCCGTGAT
>JBNGDJ010000231.1:0-1083 GCA_049974825.1 Halothiobacillaceae bacterium | reverse complement strand
GGGCTTTGTGCAGAGATTCCCTCAATGAAGTGCCGCGTTACTGGTCGCTACCGGCCCAGTCGGGCGGCAGCGGCGCGGCGGGTGGCATTTGCTGCTGCGGGGCAGGCTCCCAGGGAAAGCGCGGCAGATAAGTCAGGCCCGCCATAAGCCCCTCCTGCCAGCGTTCACAAAGCGTCCTGTAAAAGGGATCGCTCTCCTCCAGATGCAGCCGCGTCTCGAGCGTCGTCGAGTCACGCCGCAGGATGGCCAGGTCAATCGGCGGGCCGACGGTGACGTTCGAACGGATGGTGGAATCAAGCGAGACCAGGGCGGCGCGGGCGGCGGTTTCCAGCGAGAGGTCCCGGCGAATCACTCGATCGAGTATCGGTTTGCCGTACTTGATCTCGCCAATCTGCAGGTAGGGATGACTGCGCGACTCGTGGATATAGTTCCCCTGCGGGTAGATCATGAACAGCTCGGGGTCGCCACCGGCGATCTGCCCGCCGAAGATGAACGTGGCCTCAAAGTTCGTGTTCGCCGTATCCCGCTCAGCCTGCTGCCGCTGAACCATGGTACTCAGATGCCCGATGTGGTCAGCACAGGCACTCATGCTCGGCAGCCGGTAGAGGCTGCCCTCCCCCGATTCGCTGTCCTGTCCGAGCTGTTTCACCACCGCCTGGGTGGTGGCTAGGTTTCCTGCAGAGAGCAGAACAAAGGCACGCTCGCCCGGCCGCAGGAAGGTGTGCATCTTGGTATAGGTGCTGACGTGGTCGATCCCCGCGTTGGTGCGTGAATCCGAGGCGAACACCAGTCCCCCTTCGACATTGATGGCAACGCAATAGGTCATCGACTCGTTCTCAACCTTGAACATGGACGGGTGCGGCCGCCTGAGGCTTGCCGCCGACCCCGAAGTATACCCGCAATCATCCGGCGCCGACCGGAAATCCCCCTGGCCTCGGCCCTCTGTACTCGCCATCACTTTCGGCGGCCGGCAGGCAGGGAAGCAAAAAGCATGACAATGCGTCGATCTCCATCTGGCGCGCTTCCTACTTGAGCGTGTCGCAATTCGCCTCGACCGAGGGGTCGATTCGCGGCGGACAAGGC
>JBNGDJ010000230.1:0-1113 GCA_049974825.1 Halothiobacillaceae bacterium | reverse complement strand
GTGCGCCGCGCCAGCGCCGCCAGCGATTGGCGAAAGGTCGCGTTGAGCCGCTCGATGAAAGCCGTGTTGATGCCACCTTGTCCGCCCTGACTGGCAGCGATCACGGACAGGACTTGCTGCTCGTCGCCTTGCCGGACGCGGCGCTCGATAGACAGCCGACCGTTGACGCGGCGTTTGATGACCTGGACAATGCCAATGTCAGGCCAGGTGATTTTGCGCGGCGCGCCGACGCTGCCGGTGCGCAGCGGCGTGCGAAACGCCCGTTGAATCACCCCCACATACGCCGCCAACCCGTCCACGGCCCATACCATCGGGCGGCATATGGCGATCTGCCTGACCGCCTGCACTGCGGCTGCCAGCAGGTGCTTGTCACGGTGCGCGCTCACCGCCCCGCCCAGCCACAGCCGCGTCGCCACCATCATCACCATCGCCACCCACACCGCCCCCATCTGCGTCTTGACCTTGATTTCATCCGCCTGCACCTGCCCCACATTCAGTTGGCTCTTGCCAATGATGTGCTCATGCACTGTGCGGCAGTGCTTGCCCGCCCGCCGCTGCCAATCGACGACGGTGCGTTCGTCCAATCCATACGCCGCCACAATTGCCTGCACCGGGCAACCGTGCCCCAGCAGCGTCACCACGCAGGTGAACGTTTCATGGTCCTTTTTGACCCCGTACATGGCCGTGCCTGCGGTCTCGCTAAATGTCTTCCCGCACACCGTGCACCGGTAGCGTTTTTCCTTCCGGCTGTGGATGCGAATGTTGCCTTGGTCAAGTTGACCGCTGGCGCTGCATGTCGAATTCGGGCAAAATACTGTGTGTGGGTTCATGGGCAGATTCTCCTGTGGCAAGTTGAGTCTGCTTCATGAACCCCTTTTTTACAACTTCACGCTATTCTGCGGAGCTACCAGTCGTTTTTTCGCCGATATTTACCCGTTTTGTACACGCGGTTCGCGAATGCGGGGTTCGTGTGGCGCAGGGTGCGGCGGAGCGAGGAGGCGGGGGGCGAGTGGGTGCAGTTAGGGTCCCGTGGTTTCGCGCTCGCCGGAGCGGCGTGCGCCCGGCTGCACGGGGCAGCATCGTGCCGGCCCCCCGTATCTGGCTTTTGGTGCG
>JBNGDJ010000229.1:0-1126 GCA_049974825.1 Halothiobacillaceae bacterium | reverse complement strand
GCTTTCTCCCGTTTCTCTCGTCTTGTCTGTTCCGCAAGCGGGTCCGTCCGGGAATCCATGCCCCCGGCGACTCGCCTGCGGAAAAATCCGTCATGTGGCCCCGGCTCGCTCAGGTCAAGACCCCGTGCCAGAGCGGCAGCGTCACCAGGGCCAGCAGGGTCGACGCCGTCGCGGTCGTTGCATACAGCGAGGTATCCAGCCCGTAGCGGTCACATAGCACCAGTCCCAGCACCATCACCGGCATGGCCGCTTCCAGCACCGTGCCCACCAGCATCGTGCCGGAAAGCCCCAGCGTGCTGGCCGTCGCCAGGACGACAGCAGGCATCAGCGCCAGCTGGATCACGATTGCCGGGCTGACCCTGAGCAGCGAGGCCGGTCGCAGGGCCGAAAGTTGCAGGCTCATCCCGAGGGCGATCAGCATGATCGGCACCACGCCGGCAGCCAGGCGGTCAAGAACCGAACCCAGCCAGTCGGGATAGGGGGCGCCGGCAAGATTCAGCGAAATGGCCAATGCCGCGGCCCAGAGAGACGGCACCTTGAGCAACGCAAGCAAGGGGTTGGCCGCCTCGGCCCGATTGCTGCCGAAACGCACGGCCAAGAGAATGCCGAGGCTCAACAGCAGCGGCGTGCAGGCAAAGAAGTCATACTGGACCGCGATGGCGCGCCCGGTGTCCCCGAAAAGCGATTCGAGCACCGGAAGCCCCAGATAGGTGGCATTCGGAAATCCCGAGGCCAGCAACAGGGCGCCGAATTGCGCCCGCGGCAGGTGCCGTAGCCGACCCCAGAGTGCCATCAGCGCGAGTCCGGCCAGCACGCCGACCACGGCAGAAATCGCCAGTCGGACCGAGTCGAGACCCAGGGGGGCCTGCCACAGAACCGAAAGAACCAGCGCCGGCAGCAGCAAGTAGTAGACCAGGGTGGTCAGCGCCGTACGCGCGCGATCGGCTTCCCAACCGCCGAAGGCCAGTACGCGCCAGAGCACGCCACCGAGGATCATCACCGCCATCTGGCTGACCACGGCAAACATGAATGAGCGCCTACCTCATCCGGGCACCCCCTGCACGAAGGCAGAGGTTCCCGACTGGTGAATGAATGCGCCACCGTGCCGTTTCGCAGTGGCGCAGGT
>JBNGDJ010000228.1:0-1205 GCA_049974825.1 Halothiobacillaceae bacterium | reverse complement strand
GCGCTGCGCTTATCGGGCCTGCGGCGTTGGTGACAGGGGGTACTTGCGCGATCTGTCAGCTGATGATCAGCGGCTTGAGGGGCATGGCGAGGGTATACAGGCCGAAGAGAATGACGGAGCCGCCCGCTACGTTCTTGACCCAGCGCTGGCGCATGAACTGGCTGACCTGGGCGGCAAAGACACCCATGAGGATGAGATTGGGCAGAGTGCCCAGGCCGAAGCCGAGCAGCAGCCAGGCACCCTGGGCGGCGCTGCCGGCCGACAGCGCCCAGATCAGGACACTGTAGACCAGCCCGCAGGGCAGCCAGCCCCAGACGAAGCCCAGCGCCATGGCCTGGGCGGGCGTGCGCACGGGCATCAGGCGGCGACCGATAGGCTCAATCCGGCGCCAGAGCACGGAGCCGGCTCGTTCGACCCGGGTCAGACCCATCCACCAGCCGCCGATGAACAGGCCGAGCATGACCATGAAAATCCCGGCAAGTACCTGCAGGCCCTGCTGGGCGTGGTTCATGGAAACGAGCGAGGCTCCGAAGGCGCCGAGGCCGCCAATGATGGCGCCCGCCACCACGTAGGCGGCGATGCGCGCGAGGTTGTAGGAAAGCAGGTAGGGCCACAGCTTTCCGAAGTGCCCGCGCTTTTCGGCCGGCAGGCCGAAGGTGAGCGCGCCCACCACGCCGCCGCACATGCCGACGCAGTGTACGCCTCCGAAAAACCCCACCAGCATGGCGGCGAAAAAGCTGATTTCGGTCGGCATGCCGTTTCCTTTCCCCGCGATTAAAAGATTTTTCTGTCAAAAGCATACAGGATCGGTCCAGCGGGCCGATACTCGGCCTTGGCGTCGGTTTATTGCAGGCGATCAACCGCCCGTCCCGATTGGTCGCGGCATTCCGACGCATCAGCCTGACAGGACGACGCTGCTACCCGGTCCCGCCGGGTGGCGCGAGATATGCGTCTCCCGGTGACAGGCGCTCCGGACGTTTTGCGGTTGTTTACGGGCAGGCCCTGTCTGGCCAGGTCGGGCAAACACTGCTTCCGGCAATCAGAATACACAGCACGAGGGACGGAACATGAGGCTTCGCAAGCACGTCCAGGCGAATGGGAAATGCAGCCTGGAAAGCGCATCGCAAACCACCCCGCCTGCGGAAAGGGCACCTGGGTTGAATTGCGCTGGGCGATCGGCCCACGCTTCCGGACAGGATGCCATG
>JBNGDJ010000227.1:0-1214 GCA_049974825.1 Halothiobacillaceae bacterium | reverse complement strand
GTCTTTGACCGAGTCTCGGGATTCGACCTTGACACCCGACCTGACTGGAGGTTTGGCTTGGTGACTTGTCCGGCTCCGGCTGCTAACATTCCGCCCTTCGATTAACGCCCGGGTTGGATTTCTGTGGGAGGATTTATCCCGACTTTTCCTCGATTTGCGGTGATTGCCCGGACTGCTGTGTCCGTTTTCTCTCGCCGTCTGGCGGCCGCCTGTTTCGGGGTTGGCTTGATGGCCGGTGTTGGCTGCCTTCAGGCGGCTGAAGAGGCGGCCATGCCGCCGTCGCTGTTTTCGGTACCGCCGACCGATCTGGTCGGCTCGATGCCCGAGGACGCGGCACCTCCGGATAGCTGGCGCTTGTGGGATATCTATCAGGCGGCGCTGGAAGAGGATGACCTCTGGGCAGCAGCGCAGGCGCGCTACCGGGCGCAGATTGAGGCCGAGCCCCTGGCCCGCGCGGATTTGCTGCCGTCTTTGACCGCCGGCGGCAGCTTCGGTCGGGTACATCGCGACACCAGCCTGCCGTCCGGGGACAACGTGCGTACTTATAACCAGGAAAGCTGGCAGGTTCAGGCGCGTCAGCCGGTTCTGAACCTGGCGGCGCTGATGCAGTACCGGATGGCCCGGCAGGATGTGGGTGTGGCCGAGCTGGAGCGCGAACTGGCGCGGCAGGATCTGATCCAGCGGGTTGTGGAAGCTTACCTGAACCTGATGCTCAGCCAGGAACAGCTTCTGCTGGTCCGGCAGGAACTGAAGGCAATCGAGGCGCAGAAGCGCCAGGCCGAACGGATGCGCGTGGGTGGCGTGGCCAGTCGGACCGATGTGGAAGAGGCGGTGGCTCGCCTCGACCTGGTCCGCGCCGACGAGCTGGCGATGCGCAATCGGCGGGACGTGCATCGGCGCGAGTTGCAGCTGCTGATTTACGAGCGGGTGCCGGGGGTGGTGCCGCTTTCCGAGTCGCCGCCGTTTGAGGCGCCGGAACCGGCCGATCCTGAAGCCTGGGCGACCCGCGCGGCAGAGCAGGCGCTTGAGGTGCAATCGAGCCTGTTGACGGCGGAACGCGAGCGGCTGCGCATCCAGCGATCCCGGTCGCAGCACTTGCCGACGGTGAGCGTGTCTGCGTCGATGAACCGTTCGACGAACACTGACCTGGGGTATACGGCCGACGAGTTCGCGCGGCTGATGCTGGAGTTGAACGTGCCGCTGTATACCGGCGG
>JBNGDJ010000226.1:0-1280 GCA_049974825.1 Halothiobacillaceae bacterium | reverse complement strand
CGAAAGAAGTGAAGTGGTCCACTGATCTTGGACACCCGGATAGGTGGTGATTTTGCCACGGTGATCACGAGGTGTATCAGTATGGGACGACGACATTTTTCAGCCGGGTTCAACTCGAGGCGGCCAGCTTGGTGCTGGAGCAGGGCTACACGGTTCCCGAGGCATGCGCCTCGCTAAAAGGCGACGGCTCTCTTCGTCGAGGACGAGACGCGACATTAGCGGTGATCGATCGACTGGGAGAGCCGGGGGTCGGCCGGCAGCCGCACGTTGCGGGGGCGTTTCGCGGCCGACGGCATGGCGATCGTCCGGGACGGGACACCTATTCAACCGCCCTCGGCGCCGGGCGCCGACCGATCCTTATCGGAGGCGTTGGACGGACATGATCCACGACGAGTGGGCACGTAACGTTTGGAGGAAGCTGCCAGACCTGCAATAGTTGCTGGATGACGTACCAACCTGCTTTTCAGCGCTATATCGGGATCGACTACTCGGGCGCCCAAACGCCGGCTACCAGCCTCAAGGGCTTGCGGGTGTTCGAAGCCGAAGCAGACGGTGAATCCCCGCCAGTCGAAATCCACCCGCCACCCAGTCCGCGCAAGTACTGGACGCGACGGGGGCTCGCGCATTGGCTTGCCGCCCGGTTTGCCGAGGATGTGCCGACTCTGGTCGGCATTGACCATGGGTTTTCGTTTCCATTGCGCTACTTCGAGGCACACTGGCTGGAGCCGGACTGGTCGATTTTCCTGGATGATTTTTGCGCCCACTGGCCGACCGATTCCGAGAATGTCTATGTCGACTTCGTTCGCGATGGCCTTGTAGGAAATGCCGAGGCGCGTTCAGGCGCTCCCCGTTGGCGTCGGTTGACCGAAGAGCGGGTCGGGGCCAAGTCGGTGTTTCACTTCGATGTGCCTGGCTCCGTGGCCAAGTCCACCCATGCAGGATTGCCGTGGCTGCGCTATCTGCGCCATGCCGTGGGTGACCAGCTGCATTTCTGGCCATTTGATGGCTGGGCCATTCCCGCCGGCAAGTCGGCGGTGGTGGAAATCTACCCCGCATTGTGGAGCAAGAACTACCCGCGCGCCGGACGCACGCCTGACCAGCACGATGCCTGGGTGGCCGCCCACTGGTTGCGTGAGGTGGACCGGGACGGGCAGCTTGATTCATTCCTGCAGCCCGTGATGCTCCCGGGCGAGTACCCCGTTGCCCAACTGGAGGGCTGGATTCTCGGGGTCACCTGATTGTTCCAGAAATCAGGGGCATCCATGCCCTGCCGCGCAATG
>JBNGDJ010000225.1:0-1404 GCA_049974825.1 Halothiobacillaceae bacterium | reverse complement strand
TGCTTCAGCTGCCTGCGCTTCCAGGTAGTTGACAGCCTCGTCAACGCGCCCTTCGTCGAAAAGGGACTCAGCCAGGCGAATTTGTGCTTCGGCCCAGTAGTCCCCGAACCCAACCTGTTCAAACTCCGCGCGGGCTCGTTCGGGTTCGTCTTCTTCCGCCCAGATCCGCCCGAGAAAGATCCGGGCCTCGTCACTGTGCTCGCGCTGGGTGGAAAGACGCTCGAGATATTCGCGCGCACTGTCGGGGTCGTCTTGCCGCACTGAGAGCAGGGCGCCCAGCCGCAGCATTCGGGCGTTTTCCGGCTCCCTGACGAGTATTTCGTCTATCTGTCGCAGAGCTGCCACGGCGTCGCCGGACTGGGCCAAGGCCTCGATCAGAGCAGAACGGAATCCGTCGTCGTCCGGGTGGGCTGACAGTGCCTGCTCCAGGGTGTCGATCAGACGATCCAGTTCACCGAGTTCGGAGAGGGCGATCACGCGAAGCCGGATCACATCCCGCCGCTCCGGGTCGAGCTTTAGCGCCCGCAGGGTGGTGCTTTCGGCCAGTTGCGGCTGGTTCAGGGCGAGGGCCAGGCGGGAGACCATGACCTGGGCGGACAGTGAATCCGGGTAGTTTTCACTCATGGCCCGACCGAAATCCAGCGCCGTCTCTGGCGGCAGGTTGTGGCCCATGAACTGCCCAATCTGGGCAAAGACCTCATCCTCCGCCGTCTTGCCCGACTCGATCCAGCTGGCCAGCGTTTCATGCGCCTCGTCCAGGCGGCCAGCGCGAAGCAGCACGCCGGTCAGCGCCGCAATGGCCGCCGCATCGTGGTCGGAGATTTCGAACCACTGCCGCGCGGTCAGGACCGCGTCTTCGTGCGCGCCGGCGTACATGTTGATCAAAGTGGCCCGGGCGAGGACCTTTTCATCCGGAAAAGCCAGCGCGGCTTCAGTGTACAGCCGGGCGGCTTCACGATCGGCTCCGACCTGACCCAGCAGCTCGGCACGCATGATCTTGTTGATTGCCTCGGCACGGGACTGTGCGGCGATGACCTCGGGCCGTGGCAGGGCCGGATCCGGTTCCAAGGACTCCAACATCACCGATTGCCGGTCTGAGTCGGTCTGCGGCGTGGCCGCACACCCGTTGAAAGCCAGCGAGGCGATGACCAGCCCGGCCAGTCGGAGGGTCTTGATGGATGTTTTTCCAGTGCTCATGGGCTCGTTGCATCCCCTGTGTGGGAACCCTGTGTGGGAATTTCAAGTGTGGGACGGGCCAGATCGGAGCGCGCAATTTAAAGCAACGACAAAGCTTGATGGCGCAAGACTGCATGCAAAATACTGCGAAGCGGCCGGGGCGCGCAAACATCATGGCTGCGTTTGCTCCGTCATGAATCTCCGACCGGAGAAAATACGCCGGGGTTC
>JBNGDJ010000224.1:0-1500 GCA_049974825.1 Halothiobacillaceae bacterium | reverse complement strand
GAACGAGTTCGGACAGCGTCATGCTGAGGACGAACGCATGCTGTCCGAGTGTCGGGTCGTGTCGCGAAGAGTGTGGAAATTCCCGAGCGGCGCCTCCGGGCAGGTTTTGTATGACGCGGCTCAGGCCGCGGCGTCAAGGACGGCAGGTTCGAGCGGCTGATGCAGGGTTTCCCAACCATCGACCTTTCGCATTTGGATCTGGCCTGATGCGAGCAGCGCCCAAAGCAGCATTGGCACGGTCTCGGGCGCAGGCAGCACGGTCTGCGTCTTGATGCGCCGGCGGAATTCCTCGTTCAGGCGCTCGATTGCGTTCGTTGTCCTGGCCGCCTTCCATTGGGAAGGGTCCAGGCGGGTGAACGTGAAGAGGCGGTCTCCAGCCTCTTCGAGGCTGTCTGCGACTGCTCGACACCGCAGGCGCCATTTCCGCAGGAAGGCCTGGCGCCGCTTCATCACCTCCCGTGCCGTCTCGGCGTAGATCATGTCGCGGTAGTCGGCGCCTATCTCCTCGTGAAGATGCTTGGGGGCGTGCGCCAGCAGGTTGCGATGCTTATGAACCGTGCAGCGCTGGATCGGCAGGTCCTCGCCCCAGAGCTGGGCCAAGGCGGCCTCCAGCCCCGGCGCCCCGTCGACAATCACGAACTCGGGCCGGCACAGGCCGCGGGCATCGAGATCGCCGAGGAAGCTGGACCACGCGGCCGTGCTCTCACCGCCCATGTTTCGTATGGATAGCAAGACCTTCTGGCCGTCCCGGCGCACACCGATAGCCGCCAGAACCGACACGTTCGTGGCGCGCTTGTCGATGCGCGTGCGCACGACGGTGCCATCCAGAATCAGCCGAACGATGTCCTCATCGGCGAGGGAGCGCGCGCACCACGCGTCCCAGTCCACCTTAACCTTGCGCCAGGCCCGGCTGACCACGTCTTTGGAGACGGCGCCTTCGAAAAGCGCGAACAGGGCCCGCTTGACCCGGCGCGTGTTCGTGCCCGACAGGTAGACCGAGGCGATCAGCGCCTCGGCCTTCTTCGTCAGCCGGCGATACCGCGGCAGCGCCTTCGATCGCCACTCGCGCGCACGTCCGTCTCCGCCTTCGATCCGGGCACGCGGGACGCGCACCGTTTCGCGGCCGAACGTGCCCACCAGCTCGCGGTCGCGGTGCCCGTTGCGGTATCCCTTGGCCTTGCCGCCGCGGGCATAGCGCCCCCGGCCCAGCGCACCGGCCAGTTCTTCCTCGAACATGGTCTCAATGGTCTGGCGCACCATCGCCCGCAAGCGATCCTCGATCGGATCGTATCCTTCCTCATTCGCCAATAGCGCCAGCGCGCCGTCATCAGTAAGCTCGGTCATGGTGTAATCTCCATGGCGGTTGCAGCCGCCGGTTGGGTGGGTTGCAATCTCACCCGGAGATTACGCCACCCTCAAATTTCCACCACTTCCGAGACACGACCGACCAAGATTGACCCGATCACAGCTGAAGTTGTTAAGAACACACTTGGATCCATC
>JBNGDJ010000223.1:0-1519 GCA_049974825.1 Halothiobacillaceae bacterium | reverse complement strand
GGCAGGGCATCCGAGACCGGCACGGGAAGGTCTGCATTCGTGCAGACCTTCCCAAAGCCATGGACGCTACCGGGCCGGTGCAACGGTGCCCGCACGACGCCTGCGGACCACTGCACACCGAGCCGGCAGGAAGGACGAGCATAACCAAGTCAACCGCACGATACCGATTCCCGGACAATTTGTGCAATAAATAAAAACGAATCACCAATTGAATCTGCCCGAGTGACGGGCCCGGATGAGTGGTCGACACAAAGGCCGACCACTCACAGGAATGGCCTCGCCACCATGACCGACCCGCCTGTGCTGGACGATGCCGGAGCGGCTTCTACAGGGTTGGACAGGCTTCAGCGCAGGGGACCAAGGCTGGCACGTCGAGCCGAAAGAAAATCCAGCTCGCCAATGTCGGTCCATCCGCGCAGCTGTGCGCGATAGTCCAGAAACGCCTGATAGACCCTGCCGGCAAAGGCATCACGGCCGGCCAATTCCTCCAGAACCGATACCGAGGCAGACTCCAGGGCCGTCACGATGTCGTCCGAAAACCGGCGCACCTCAACCCCGTGGTCCTCGGCAAGCTGGCGAAGCGCCACCGCATTGCGGGCGGTGTACTCGGCAAGAATGTTGTCGTTGACGGCCATGCAGGCCTGTACCACCACTTCTTGAAGATCTTCCGGCAGGCTTTCGAAAGCCTCACGATTGAAAATCGCTTCCATCGTCGAGGCAGGCTCATGCCAGCTTGGCCCGTAGTAGTAGGGCGCGCTGCGATAGAAGCCGAAAGCCAGATCGTTGTAGGGGCCGACCCATTCGGCCGCGTCAATGGTCCCGTCGGCCAGCGACTGGAAAAGCTCGGTGCCCGGTATGTTCACCACGGTTGCGCCCAGCTTGCGCAGCACCTCGCCCGCGATGCCGGGCAGACGGATTTTCAGGCCCTTGAAGTCCGCGACCGACTCGATCGGCTTGCGGAACCAGCCGGACATCTGCGGTCCGGTATTGCCCGCGGGTAGCGGCAGCACGCCAAACGGCTCGTACAATTCCTGCCAGAGTTCCAGCCCGCCCCCAAAGTACAGCCAGCTGTTCATCTCGTCGGCGGTAAAGCCGAACGGCACGGCCGAAAAGAAAGGCGCCGCAGGCATTTTTCCCTGCCAGTAGTAGGCCGCGGAATGGCCCATTTCGGCCGTTCCGGCACGAACGGCATCAAACACCTCCAAAGCCGGGACGATCTCGCCGGCCCCGAACACTTCGACCGTGAGCCGCCCACCCGAGAGCTTGCCGATGGTCTCGGCGAGCCGGTTTGCCCCGGTCCCCAATCCCGGAAAGTTGCGCGGCCAGGCCGTGAACATTCGCCAACGAATGGGTTCTTGCCCCTGAGTGGCCGTGGCTGCAACAGAAACCGTTTCATCCTGGCCGCAACCGGCCACCGCGCCCGCCGCCAGAACCCCGGCACCAGCTCGCGTCAGAAAGTCACGTCGGTTCATCTCTCTCCTTCTCACTATGGAATCTCAGCACAAATCCATCCATGGAT
>JBNGDJ010000222.1:0-1543 GCA_049974825.1 Halothiobacillaceae bacterium | reverse complement strand
GGATCGCTGCGTTGCCTGGGCCAAGTCCCATCCGCACCAGGAGCTTCGGGATCGAACGATCTGGGAAGTATTCCAAGACGAGCGCGCGAGCTTGGTGCCCTACGTCGGCCCGTTCGACGGCTTCCATGCCGTGCCGGCATCGGTCTCGAAGACCTGTCTCGTCCGCTTCGACAAGAACCGCTACTCCGTGGATGGTCGTGCCGTCGGTCGGCCAGTAGAGATCCGCGCCTATGCCGAGCGGGTCGAGTTCTGGCAGGACGGCAAGATCGTGGGGCAGCACGCCCGAGCCTTCGGGCGCGACAAGGCCATCTACGACCCACTGCATTATATTCCGGTGCTGGCCCGCAAGCCCGGGGCCCTCAGGAATGGCGCTCCCTTCAAGGATTGGGAACTGCCGTCGGCGATCAGGCGTGTGCAGCGCAAGCTTGGCAAGGTGCCGAACGGCGACCGGCAAATGGTCCAGATCCTGAGCATGATCCCAATAGATGGGCTGAATGCAGTGGATGCTGCCTGTGCTGAAGCCCTGACCGAAGGTGCCCCAGCAGCCTCGGTCGTTCTCAACATCCTCGCCCGGCATCGCGAGCCACCGCCGCCGCTGAACATCGCGACACCGGATGGGCTACGGCTGGCCTGCGAGCCGGTGGCCGATTGCAAACGTTACGACAGCCTCAGGAGACCAAAACATGGAAAGATCGCAGGTGCTGGACGCGATGAGCCAGCTGAAGCTCTACGGCATGAAGGCGGCCTATGATGAGATCATCGCGACGGCGGTGAAGCGTCAGCACGAACCGCAACAGATCGTCGGCGACCTGCTGAATGCCGAGATCAGCGAGAAGCAGGCGCGCTCGATCAAATACCAGATGACGATCGCCAAGCTGCCTCTGGCGAAAGAGGTCGACGAGTTCAGCTTCGAAGACACGCCGGTTAACGAGACACTGGTGCGCGATCTGACCTCCGGGGAGTTCCTTGAGCATCAGCGCAACGTCGTCCTCATCGGCGGCACCGGGACCGGCAAATCCCACCTTGCCGTGAGCATCGCCCGGGCCTGCATTCGCCGTGGCAAGCGCGGCCGCTTCTTCAACGTCGTCGACCTCGTGAACAAGCTCGACGCCGAAGCCCGCGCTGATCGCCAGGGGCGCACCGCGGATCTCTTGTGCCGCCTCGACTTCCTGATCCTCGACGAGCTCGGCTATCTCCCGTTTGCCCAGACCGGCGGCCAGTTGCTGTTCCACCTCGTCAGCCGCCTCTACGAGCGCACGTCCATCATCGTGACGACCAACCTCGACTTCGGTGAATGGCCATCGGTCTTCGGGGACGCCAAGATGACGACAGCGCTCCTCGATCGCCTTACCCACCACTGCGACATCGTCGAAACCGGCAACGAGAGCTGGCGCTTCAAGACCAGGGAGTAACCCAGGCCCCGCTGGCCCGACGCGGCTGCGCTGTGTGATGGCTGCGCCGCATCGGGCCAGCTAATCGTATGCGCAGCAGGGGGGTCATTTTTGGACGCCGTTACGGGGTCAAGATTGCGTGCCGATTGACA
>JBNGDJ010000221.1:0-1568 GCA_049974825.1 Halothiobacillaceae bacterium | reverse complement strand
CCATTGTGCGGCAGGGCATCCGTGCCCTGCACGGAAAGGTCTGCATTCGTGCAGACCTTCCCTAGTCGATATCCGCTTCCGAAGGTTCGGCGACATGGACTCGGTTTCTGCCCGAGCGTTTGGCCTCGAACAAGGCCTCATCGGCGCGCCGGAAGCCTTCCTGAATAGCCCCGCCGGGGCAAAGGCGGGTGACGCCCAGGCTGATGGTCAGTTGGGGAAAATCCTCACCCAGCCGTGCCTCCGCCACGCTGGCTCGCAGCATTTCGGCCAGAGCGGCGGCGCCCTCAAGCGAGGTGTCGGGCAGCAGCAGGGCAAACTCTTCCCCGCCCCAGCGAGTCAGCACATCCGATGACCGCATGCGCTCGGAAAGATGGCGGACCAGTTGCTTGAGTACCTCGTCGCCCACCAGGTGGCCGTGCTGGTCGTTGATGTCCTTGAAGTGGTCGATGTCCACGATGACCAGAGACAGGGGTTCGTCGCGTCGGGTACAGCGGTGATATTCCTTTTCGACCAGCCGATCGAAGAAGTGCCGGTTGAAGGCACCGGTGAGCCGATCATGATGGGCCGCGTGTTCAAGTTTTTCCTCCAGAGCCAGCTGGCGGGAAATGTCCCGGAACACCACCACGCCCCCCGCGATCTCGCCTGTCAGGTCGCGTATTGGCGAGGCGAAACTCTCGACCGACAGCGGCTGGCCATCGGCCTGGAAAAAGATGTCACGCCAGGCCTGCAGCGGCGTCCCCGTTTGCATGACTTCGTAGATTGGGCAGTCGGTTTCGGGGTAGGGCGTGCCGTCAGGATGGTGCGCGTGCATGAGCTCGTGCGCGTTGCGACCAAGCAGGGCGTTTTCGTCGTCATGGCCCAGCAGGGTCAGCGCCGTCTGGTTGATGAAGGTAAGGTTCCCGGCTGTATCCAGGCCGAACACGCCTTCGCCCAGGCTGGAAAGCAACTGGCGGTTGAACTGCTCGGTGCGCATCCTTTCGGTAATGTCGCGCTGAACCGAAACATAATGGCTGATTTGCCCCGCGGCGTCGCGCAGCGGGCTGATGTTCCACCGGACCAGGTAGGGCGTGCCGTCCTTGCGGTAGTTGATGGTCTGCCCCTCGAAAAAATCGCCGCGCGCCACGGTTTCCCGGAGGCGGTCGAGGACGGCGCGATCGGTCTTTGGCCCTTGAAGAATGCGTGGGGTTTGCCCGATCAGTTCATCGGCGCTGTAGCCGGTCTGGGTACAGAAGGCAGGGTTGACGTAAACGATTTTTGGCCCCGGTGCCTCAAGCTGGGCAGTGGTAATGAGCACGGCGTTGTATGCCTGTTCAATCGCCAGGCGGAACATGCCTTCTTCGCAATGGGAACTCATGATGCCGAGCGCCTTGGATTTCCTGTCAGCCGTGCCGGCCGTTTCCTGTGCCGACTGAATTACCGGCCATGTTAACCACTTTTGACCAGTCTTGGCACGAGTTCTTTCCTGGATTCGTACCGAGATGACCGGGCCATGCTCCGCAATTCAATGGCATAAGCCATTGTGCGGCAGGGCATCCGAGACCGGCACGGGAAGGTCTGCATTTGTGCAG
>JBNGDJ010000220.1:0-1568 GCA_049974825.1 Halothiobacillaceae bacterium | reverse complement strand
GTGCAGGGCATCTTCGCTTGCCCAGCTGTTCCGTGGCCAGTGACCACGATTTGGACAAGGCAAAAAAAACCTCGCCGTAAAGGGCGAGGCAAGCACACACACGCTGAGTTCGCAGGTCGCGGGCGTCTGTCCGCGACCCCGACACTGTCTTGGTTGATCCCAGGCACAACGGCGCAAGCCGTTGCGCGACAGGGGATGGATGCCCTGCACGGGAACCTGAAGCAGTCGTGCAGAGATTCCCTGCGCGACTGCGGGCAAACCGGGATCCGTGACCGGTTTCAAGTCTATCGCGAATGACGTGGATTGCAATAGCAAACAAGAATGATTCGTAAAAAAGTGTTCATGTGGCCTGCTGCAAGTGCGTAAAATGCGGCGGTTGGGGATGCGCGCATTGCCCTGTTGCAATACACTCTGCGCCCCAAACGGGATCTCTGCATTTTTGCAGAGCTTCCGGTTGAGCATGGTTTCATGAACATGCAATGGCGCGGGCCATTGCATTGCGAGGTGCAGGCCCGGGGCATTGCAGACAGCCAGGCTGTTGGGCACCTCGAAAAACCACGTACCTGTGATTTTTCGAGGTGCCCTGTTGTCGCCCGCAACAACGAAACCCGCGGATGGCCGAGAATGGTTTTCGGGGGGCGGCGACAGGGCAGCCCCGGTTCATGGCTCGCAGCCCGGTCGGCCAACGGCTGCTGGAAGCGGCACCGGCCTGCCGGATGGTGACATTTTGCTGCTGGCCTGGCAGCCAAGGAGTGACAAGACGCGATGAGTGACTACAAGCAGGCATTTTTGGATTTCGCCATGGCGCAGGAGGCGCTGTCCTTCGGGGAGTTCACGCTCAAGTCCGGGCGTCGCAGCCCCTATTTTTTTAACGCCGGGGCCTTCTCGAGCGGGCGCGCTCTGGGCAGGGTCGGTCGGTTTTACGCCGAGGCGATCCTGGAGGCCGACCTGCAGTTCGATGTGGTTTTCGGGCCGGCGTACAAAGGCATTCCGCTGGCGGCCGCCACGGCAATCGCCCTGGCCGAGCAAACCGGGCAGGACGTGCCCTGGTGCTTCAACCGAAAGGAAGCGAAGGACCATGGTGAGGGTGGCTCGCTCGTTGGTGCGCCGCTGACCGGCCGCGTCCTGATCGTGGACGATGTGATCACCGCCGGCACGGCCGTGCGCGAGTCGATTGGCATGATCGAGGCAGCCGGAGCGCACCCGGTTGGCGTCTCGATCATGATGGATCGACAGGAGCGGGGTACCGGCGAGCTCTCCGCCATCCAGGAGGTCGAGCGCGACCATGGCCTGGCGGTGATCAGCATTGCCCGACTGGAAGACGTCATCACTTACGCGCAGCGTACGCCAGCCGCTCAGCCACATGCCGAGGCCATCAAGGTCTATCGAAAGAAATACGGGATCTGATCCCGCGGCGTCGGGTTGCCGACCCGGACGGCCCGCGGGTCGCGGCGTGTTTCGTGCCCTTTTGTGAGCACAAAAAAACCGGCCAGGGCCGGGACCGTTTTCAATAAAAAAAAGGTTCTTCGCACTTCCGCGTGAAACCCGCACAAAGCTGACGGCAGCTC
>JBNGDJ010000219.1:0-1568 GCA_049974825.1 Halothiobacillaceae bacterium | reverse complement strand
TGGTCAGCGGGCGGAGCTGCACCCGGACGCCGGGGGCGAGGTCATGCCAGCGCGGCGCGTTGGTCAGGTCGAGCGTCAACATCCTCAATACACCTCTATGTCATTGATCAGGGTTGCGGTGCACATCCGGCCGACGACGCTGTCGCGCGCAGCCTGCCAGTCGAAGGTGGCCTGCACGCCCTGCGGCCCGGAAATCTCGATCCGCGGGCGCGGCAGGTAGACGGCGTGCACGGTGAAGGTGAAGCTCTCGCCCGAGGGCAGGACGTAGGCGAATTCCATCTCGCAGGCCTCGCCGTTGATCGCCTGCGTCACCAGCGTCTGGTCGGCGAAGCGCACCTCGATCCGGCCGGTCAGCGCAGCGATGGACGGGTCCGCCCCGTCGATGCGGCCGTCGCTCCGGATGGTCTCGATCCGGTCGAGGTTGTTGGCATAGGTGATCTCGGCCGAGACCACATTCCCGAGGGCAGAACCGTTTCGGGTGATCGCACCGTTGAAATGGCCGAAGCGCTGCAATTCGAGTGCGGCGGGTGTCCCGGCGCTGGTGATCGTGCCGACCGTCTCGCCCTGTGCCACCAGCCGCGCCGTCGCGGACAGCAGGCCCGAGCGCTGCATCTGCCAGGTGATCTGGTCGAGCACGCAGCCCGAGTACATCGCGTAGCGCGGCACCTCGGGCATGCCGGTCTCGATGGACATGCTGGGCAGCGTCCAGGACCCCGACTGGAACTCATGCGTCCAGGGGCCGGTGCCGGTCGTGGTTGGGTCACCAAAGGCTGCCTTCAGCCAGAACCCGAAAGCTTCCGCATCGAGCGGCACCACGACGTCGCCATCAGCCGTCACCGCATCCTTGATCGGCGCCAGCGGATCACGCCCGTAGCCCAGCAGTTCGGAATTGAGCAGCGGCTGCTCCGCCCCAAGCGAGGTGCTGGCGAAGGGCATCTTGGTGAAGCCGCCCACGGGGAGCGTTCCATAGGTCGTCTCGAACGCAAGCGCCATCTGCGCCCGCGCCCCTTGGGCTCGTGCCATCTTGTTCTCCTCGGATTGTCGGGATCAGGCCAGCGGGTCGGCCGTGGAATAATGCAGCACAACCGGAATGACGGCCGCCTTCAAGCTCGCCGCGCCCTCGACGGGCAGATCGACCGGCCGTGGTGCTTCGGCCTCGACCCAGTCGCATAGGCCGCCCAGCGTTCGATCAGCTGCAATGGCCGCGCCGATACTGGCGATAAGCGTGTCGAAGGCGATGTCACGGTCGGCGCCTTGCACGACCGCCTCGATCTCGGCCCGGTGCTGGTGGTGGTAGCGCAGCGGCGACAGGGTTACCTCCGGCTCCCCCGGCTCGCCGTCGCGCAGGATCAGCAGCCCCTCGGTCGGGATACGCTCGGGCAGCACCTCGCCGCGCAGGGCGGGAGCGGGCAGCGCCGAGAGCCGCGCGTGCAGCGCGGTGAGGATGGTTTCACGTGGAGTGGGCATTGTGAGTGGCTTCGAATCCTCGCCCGCGCTATCGACGCGGAAGCGTCTGATTGTGCAGATGAACTTGCACTCGATCAGCCATCTTCATGGTTTTTCATGTT
>JBNGDJ010000218.1:0-1569 GCA_049974825.1 Halothiobacillaceae bacterium | reverse complement strand
TCCCTTATACTCGTCAGACCGCCCCACCCAGGAGACGATCGACCATGGCCATGACCGCCGGATGCGATGAGCTTGCGGACATCTTGAACCAGATGCTCGAGCAGATTCAGGTGCTGACCGACAGCCACCAGGCACTTTCCGAGCAGTTGACGCGCCCGGAAGAAGACCGAATGGGCGAAATCAACGCGGACATGCTGGCGGCGAACGAGCAGTTGGCCGCGCTCGACGCCAGACGGCAGGCATTGCTTGAAGACAGCGACGCACCGGACATGGCCGCGCTGGTTTCTCACTGTGACGTCGCGCAGAGTTGGGCGAGCATTGGGTCCCGGCTGCGCGAACTGCAGGAACCCATGCGCAGAAACCAGCAGGTGATCGGCCGAATCAGTGAAAAACTTTCCGAGCAGCTTTCAGTTCTGCGGGGAGAGGAGGACGTCGTGCAGGCTGCGACCTATTCGGCGTCGGGCAGCGGCCAGGGGAAGCCTCCTGCCTCATCCCGTCACCTTGGGGACGCCTGACCAGCGCAGATCGCCGAGCAGCTGACGCGGCTTGCCCCGAAAACCCCAATCGGGCAGAGATCCCCTTCCGGCCGGATGGCTTGCCCCTTTCATCAGGACGACCTTGATCTGTGCAGATCAGTCCACCGGGATTGGGCGCGGCGTATAGTTCGGATCACCCACAAACACCACTTCGTAACCCAGCGCCCGGTAGTCGTTCACCCGGGCGGGCCCTGACTCCGCTACAACGACCGGGTCGATAAAGGCGTTCCAGTCCACCTGGCGCATATTGGCGTAGGCCCCGCACACGGCAACTTCGATGCCCCCCGCAACCAGCCGGGCGGCGGATTCATGGGCCGCCTCGTGGATAAAGGCCTGATCTTCCTTGAGCGCGAACATCTCGTTGCCATGGGCGACCACGACCAAGTCCATGCCGGGCGCCCGATCGCGAATGTAATCCACCCAGCCCTCGATCTCGGGCAGCAGACGATCCAGCGCATCGGCCTCGGGCGTCATGATGTCGAAGACGATGCCCGGCGGCGCCGGATCGGCCGCCAGAATGCCGTCGATGCGCTCCGTGGTACCCGATGCCACTGACAAACCAGGCAACCCGGCCAGAATGACCGCGAACATGCCTGCCAGAAATCCGCCTCTTCCGATCATGATGACGCTCCTCGCCGGGCATGGTGCGCCCGGCCTGTTGTCTCAGGAAACTCTGCACAAAGCCATCCATGGCTTCGTGCAGACCTTTCCTCACCGCCTGCCCCGACGAGATGCCGGAACAAACAGCCATGCAGCCCCTCGCGGGGTCTCAGTCTGTTGGAAAGACGGCGGCACAACAAGTGCCGTCAACAGGCCCAGAATTATTTGCTGCCGGCAAAACTGGGCAAATGCCAGTGAAAGACAATGCCCAGCCCACGGACCAGCAACGTGGTCCCGAAGGCGCAAAAAACCGCCAGTGCCGGCCAGTCCGCAGCCAGCCAGACCTGGACGCTGCCACCGGCCAGCGCGGCCGTGGCATAGACCTCGCGATGAAGCAGCAACGGCATGTCGCCGGCCAGCACATCCCGAATCA
>JBNGDJ010000217.1:0-1579 GCA_049974825.1 Halothiobacillaceae bacterium | reverse complement strand
TACCCGAAGGGTTGCTCTTCGCAGGCCGAACCCGAAAGGGCTTCCGACATGGATGGCGGCAAGGGGTGTAGACCAGGGACGAATTTGGGGCATCCATGCCCCAATCGGGAATCTGAAGCATTCGTGCAGAGATTCCCTGTCGCAAGGCGGGATAGGCTAGAACCGCCGCACCCCGGGCACCGCGATTCCATGACTGCCCCCTGACCGTCGTGCCATCCGGGGCCCGGAGGGCATGACGCCGCCTTCCTTCAAAGGCCGCGCAACCGATGATTATCTTGTCCCTGTAATTTGTGTTGCGACCGATTCGCATTCCCAGTACGATGCGCGTTCGTTTTAATGAGGCTCGGGGCGGGGTCCGCCGAGTAGTCGATGACGGGGAGTGCGTGACCAATGCAGCGACGTTTTCACAGGATGATGACCGGTTCGGTTCTGTGTTTTTTGCCGGCGGCCATGCCGGGGCTGTTGTCGGCGGGGGATGAGACCGAGGTCCAGCGGTTGCCGGAGATCTCCGTGACTGCCAAGGGGTATGCAGCGGATGTGCTGACCACGCCCCAGTCGGTCACGGTCCTCGAGAACAACGACCGGGCGTCGGAAACCGTGCCCGGCTCGCTGTTTCGCGGGCAGCCGGGGCTGGCCGTCCAGTCGGACGGTGCCTGGGGACAGAACCCGGTGATTCGCGGCCTGGACAAGGAAAGCATTGTGCTGCTGGTCGACGGGGTGCGGGTCAACTCGGCCCAGCCCCAGGGCGCGCTGGCATCGATGCTGGACATGGGGTTGCTTGAGCGGGCGGAGGTGTGTAGTGGTCTAATTTCCTCGGACACTCTGGATAGGTGGATAATCCACCGACAGGGGGAATGTAGATGAGCAAGCAACGCAGGACGTTTGATGCCGCTTTCAAGCAGCAAGTGGTTCAGATGGTTTTGGACCAGGGGCTGAGTGTCGCTCAGGTGTGTCGTGACATGAATCTGGGCGAGACGGCGGTACGTCGCTGGATCGCGCAGTACCGCGCTGGGGGCGCCGGCGGTACCGGTGCCTTTCCGCCGCTGACGGCCGAGCAGCAGCGCATCCGCCAGCTGGAGGCCGAAAACCGTCAGCTGCGACAGGATAACGATTTGTTAAAAAAAGCCTCGGCCTTCTTCGCCCGGGAACTGACGTGATGTACCGCTGCATCGATCAGCTGCGAAAGAAGGCCGAACCGGTGGCCCCGCTGTGTCGCGTATTGGGCGTGAGCCGATCCGGCTACTACGCCTCACGGCAACGGGCCGCGCAGCCCCAGGCGGCGTGCCCGATCCGCAGCCATCTTCAGGTGGCGTTTGCCGCCTCAGGAAAAACCTACGGGAGTCGACGCCTGGTGAAGTCGTTGAAGGATCAAGGCTTTCATCTGGGCCGATACCGGGTCCGCTCCCTGATGAAAGCCCAGGGCTTGCGCCCGGTGTGGAAGCGCAAATTCATTCACACCACCGACAGCCGGCATCGGCTGCCGGTCGCTGACAATGTCCTGGACCGGCAATTCACGCCGCCGGCAAAGAATACCGCCTGGGTATCGGACATCACCTGTATCCGCACCCAGCGCGGCTGG
>JBNGDJ010000216.1:0-1580 GCA_049974825.1 Halothiobacillaceae bacterium | reverse complement strand
CGAATCGGGTGGCCGGTGACTGACCACTAGGGCCAGCCCCGGCTCCCACACCACCAAGCAAGCGGGTCCGCACTTGGCGGTTCCGGCAGTTTACGCCACGCCCGAAGGCGCGGGATAGTGAAGATCAACCCATTGTTGCCGCATGTTCGGAACACCTTGATCCCATAACCACTGTTTCGTCAGGGCACGCTGGACCATGCTGTTTCCGGCCATCCGCCAGTACCCTTTACGGCTCCGTGAGGCGAGTTGGACCTCGTCTTTCGGGATACCAAGAGCCAGCAGATGCCGTCGCCGAGTTCGCGGTCGCTTCCAGTCCTTCCAGTAGCACAGCCGCACGCGGCGGCGCAGCCACTGGTCGAGCTCAAGCAGTTGCGAGTAGCTCCGGCTATGGCCGAAGTAGTTCATCCATCCGACCACGTACCGGCTCAGAGCTTCGATGCGAGCACGCATGCTCCGCCCGTTGTGCCGATCCGTGATTTCCCTGACGCGCTGCTTGAACGTCCGCACTGCCGCGTCTGTCCAATGCAGCTTGCCCCGATGTATCCGAAATCCAAGGAAGGCGCATTCGCGCAGACGCGCCGCCTTGCTCTTCATCCGGTTGACGATCAGGGCCAGACTGCTTTCGATGAACCTGCCCACTGTGCGCAAAACGCGTCGCGCCGCCGACAAGCTGCGAACGAAGACCAGGAAGTCGTCGGCGTAACGCACGAACCGAAGTCCGCGCCTCTCCAACTCCTTGTCCAGGTCGTCCAGCATGATGTTGGCCAGCAGCGGCGAAAGCGGCCCTCCCTGCGGTACTCCGCAGTTGGTGGCCTCCGTCGTGCCGTCCGGCAGCATCACCCCGGCGTGCAGGTATCGGCTGACGAGCCTAAGCACACGCAGGTCCTTGACCCGTCGGGCCAGCCGGTTCATCAGCAGGCCGTGATTGACCGTGTCGAAGAAGCTCTTCAGGTCGCAGTCTACGGCAAAGCGCAGACTGTCGCGGTGGGCCTGTTCCATCTCCCCGAGCGCCATGCGGGCCCTGCGCTTCGGGCGAAACCCGTAGCTGTGCTCGCTGAAGGCAGGATCGAAGATCGGTCCAATGACCTGCGCGATTGCTTGCTGAATCACTCGATCCAACACGGTCGGTATTCCCAGGGGCCGTTCACCCCCGGTGGCCTTTGGAATCATCACCCGCAGCACCGCTGCCGGGCGATAGGTGCCCTTCTCAAGGGCTGAGCGTATCCGCTCCCAGTCGTGACGGGCGAACTCAGGAAACACCTCAATGGACATGCCGTCCATGCCTGCGGCTCCCTTGTTGGCTTTGACCCGTTTCCATGCCAGCAGCATGTTTTCCCGGGATAGGATTTGCTCCAGCAAGTTGACCTGCGCCTCTACATGCTTCCCATCCGACGCCTCCGCCATAGCGTCTCGCCCGTTCGGGGTCTTCGACGTTGGACGCGGTTCGGTGGTTAAGAGGCACCTGTCCGGTTCGGGCCTTCCTCCACAAGCCTGCGAAGTACTATGCCCTCGGCTGACTCCCCGTTCTGCTTGCGCTTCCGGGGTCTCCCCAGATAAGAACGCGAACTGCAACTGTGCAA
>JBNGDJ010000215.1:0-1584 GCA_049974825.1 Halothiobacillaceae bacterium | reverse complement strand
CTCAGTTCTGAGGGGGCCGGGGGCCAGCGATGGCCTCCGGCCACCCGACCGGCCTGAACGTCCCAACCAATCAAAATCAAGGAGGGCAGTAATGAGCAAGACACACAAGGTTTCCATTATATTGGCGCTGACCGTGCTGACGGCGTTGGGGGTGAGCCTGATTCGTGGTTGGCCTCCATTGGCCATCGCCGCCGGGCAAGCGCAACCTCCAGAAAGCGACACGCTTTTCTTCATCAGCGGCCCGCAGGCGAGCATCCAACGGGTGACGGCAGGCGAACCGAGACGGCTGGCAGAACAATCCGCAGTGGCTGTCGCTGAAAGTATCCCCATCAACGCTGCGCTGTGCCAGGTCTTTGGCCTGCACGCCTCTCCGAACAGCCGCTGGATCGCCATAGACATAGGCTGTGCAACGGGTTCGCACACGCTGCTGCTCGAAGTTGCCGCAGGCCGGATGCGTCCGGCGGAGCCGGAACCCTGGCGAGAAAGCTTCTTCCTCAACTGAGCGCCCGACGGCGATTCGTTTCTGCTGCGCGTAGACCCCATCGGCGACGACCTCATCCTGCTGGTGAACGCGCGGAACGGGCGGTTCGAGCAAATGGAAGTGCCACCGTTCACCTACGATGCAGCCTTCTCGCCGGACGGCCAGCGGGTATTGTACGCTCTCAGCCGGGGGTTGGGTTTCGGCAGCGAGGTGTGGACGGTGGATCGAAATGGGCGCAACCGGGAGCAAATCATCAACGATCCAGCTCACATCATTGCCTACCCGCGCTGGTCGCCGAGCGGGGACGCTATTGCCTACATCCGCATGCCTGACAGCAACGTGCCCTTTACGGTGGGCGAGTTGGTATTGGCCGATGGGGACGGACGCAACGAGCGGGTGATTGCTGCGGCGGATGCCGGGCACGGCTATCCGCCGGTGTGGTCGCCGGACGGGCGACAGGTGGCATTCGTGGTACGGGAGAATCCCGATGAAAGCGCCGCCGACATTGCCGCGCCGTACCTGGTAAGCAACATTCACCTGGCCGACGCGGCATCGGGGAGCGTGCGGGCGGTGACGCGGTTCGAGGGCGCGTTGACCGATGGGCCGGCCTGGTCGCCGGACGGCGCGTGGCTGGCGTTCAGTACGAATGCCAGCGGCGTGGCCGACGTGTGGCTGGTGGAGGTTGCCAGTGGCAAGGTGCAGCAAGTAACGCGAAACGCCAACGCGCGTTGCCCGGTGTGGGTAGCAGGCAGAGAGCGATAGGAGGACGAGCGATGAGACAGATCAATGTCTTGACAGTGCTTGCGTTGGTGTTCGTGCTTGGGCTGACGGCGTGTGATGCACGAGCTGGCACGACTTCTGTTGTGCCCACGCCCGTATCCGTTATACCAACGGCAACATCGTTGCCCATTTCAACGATGACCGCCGCTCCAACTGCTACAAAAACGCCCACCCGCATGCCCACAGAGACTCCGGTTGCGCCTACAGCAACGCCATGTCCTGCTCTTACTCCTGGCGGGCCGGTGGGACAGATTGTCTTTTCCGCCGCGCCGTGCACAGAGGCAGGTATAGGTTGTGAGGTGCATGAAGGCTCGGTGGCCAAT
>JBNGDJ010000214.1:0-1596 GCA_049974825.1 Halothiobacillaceae bacterium | reverse complement strand
TTTTTAGTGAATTCAACCCTAACGCCTGAAAAACCATGCAAGCCAAACAACTGGGTTTGTTGATTCACTATCACCGGAAGCGGGCCGGGCTGACGCAGGAGGAACTGGCGAAGCATGCGCAGGTGAGCCGTTATGTGGTGCAGGATCTTGAAGCGGGTACGGGGCGGACGACCTGGAGCAAGCTGGTGTCGGTTCTGGAAGTATTGAATCTGCGCTTGCAGCCGGTTGGCCCATTGGTGGGTGAATGGGAGAAGGGCGAGGCCGGCAAGGGAAGCGAGGGAGGCGGAGCATGAGTGAACGGGTGGAGCGGGTCATTCGGCGGGCCGAAGTGCGGCAAGCCGGGCAGGTGGCTGGATACCTTGAGGAGCGTTCGGCGGGTGGCTGGATTTTTCGATATCTGGCGGAGTATGCCGGCATGCCGGTCTCGCTTACCCTGCCGGTGCGTTCGGAGCCGTATCTTTTTGCGGAATTTCCAGCGGTTTTCGACGGTTTACTGCCCGAGGGTGTACAACTTGAGGCGCTGCTGCGCACGCATAAGATCGACCGGCGGGATGCCTTCCGGCAGTTGGTGACGGTCGGGGTGGATTTGGTCGGTTCGCTGACGGTGCAGGAGGTGCCTGTCGCGGGGCCGGTATCCGGGGAGGTGTAGGATGGGGAATTGCCCGATCACGCTTGAACCGGTTGAGCGTGCCGCGCTCTTTTCGCCCCAAGGGTTGCACAGGCTGGATCCCCGGCTTCAGGGCCTGGAGGCGTTGAATCTGTCCCATGAGGAGCAGTTGCGACAGGCGCGGCTGCGGGCGGACAAGATGTCGGTGCAGGGGGCACAACCGAAGCTGTCGGCGATTTTGCGGGTGAAGGCAGGCCAGTTTGAGATCGTCGACTCCGGGGGAACGTACCTGCTGAAACCGAACCCGCCCCCGTTCGAGGAAGTGCCTGCGAACGAGGCCCTCACGATGACCATGGCGGCGGAGTGCGGGATTGATGTGCCGGCGCATGGGCTTCTGCCGGCCATTGACGGCAGCTGGATCTACTTTATCCGGCGCTTTGACCGGGAAGGGCGCGGGCGGCGGCTTCACGTCGAGGACTTCGCGCAGCTCTCGGGTGCCACCCGCGAGACCAAATACGAGAGTTCGCTGGAAAGGGTAGCGCAACTGGTGGAGACTTTCTGCACGTTCCCCGCCCTTGAGAGACCGAAATTGGCCAAGCGCCTGCTCTTCGCTTTCCTGACTGGCAACGAGGACATGCACCTGAAGAACTTCTCGGTTTGCCTGCGTGACGGCGTTGTCATGCTTTCCCCGGCCTACGATTTGTTGAACACCACCCTTGTCCTTGAAAACGCGCGTGAGGAGTCCGCCCTTCCGTTGATGGGTAAGAAGCGGAAGCTCACCCGCGCCGCCTGGATCGATTATTTCTGCAGGGAGCGCCTCTCCCTGAACGCCCGCCAAGTGGATGCCCTGCTCGGCGACCTGCTGGCGGCCATTCCGGCGTGGCATGGCCTGATCGGGCGCAGTTTTCTATCGCTGGCGCGCCGCATGGCGTATCGGGAACTGCTCGACGCGCGCTGCCGTCGGCTGTTCACCGGATAGCCTGTGCCTT
>JBNGDJ010000213.1:0-1645 GCA_049974825.1 Halothiobacillaceae bacterium | reverse complement strand
GCGCGCCGCCTGCTGGAGAAACTCGGGGAGAAGCCGACGCTGAGCATTCCCGCCGCCTGCGGCGGCTGGGACGAGACGCGCGCCGCCTATCGGCTGTTCGACCATCCCGAGGTCAGCGCCGAGCGCGTGCTCGCCCCGCACATCGCCTGCACCGAGCAACGCTTGCGTGAGCACCCGCGGGTGCTGTGTATACAGGACACCACCGAACTCGACTACACCACCAAGAAGGGCATCGCCGGCCTCGGCCCGTTGAACTACGAGACCCGCCGGGGGCTGTATCTGCATCCCACCCTGGCCGTCACCCCGGAGCGCGTGCCCTTGGGGCTGCTCGACCTCCATAGCTGGGCGCGCGAGCCCGGCAGCCTCGGTCAAAACAAAGACCCCGACCGCCCGCTCGAAGAGAAGGAAAGCGTGCGTTGGGTTGATGGCTTTGCGCACATCAACGAACTCGCCGAGCAGTTGACCGACACCCGCCTGACCTACATCGCCGATCGCGAAGGCGACCTCTACGACCTGTTCGTCGAGGCCCCCTGTCCCGAACAGGGCGCCGACTGGCTGGTGCGCGTGAACCATCAAGACCGCCTGCTCGGCGACGGACGCACGCTGCGGGCGGTCATCGACGCGGCACCGGTGCTCACCGAGATCAGCTTCGAGCGGCCCGCCGCCAACGGCCGCAAGGCGCGCACCGTCCACCAGCAGCTCAAGGCCGTACGTGTGACCCTGAAGCCGCCTGCGCGCCCTGATCGCACCCTTGCCCCGGTGACTGTCACCGTCCTGCTCGCCACCGAGGCGAATCCGCCTGCCGACGAAGATCCGCTCGACTGGCTGCTGCTGACCAACCTCCCGGTCGAGACCGCTGAGCAGGCCATCGAAAAGCTCGCTTGGTATCTGTGCCGCTGGCAGATCGAGGTCTACTTCAAGGTCCTCAAGAGCGGCTGCCGCATCGAGCAACTACAGCTGGAGAAGCGCGAGCGCCTGGAACCGGCGCTCGCCTTCTACATGATCATCGCTTGGCGCGTGCTGTTCCTCACCATGCTCGGGCGCGAGTGCCCGAACATGCCCTGCGATACCGTCTTCGCCAACGAGGAATGGCGGGCTGTCTATCTGGTTACCCAGCGCAAACCGCCGCCCGAGCAGCCGCCTTCGCTTGATACGATGGTGCGCCTGGTCGCCACCCTCGGCGGATTCCTCAACCGCAAAGCCGACGGCCCGCCGGGGCCGAAAACACTCTGGATTGGCTTACAACGCGTCCCTGACTTTGTGCTCGCGCTGGATGCTCAGCGCAGCATCGGGGAGGGTTATGGGTAATGGTATGGGTTTGAGGGGGGCGTTGGGGTCGAGGCCGCGGGTGACGGCGCGGCTGATGAGGGCTGCGCGCTTTTCTTCCAGCAGGGCCAGCATCTTTTCCTTTTCCGCCACCAGCGCGTCAATGCGCGCGGTTTCGCGGTCGAGGTAGTCGGCGATCAGGCGCTGGGTTTCGAGCGCTGGCAAAGGGATAAGCGCATTGCCAATGGCTCCCTTCGGCAAGCCGTATCTTGTGACACCAGTTGCCTCCAATTCTAATTGGAGAGCGACAGGCCGTGACTGCACGCAGCGAAAAAGAAAACGCCCATCAAGCAAATCGCAGTTGGGGCGCATGAAAGCA
>JBNGDJ010000212.1:0-1702 GCA_049974825.1 Halothiobacillaceae bacterium | reverse complement strand
CCAGAGATTCCAATGCAAGGAGACAGACTCATGGCCAAACCCTTACTGACGGACGAGTTATGGAACTTGATCGAGCCCCACATCCCGGCCGTGCCCCGGCGAAAGACCCATCCGGGGCGCAAACGATTGCCCGACCGCGCCTGTTTAACAGGCATCCTCTTCGTGCTCCGCTCGGGCATTCCCTGGGAGATGTTGCCCCAGGAGATGGGCTGCGGCTCGGGCATGACCTGCTGGCGACGCCTGCGCGACTGGCAGCAGGCCGGCGTCTGGCAGAAGATCCACCGCATCCTGCTGGACAAGCTGCGGCGCCACGACCAGATCGACTTTGGCCGCTGTGCCGTCGACAGCGCCAGCGTGCGGGCGGTCGGGGGGGCGAACGAACCGGCCCCAGCCCCGTAGATCGGCGCAAATCCGGCTCCAAACACCATCTCCTGACCGACGGCACGGGCATTCCCATCGTGGCACACACCACCGCGGCCAACGATAACGACGTCACGCAACTGCTGGAGCTGGTCAATAATGTGCCTGCGATCCGCGGCAAGCCCGGAGCGCCGCGCTACCGCTTTGAGGAACTCTACGCCGACCGCGGCTACGATTCCGAGCCCCACCGCCGGGCGCTGCGGGAGGTGGGGATCACGCCCCGGATCGCCCGCCGCAACACCGGGCACGGCAGCGGCCTGGGCGTGCATCGCTGGGTCGTGGAACGCACCTTCAGCTGGCTGCACCAGTTCCGCCGCCTGAGAATCCGCTACGAGCGACGCCTGGACATCCACGAAGCGTTCCTCACTATGGGCTGTATTCTGATCTGCCATCGTTACCTTGGAAACGCATTATGTTAGGGGCTCTAAGCGGGTTTTTGCTTGTATCGGCGTTCGGGGAGCGGTTCAATGGACGGCAAAGGTTCACCGCGAAAGGGAGGACAGACCATGACCGTGATCGACTTTCTCAAGCAGGCGAAGGTGGCGTACGAGGTGCTGGAGCATCCGGCGGCGTTTACGGCCCAGCAGGTTGCGGCCGTGGAGCACGAGCCGGGGCGGTTTGTCGCCAAGGCCGTGATTGTCAAGGCCGATGGCGAGCCCGTGATGTGTGTGGTGGCCGCCCCGCGGAAGGTGGACCTGGAGAAGGTCCGGGCCCATCTGGGGGCAGGCAAGGTCGAGTTGGCCGAGGAAGCGGAGCTGGGCCGGCTGTTTGCGGATTGCGAGTTGGGGGCCGAGCCGCCGATCGGCAAGATGTACGGGGTACGCACCCTCATCGACCGGAGCCTGGAATCGGCCGACCACGTCGTCTTTGCCGCGGGCTCGCACGAAAAGGCCGTTCGGATGGCCATGCCGGACTACCGCCGTATCGTTGAGGGCGAGTCGGCCGACGTGAGTGTGTAGCCCGCCGGCGTCTCATCCTTGTCGGGCGGCGCTCAGTCGGACAGACGGCTGCCGACGGGCTTACCGGTCGGGTTCAGCATGTGGCCCAGGGCGGTGCGGGCCGCCTCGAAGTGGGGGTGTTGCTCCAGAATTCGGCGATACTGGGCGATGGCCTGATCGGTGCGGCCCGACTGCGCCAGGGCGTGGGCCAGGCAAAGCCGAAAGTGCGGCCGATTGGGGAAGCGAGCCACGACGACGTCGATATGATCGGCGGCCTCCGCGTAGCGCTTCAACTGATACAGACGCGTCGCATAGTTGTACCGCAGATGCCAGTCGTCCGGATG
>JBNGDJ010000211.1:0-1721 GCA_049974825.1 Halothiobacillaceae bacterium | reverse complement strand
CGTCGAACCCCATCGAGAGCACATTCGCGACCGTCCGGCACCGCACCAAACGCACCAAGGGCTGCCTCAGCCGCAAGACCGGGCTGGCCATGGCGTTCAAGCTGATGATGTCGGCGCAGAAGAAATGGCGCAAACTCGACGGCCAAAACCGCATGCCCGAGATCATCCAGGGGGTTGAGTTCCGCGACGGGCTCCGCCAACTTCAAACCGCCGCCTGATCACGCGTCACCAACTTTTGCCCATATCTCCGGTCGATGCAGCGGAAGATTCTCGCGAGCCTGCGGTCGGCTGTGAATGAAGCCGTCGAGCGTGAGTGGGTAACCCACAACATTGCGCGCGAGGTAAAGCTCAAGCGGAACCGTCGCGACCAGCACGAGCGGGAAATCCCGACCAAGGAAGAGCTTCGGACCATCATGTCGAACGCGCCCGAGGAGCACCGGCCGCTTCTCGTGACGGCGATCTTCACTGGCATGCGGATCTCCGAGCTTCGGGGGCTGACCTGGGAAAATGTCGATTTCGACCGGCGCCTGATCCTCGTGCGCCAGCGGGCAGACGAGTTCGGCGAGATGGGACCGCCCAAGAGCCGCGCCGGCCGCCGTGACATACCGATGACCCCCACGGTGCTCGAGACTCTTATAGATTGGCAGAAACGCTGCCCCAAAAGCGAGCTGGGCCTGGTCTTCCCGAACCGCTCCGGCAACCCGTTCAACTATTCGAACTTTTACAACCGGGTGTTCCGCCCGCTTCTCGTGGCGAATGACATCGTCGACGAGAATGGCGAACCGCGTTTCAGCATTCACGCCCTGCGGCACGCCGCGGCATCGCTCTTCATCGAGCAGGGCTGGACCGCGAAGAAGGTGCAAGTCCTCCTCGGTCACAGCTCGATCAACATGACGATGGACGTCTACGGGCATCTCTTCGCGAACCCCGAAGAAGACGTCGAGATGTTCGAAAAGCTGGAGCAAGACCTCCTGGCGGCATAGCCCAACCCATTGTTCTGGTTGGATTATGATTCCGCTGCTCTAACCAACTGAGCTACTCCGCCACGAGCGAAGCGGTAGGTAAGCGAGGTGTGGAGGGGCGTCAAGGGAAAAACTGGGGTAGCGAGCCGCCGCTCAGCCAACCACGCCAGCGAAGATCACGACCCCGCCTGCAAGCACCAGGGCGCTGCGCACAAGCGGGTTCCGGGCCCCGATGAGCCCGAAGGAGATCAGCCCCAGGCCAAGCGCCATGCGCAGCCCCGCCAGCGCCGCCGCCCCGGGCGCCGTGGCCAAGTCGAGCACCGCGGGATTGGCGATCATCCCCAGCGGAATGACGTAAAGGCCCACGCCCAGCGCCATCGCGCTCACCGCGACCTTCAGCCAGTTTTCCCCGACCATCCCGGCGGCGATGAACACCGCGCCGCAGACCGGGGGCGTGATGGTCGACAAAAGCGCGAACCAGAACACGAAAAGATGTGCCTGAAGCGGCTCCAGTCCCAGCTCGATCAGCGCGGGTCCCGCGACCGAAACGCAGATCACATAGGCCGCGGTCGTCGGCACCTCCATTCCCAGCACAAGGCAGGCCACCGCCGTCAGGATCAGCGACGGCCACAACAGCCCGCCCGACCCCAACAGGATCACCGAGGTAAGTTTCACCCCCAGCCCGGTGATCGCCAGCACGCCGATCACGATGGACGCACACAGGATGATCGCCGCGATCATCGACACCTGCCGGGCGGC
>JBNGDJ010000210.1:0-1788 GCA_049974825.1 Halothiobacillaceae bacterium | reverse complement strand
CTGGGTGTTGAAAAACTCCCCAAAATCCCCGACAGTCTTGTGAAGGACAGGAGGTCGGAATGGCTCTGGGCATGCAAGGCGACCCGCATGGGAAGATGTATTTCTCCTGGGACGAGGTTCCGAGGTCTCCGGGACACGTTTTCTACGACCGGCTTCAGGGCATTCTGATCAAGGCCGGTTTCGATCGGTTCGTTGAGGGGCTGTGCAAGCCGCATTACGCTTCGGGCAAGGGTCGTCCGTCCATCCCGCCAGGCCGTTATTTCCGCATGCATCTCGTGGGCTACTTCGAGGGTATCGAGTCCGAGCGCGGCATCGAGTGGCGTTGCGCCGATTCGCTGTCCCTGCGGTCGTTTCTGCGTCTGGACCCGGGCGGATCGGTGCCCGACCACTCGACCTTGAGCCGCATACGTTCCCGTCTGCCGCTGGAGGTGCACCAGGAGGTCTTCGCCTGGGTGCTGGACGTGATCACCAGGGCCGGGCTGGTCCAGGGAGACCGCATCGGCGTGGACGCCTCGACCATGGAAGCCAACGCGGCCATGCGCACCATCGTGCGCAAGGACACGGGCGAGGGCTACCGCCGGATGCTCCACCGCATGGCCGAGGAAAGCGGCATGAAGACGCCCACCAACGAGGATTTGTCGCGCATGGACCGCAAGCGCAAGGGCAAGAAGCTGTCCAACAAGGACTGGGAGTCGCCGACCGATCCCGAGGCCCGGATCGGCCGCATGAAGGACGGCCGCACCCGCCTGGCATACAAGCCGGAGCACGCCGTGGACCTGGACACCGGGGCCGTGGTCGCCGCCGAGGTGCATCATGCCGACGAGGGCGACACAACGACCCTGGGCAAGACGCTCAAGGCGGCGGAGACAAACCTTTCCCAGATCGGCAAGGAGCCATGCTCCAGCGCCCCTTCGGAACTCGTGGCGGACAAGGGCTACCACTCCCGTGCGGTGCTCAAGGAACTCGACGACGGCCCCTGGAAAACCCGGATCGCCGAGCCGAAAAGCAAGGGCCTGAACTGGTGGCATGGCGACCACGAGGCCCGGCGGGCGGTTTACAACAACCGGATACGGCTGGGCACGGGCAAAGGTCGGGAGGCGGCCAAGCGCCGGACCGAACTGGCCGAACGCAGCTTCCAGCATGTCCTGGACAGGGGTGGCATGCGCAAGACCTGGCTGCGGGGCCGCGAAAACGTGCAAAAACGCTATCTGCTGCACATCGCAGGCTTCAACCTCGGCCTGCTGATGCGGCATCTGACCGGCTACGGCACCCCCAAGGGGGCAGCCGATGCCTGGAATCTCATCTTTCTTGGCATGGGAATGGAAAACTGCTGGATATGGCTCGTCCTGGCGGTCCATGATGATCGGCCGGACCGATGGATGCCCCTCGCTGTCATCAGCACGCGGGTTGGCTGAAAACGGACTTTCTCAACGGCCTGCTAACGGTACCCCCCCTATTTCTAGGGGGCCTCATAAGTAGAGGTTGCCCAAGGTGGCGTAACTCGTGAACCTGTCCACCATGAAATCGTCGCTCAGTGGTCCGAAAAATCGAGGCCACAGCTAGGGGCCTCTGCCGGTTGCGGCTTGACCCCATTTCCCCGTCTGCTACGCTTACCAAGAGCACCACGCGGACGCACCTTAAGTTGCGGCTTGACCCCATTTCCCCGTCTGCTACGCTATACGCATAGGACACAAGGCGCACGAGAGAGTTGCGGCTTGACCCCATTTCCCCGTCTGCTACGCTCCATTGTCAGCACCTCTTTGAAAATGTTATGTTGCGGCTTGACCC
>JBNGDJ010000209.1:0-1818 GCA_049974825.1 Halothiobacillaceae bacterium | reverse complement strand
CCCCGGAAGTTACCCCGGATGTTGCCCCGGAAGCGACGCCCAAAGTCACCTGGCAAGTCATCCCTGTCGCGGCCTCACAAGCCCGCGCGGAACTCATCCCGCAGGCAGGTTCCGGTGGGATCACGCAAGGTTCACGGGTCGAAGGCAGCAAGACGGCATAGGCCCCCAGGTCCGGCGGAGCGACGTAAACCCGGCTCAGATGGGGACGGCCGGCGAGATTGAACACCGCCGGCGGACGTTCCCGTCGTCCTTCGAGGATCACCTTCACCGCATCAGGCGTCACCGTTCCCAGTTCCAGAGCCTGTTCCACCGCAGCCTTCAGTTCACTCAGCGTCGCATGCTCAAGCAGACGTAAAACCTGAATGAACTGCCTGGTGCCGTTGACATCGCCGTGAGTTCCATCGCCTGAGGAACCTCGTCCCGAGTCCGACGGCCGGTCGGCTTCGAGCTTGCGACGCAGAATGCCCAGGCACGGCGGCAGTTCCCAGTCTTTTAGCGGCGCCGCGAAGTCCAAGGCCCCGGGCCGACGCTCCAGCAACGCCAGGTAATGCACCGGATCGTACCGCACCTGCTCACGACCCCAGTCCCGGGGATGCGTCGCCACGATCTGGTCGCGGCACATCATCCGAACCTGACGGCAGTCGCCGATGATCGTTATCTCGTGATGGGCCCACTGCACCGGGACGGAATAGTCATTCCGGTCAAATCGCACCAGACTCAGTGTGTTGGCCTGACACCGTTCGACCCGGCACGCGGTGAAGGCCTGCGAGGGCAAGGCCCGGAATGCGCCTCGTTCCACTTCAAGAAGGTGACGCTTGGTCGCGTTCCGGCCCCGGAGCTGTCGGTCCAGCTCGGCATGACAGCGCCCGACCAGTTGCTCGTTGAGTTCCTCGAAGGATCGAACCGAGGGCAGCGGAACCAGGAAGTTACGCCGCGTGTAGCCCACCAGATTCTCGACGTGCCCCTTCTCGTTGGCCTGACGCACCAGACAAAAGTGTTCCTTGAACAGGTAATGGCTTTGCAGTCGAAGGAAGCCATCGACCAACTCCCGCGCCCGAGGGCCCACGAGCTTCTTGACCGCGATGCGGCTGTTGTCATAGCTGATGCGGGTGGGCACACCCCCGAAGAAGGCAAACGCCTGAACGTGACCGTCTTGGAATGACTCGGTGCATTCCCGCGGATACGCCCGGATGAACACGGCGTCGGAATACGGCAGGCTCATCACGAACAACGCCGCCTTGGTCAACACGCCGTCGAGATAAAACGACGCCTCGCCAAAATCCACCTGAGCTTCGCCCGGCGGATGGGAGAGCGGCACATAGGTCTGAGCGCGAACCTTCCGCCACGATCGGACCGCATCCTTGACGATCGTCAGGCCGCCATCAAATCCGTGCTCATCCCGCAGCCGGTCATGGATTCTCTTGGCCGTGTGACGCTGCTTGGCAGGAGCCGTGCGGTCGGACTCCAGCATGGCCTCGAGCAAGGGTAAAACCTGGTCAATCTTCCTCGCCGGCCGGGCCGCCTGACGGCGATACCCCGGTGGCTGGGCATGATCCAGAATCTTCTGAACCGTCCGAAAGTTCAGCCCAAACGCTCGGCAGGCCGAACGTTTGCTGTGACCTTCAACCAGAACGTGTCGTCGTACTTCAACCCAAAAATTCATGTTCGTGTACACCTTGATTGCGTCCTCGTCGGGGTGAAAAGCGCTCCAAAAACGCTCTATCACCCTAAAATTCCGAGGACCAGGCAAGGCGCTGCACTTTTAGACCGACCGTCGGCCACCCGCCGGGCGCTGCACTTTTAGCCCGTCGTTCACAC
>JBNGDJ010000208.1:0-1821 GCA_049974825.1 Halothiobacillaceae bacterium | reverse complement strand
AACTTGAATGCGATCGCCAGCATGGTCATTTCCTGTAGGTGATCTCGGTGATGCGCGGCTCGTTGAACAGGCCGGCCGAGGCGGCCTCCTCGACAAGTTTGGGCATGGCCTGTTCCAGCGCTTCCAGAGTGGGAAGCTCGTAGGAGTCGGGCCGGGTGACCCGGGTCGCCTTGCACTCCAGATCGCAGGCAGTTCGCAACCGCAGCCCCGTCTCGAGGAAGCGGCGAATCTTGAACAGGGCAAGTCCGACCAGCAGGTTCTCGGCCGCCTCACCCAGCCCGAAAGCGCGGATCTGGGCCAGATCGAGATTGAAGTAGGCCGTGATCGCGGAGGCGACATACTCGTCCCGCGCATAGGGGACATTGCCAAAGCCCTTGGACGTGTCGCCCTTGGGATCGACGGTGTCGACCTTGACGCCTCCGCTGGGTGCGACCTTGACGCCTTCCGCCTCGATAAAGCCCGACAGGGCGCGGGGAAGACGCAGGCGACCACCCGCAAGTTCCTTCTTGGCCAGGAACACCCCGTGCAACGCCGCGTTAGTGTCCACGCGAACCAGCGTCGCGGCCAGCTTGCGCAAGTCCACCCGGCCCTGCTCCTGGTCCGCCAACTCGGACTTGAGCATGTCGAGAACCGTTGTGTCCTTGCCCTCGAGAATGTAGGGCGAGTTCAACCGGTGCGATTCGAGAACTGAACTGGTCAGGACATCACCCTTGTCATCCAGGACCCGCACGAACGGCAGGCCCCGAAGGACATCGACCCAGTCATCTTCGAGGTCATTCCAGCACACCACTTCCAGGCGATTGGCCATGCTCTGTGCCGACTCCACCAGCAGCATCTGGCCTTCGCCGTCGGGTGCGGTGTACTCTGCCGCACCAAGGTCCGGGAAACCGGTGGGCTGGAACCGAGTGCCCTGGATCGGATCGAGGTCCGCCTCGATCAGCAAACGGGGGCTCTGGCTCAGGTCGCGGAAATTCAAAGACATCGGATGGACTCCTTTCAGCTTGCTTGTTGGTCTTCCTGCTCCCGCTTGCGAGGCAACAGGCGTTGGAGATCGTGATCGGAAATCGGCACCATCAATGCGGCCAACAACCGTCGGCCGTCGTGAATGCCGGGTGCCGGGGCAAGTGTTTCGGACGCGAGACCAGCAATCCGCAAGGCACGCATGGCCCGGGACATCACCGAATGCACCTGACCGGCTGCCAGCCGCCGCACCATATCGGCCGGGATCGGCAACTGCTGGTCCGCAGGCAGGAGCCCCGCCCGACGCAGCTGCCCGTCGGTGGCAAAAAACGGCTTGAGCAATCGATAGGCGGCGGGCAGCGGCAATGGCGGCAGATCGTCCCCGACCCGACCGGAGGGGATACGCGTCAGCATCAGGCCGGGAAGCAGCTCTGCCAACGCGGCCGTATCCACTTCCCCCGCCAGCCAGGCGGCCACCTGGCCGAGCGAGGCGGTTCGCGAGGGCACCAGCGGCTTGTCGTCCAGCTCCATGCGTTCGGCGTCCAGCAATCGCCGTTGCAGCGTGGCGATCAGGTTGGACTCCGCATCGCCGCCCCCCCAGGTGACCTGGTGAGTCGCCTGCTCATCCCATCGCGGGTATCGGCCCGGGCGCTCGGGAGCCAGGTGCAGCCGCATCGGGTAGGCCCATTCACCGCCTTTGCGCCCGTGTATCCCGGCCAGTGCCGCGGCGAGCGCGAATTCGGTCCCACCGCCCGGCTCGGCCTGCGTGATCCAGCGAGAAGACAGCGAGGGAATCGGTGGACAGCTCTCTCTAGCCTTGGGACTGCGCGCCAAATGCCGGTCGATCTCCCCCAGCTGGAT
>JBNGDJ010000207.1:0-1932 GCA_049974825.1 Halothiobacillaceae bacterium | reverse complement strand
TGGAGGAACTGGAGGAACTGAACAAGGACAAGAAGTACGCCAAGGCACTGCAGGAGCTGCGGGCGATTGAGCAAGAGCAGGAGCAGGAGCAGGAGCAGGAGCAAGAGCAGGAGCAAGAGCAGGGGGGGGGAATTTAAATTATTCTTTCCAGTTCGGATGGCTAATAAATCAATTTACCTCCCCTAATACCTCCCCGCTCTCCATTGACCCCTATTAGCCGATCTGATAGACCCCGGCGCACACCATAACCATTCCAAGCCCATGAAAACGATCCGCCCGCGTCCCGTGTCCGGTCTTACGTGTCAAAGCTTCTTTGTCCTGTGTCTTTTGACCTTCGTCCTTCGTCCAACATTCGCCCAGTCCGAGCCGAGCGACGCGACGGCGGAGTGCCTCTTCTGCCACGAAATGGCGACGCCGGGGATTGTGGAGGACTGGAAGCGCAGCCGCCACGCCAGCATCACGCCGGCGGAGGCGTTGGCGGAGGAGGATCCCCTCGCCCGCCGGATCACCGCGGAATCGGTCCCGAAGGAGCTGGCCGGCGCCACGATCGGCTGCTACGAATGCCACAGCCTGCGGGCGGAGGCGCACGCGGACAATTTCGAGCACTTCGGCTACCAGATCAACGTGGTGGTCTCCCCGGCCGACTGCGCGACCTGCCACCCGGCCGAACAGGATCAGTACAAGGACACGAAGAAGGCCCACGCGATCGCGAATCTCCGCGACAACCCGGTTTACCATGCCCTTGAGACCCAGGTCACCGGACTGAAGACCTACGAGGACGGCAATTTCTCGGTGCTGCCGCCCTCGGCGCACACGGCAGGGGAAACCTGCTACGCCTGCCACGGCACGGTCGTGGAAGTGAAGGGACTGAAGACGATTGATTCCGTGCTGGGCGAGGTCGAGGTCCCGATCCTCACCAACTGGCCCAACCAGGGCGTCGGGCGCGTCAATCCGGACGGCTCCAAGGGGGCCTGCACCGCCTGCCACACGCGGCACGGCTTCTCCATCGAGATGGCCCGTAAGCCCTACACCTGCGCCCAGTGCCACATCGAGCCGGATGTTCCGGCCTACAATGTCTGGAAGGAAAGCAAGCACGGCAACATCGTCCTGTCGGAATCGGCCAAGTACGACTGGTCGGCCGTCCCGTGGAAGGTCGGTACCGATTTCAAGTCGCCCACTTGCGCGGCCTGCCACAATGCGCTGGTCACCAATCCGGCCGGCGACGAGGTGATCGCCGAGCGCACCCACAATTTCAGCGACCGGCTCTGGCTGCGCATCTTCGGACTGCCGACCAGCCACCCGCAGCCTGCGCATGGAAATACCACTACATTGGTCAATGCCGACGGCCAGCCGCTGCCGGTGACGTTCTCCGGCGTTCCCGCCGCAGAGGGCCTGATCGACGCCGAGGAAATGGCCGCCCGCAAGGCGACCATGACCGCGGTCTGCCGCGCCTGCCACTCCACCGACTGGGTCGCCGGCCACTTCGAGCAGTTTGACACACTGGTCGCCGAGGTCGACCACATGGTCCTGCAGACCACCGCCCTGATGTCCAAGGCCTGGGAAAGCGGCCTCGCCGACCCGACCAACCCCTTCGACGAGGCGCTCGAGCACCTCTGGGTCAACCAGTGGCTCATCAACGCCAACGCCGCCCGCTACGCCTCCGCCATGAACGGCCAGGACTACGCCACCTTCAAGTACGGCTGGTGGGGCTTGTCACAGACACTGGCGAAAATGCATCAGCAGATTAACGCGGAATAGGTAGTTTATCCGCAGATTTCGGATTACCGCAGATTAGTTTATAGGTTCCTCGTGGAATTTTGTGGAAATCTCATCGCGGCTGACGGTGCGCCTTGGCGGCCAAAGGCCGGATTCCATACCAAGCCCAGCCCGGATCCCGCGTAGCCCGCAAGGGCGAAGCGGGAGCAGGGCTGG
>JBNGDJ010000206.1:0-1939 GCA_049974825.1 Halothiobacillaceae bacterium | reverse complement strand
TCGGGAGAATAGCATTCTGATGATCATATTCACCGGGAAGCGAGCAGCCGATGAGTTACCAGCCGAGTTTTGCGGACCTTGAGCTTGCCAGCAAGAAGAAGCGCACAAGGCGCGAGCGTTTTCTCGACGAGATGGAGCAGGTGGTTCCTTGGTTGCGGCTGCTCGCTGTGTTGCGCCCCCACTATCACCAGTCTGGCCGTCGCGGTCAGCGACCGAAGGCGCTGGAGATGATGCTGCGCGTGTATTTGATGCAGAACTGGTTCGGTCTGTCCGATCCCGGCATGGAGGACGCGCTCTACGAGGTGGCTTCGATGCGCCGTTTTGCCGGCCTGAATCTTGATGACGGTGCGATTCCCGATGAGACCACCTTGGTTCGATTCCGTCACTGGCTTGAAGCGAACGACCTGACTGCGGCCTTGTTTGCCGAAGTGAACGCGGTGCTCGAGGCAAACAACTTGGCGATCTCGTCGGGCACCATGGTGGACGCCACCATCGTGCCCGCCTCCCCGTCGACGAAAAACAAGACGCGGCAGCGTGATCCCGACATGCACCAAACCCGCAAGGGCAACCAGTGGCATTTTGGCATGAAGATCCATGTGGGCGCGGACGTCGACTCTGGGGCGGCGCATCACGTGACGGTGACGGCAGCCAACCAAGCGGATGTCAGTGAACTGGACAACCTGCTGCGTGAGGACGACACGGCGATTTTCGGCGATTCGGGTTATGCCGGTGACCAGCGCAAGCGCGCCGCCCGACAGGCGGGCCGTCGTTGGTGCGTCAATGACAAGCGCAAGCCCGGCCGGCAACTGTCGTCACGTCAAAAGAAACGCAACCGACGTTTTTCATCGGTTCGCGCCCGGGTTGAGCACCTGTTTCGGATCATCAAGTGCCAGTTCGGTTATCGGAAGGTGCGCTATCGGGGTCTGAAGAAGAACCGGGCGCATGTCATGAGCCTGATGGCCTTGGCCAATTTGTACCTTCTTCGGAGGCAGCTGATGGCCTGATTGCGCCCGAAATCCGTCCAGAAGACGGGCAATCGGGCCAAAAAGGCCAAATCAAGACCAAAATTCGCCTTTTTCGAGCGAAAAACGCGCTGTTTCAGCCATTTTTCGTCCGAGCAGGCGATTCGTGCAGAGATTCCTTAAGAGAATTTTCCGCGGATCCGGCCAGCCCCGGCGCCACGGCGCCGGGCTGGCAGCCATGGGTCTTCTGGTGTCCGGGCTGTTTCTGGCCCAAACGGTCGGAGCCGCCACGTTGCAGGTAGTCAATGATTCGGGCCGATCCGCCGACGAGGTCTACCTGCTGCTGTCGGGCCAGGACCTGTCGGCCACCGCCACGCAGTGGCATGCGCTGAAGACCCCGCTGCACCTGGTCGATCTGGATGGCACGCCTCCGGCGACCACCTGCGCCCAGCCGCTGTCGAGCTGGCCGAAACAGGGTACGACCACCTCGCCGCGCACCAGCCGGACACTGGATGTCTACGAGGTGCCGATTGCGGACAAGATCACCTCCGGCAGACTTTGGGTGGCCTACGGGCCGGCCAATGCCGTGACCGGGGGCAAATGCGAGGGGTTTTTGCAGTTTTCCGGCAGTGCGGCCCCGAAGAACACCGCGTCGTACCGCTACGACAAGATGGAGATGACCTACGATGGCAGCCAGTGGTATGCCAACCTGACCTCTCTGGATTTTCTCGCCATCCCCATGCAGCTGGAAACCGTGGACGGCAGCGGGACAGTGACTGACCAGCGCAGTTTTCAGACTTCATTGACCTCCCTGCGCCAAAGGGTCACGGACCTGTTCGGCAGCGCGGCCATCACCGGCGCGGGCAGCGACTTCCTTAGAATCTACGGCCCGGGCACCCTCACCACGGATGTGAACGCGGATACCGGGTCACCGGCCCCCTACCCGTCGTTCGCCACCTACCTGGCCAGCCTGGTGG
>JBNGDJ010000205.1:0-1959 GCA_049974825.1 Halothiobacillaceae bacterium | reverse complement strand
CAATGGTGCCGTCTCCTTCCGTTTCCTTTTCGCTGTCTCGGAGCTTGCCTTGAAGCGGTAGCTGTCGTTGCCGGTCTCGAGGATGTGGCAGCGATGGGTGAGGCGATCGAGCAGCGCGGTGGTCATCTTGGCATCACCGAAGACGCTGGCCCACTCGCTGAAGCTCAGGTTGGTGGTGATGACGACGCTGGTGCGCTCGTAGAGTTTGCTGAGAAGATGGAACAGCAGCGCACCGCCCGAGGCGCTGAACGGCAGGTATCCCAGCTCGTCGAGGATCACCAATTCGGTCTTCACCAGCGCCTCTGCGATCTTTCCGGCCTTTCCCTGCGCCTTTTCCTGTTCCAGCGCATTCACCAGCTCGACGGTCGAGAAGAAGCGCACGCGTTTGCGGTGATGCTCGATGGCCTGGACGCCGAGGGCGGTCGCGACATGGCTTTTCCCCGTTCCGGGCCCGCCGATCAGGACCACATTCTCGGCCGCATCCAGGAACTCGCACCGATGGAGTTGACGCACGAGGGCTTCATTGACCTCGCTGGCGGCGAAGTCGAAGCCGGACAGGTCCTTGTAGGCCGGGAAGCGCGCGGCCTTCATGTGATACGCGATCGAGCGCACCTCGCGTTCGGCCATTTCAGCCTTGAGCAGCTGCGACAGTATCGGCATCGCGGCTTCGAACGCCGGGGCGCCTTGCTCCATGAGGTCATGCACGGCCTGCGCCATGCCCGGCATCTTCAGGCTGCGCAGCATGATGACAATGGCGGCTCCAGCGGGGTCATGACGCATGGCGTGTTCCTCCCCGCAGCCCGTCATAGCGTGCGACATTGGCCTCAGGTTCCTTCGTGAGGACGAGCCTCGAAGGCGGCGTCACATCGGGCTGGTCGGTCGGTGTGAGGTCCACCAGCCTGTGAAGCAGATTCAACACATGGGTCTTGGTCGGCACGCCTGCCTCCAGCGCCATTTCCACGGCGCAGAGCACGGCCTGTTCATCGTGATGCAGGACCAGGGACAGGATCTCGACCATCTCGCGATCGCCGCCGGGCTTGCGCAGCATCTGTCCCTGCAACTGGCGGAACGCCTCCGGCATCTCGACAAACGGGGCGCCGTTGCGCAGCGCGCCCGGCTTGCGCTGGACCACGGCGAGGTAGTGGCGCCAGTCATAGATGACGCGGCCAGGGTGTCGGTGCGACCGTTCAATGATGCGCTGGTGCTCGCAGACCACGTGCCCTTCGGCCACGATCACCAGCCGTTCGGGGTAGATGTGCAGGCTGACGGGGCGGTTCGCGAAGCTGGCAGGCACAGAGTAGCGATTACGCTCGAAGGTGATCAGGCAGGTGGGCGACACCCGCTTGCTGTGCTCGACATAGCCATCGAAGGCCGTGGGCAGCGGCATCAATGCGGACTTCTCGGCCTCCCAGACATCGGCGATGGTGCCGGGCAGGCTGCCATGTCCGGTCTCGGTCCACAGCGCCCTGCAGCGCTCTTCCAGCCAGAGGTTCAGCGCATCGAGATCCGGGAAGGTCGGCATCACCTGCCACAGCCGGTGGCGTGCATCGCGGACGTTCTTCTCGACCTGACCTTTCTCCCACCCCGCCGCCGGGTTGCAGAAGTCGGGCTCGAAAACGTAGTGGCTCGTCATGGCCAGGAACCGCGCATTCACGTCGCGCTTCTTGCCCACGCCCACGCGGTCCACCGCCGTCTTCATGTTGTCGTAGACCCCGCGGCCAGGCACGCCCTCGAAGACCCGGAATGCATGCCAATGCGCATCGAACAGCATCTCGTGCGTCTGGAGCAGATAGGCCCTGACCAGGAACGCCCGGCTGTGCGACAGCTTGATGTGGGCCACCTGCAACTTGATGCGCTCGCCGCCGACATGGGCCCAGTCCTCGCTCCAGTCGAACTGGAACGCCTCGCCCGGCTGGAACACCAGCGGCACGAATGTTCCGCGATCGGTGGTCTGCTGTG
>JBNGDJ010000204.1:0-1989 GCA_049974825.1 Halothiobacillaceae bacterium | reverse complement strand
TGATCGAAGCCAAATCTGCTACAATTTACTACAATTTGCTACAGTCGAAGTCAAGGATCCCGTTGCTTCGGCGGCCGCTGATTTGCTTCAGAACCACTCGGCCGCATCCGTCGTCAGGAACTCCTCGATCGGTATGCCTTGCCCGCCCACGAGCAGCTTCTTGTGCACATCGAATTCCTTCGCGAAGGCCTCGATGCCCGGCGTAGCCGTTCTTCGCCGAGTGCTCTTGACCTCGATGGCGATCACCGTGCCGCCCTTGGTGAGCACGAAGTCCACCTCGCGGTTGGCGCTGCGCCAGTAGTACACCTCCACGTCGGAAGCGCGGGCCTGGTTGACCAGATGCGATCCGACCGACGATTCAACCAGACGGCCCCAGTACTCCGGATCGTCTCGTGACTGCGCGAAGCCCACGTTCTCCAGCGCGGTCAGCAAAGCATTGTTGTGCACCTGCAGCTTGGGGCTGGAGGCCCGGCGACGAACCTTCTGCCCGGCGTACTTCTGCAGGCCCTCCAGCAGGCCGCACCCGCGGAGCATGTCCAAGTAGTGCGCGAGCGTCGAGGTATTGCCGCGGTCCTGGAGCTGGCCGAGCATCTTCGTCAGCGAAAGCACCTGCCCGGAGTACTGGCAGCCCAACTCGAACAGGCGTCGAAGCAAGGCCGGGTTGTCCACCCGCCGCATCTCCAGGATGTCCCGCGAGATGGTCGTCTCAACCAGTGAATGCAGGACGTACTGCCGCCATCGGTCGGGTTCGGCGATCAGCGGAGCCGCCCCGGGATACCCACCGTAGTAGATGTACTGCTCGACGGACCAGCCGAACGCATCGGCCATCTCCGCCAGCGACCAGTGCGTGATGGGGATGACCTCGAATCTGCCGGCCAGGCTCTCGGAAAGCCCTCGCTGCACCAGCAGCGGGGCCGAGCCGAGGACAGCAACCCGAAGCGGCAGGCGATTGGCGGTGTCCTGGTCCCAGAGGAACTTGACGACCTCCGACCAGCCGGGCACCTTTTGCACCTCATCCAGCACCAGCACGGCCGCCGTTGCTCGGCCCGGCCCGGCGACCAGCCGACGGGCGACCTCCCATTGCTGCTCGATCCAGACGCGGTCCTTGGTCACCGGCTCGTCGGCGGAGGCGTAATGGGATGGGGACGGCAGGTCCGCCAGCACCTGCTGGATAAGCGTGGTCTTGCCCACCTGGCGCGGCCCGGCCAAGACCTGCACGAACCGCCGCGGCTCTTCAAGTCGCTTGCGCAGCACCCGATATGTCGGCCTCTTGTACATGCTTTCACCTTCGGCCCAATGGCCTCGCAAGTTTACGAGATATTGCTTGTAATTTTACGAGGGTTTTCTCCTAGTGTCAAGCAGCTTCTGAGGGAAGGCACCTTCAGCCCAACCTGTACCGACACGTCACCAGGCGCAAGGAAGGGGCCTTCTGTTGCGCCAAGTCTTGAAACAGAAGAGGCTTGTTTGCGATCACTCGGCCAGGCGGGCCAGCAATGCGCCAGTTGAAGCCGATCGTCAGGCCGGATTCCGCGGGTGCAGACGTGTACCGGCCCAGCCGAACAGGGCCGCTCAGTCGGCGGTCTACACCCAACGCCCTGTTCGTCCAATATGCAGCCGAATTGCATAGTAGCCGATGCCAACGATGAGCCCTGGTAGCTTTGGTTCCTGCGCGAAACTGTCGGAACCCGACAGCCTCTTGCATGAATTGGTCTTGCGGCGTCGATTCCCGCGACGCACCCCTGCATGATCGCTACATGTCCTTCAGCATGGCCATGAAGTTGCGCTTGGGCTTGTGGGTCTTCCGAACGGATTCCAGGTACGGCGGGAACTCGTCCTCCCGGCCGAGGCGGGCCATCAGCTTCTCGATCTTGCGGATGAGCCTGGCGGCTTCGCGGTAGGCGTCGTTCTTCTTGATGTTGACGATCGGGTGGATTTGTCGTTGATAGATTTCCACCGCGTCGGCCGGGTGGTCCTTCTCCCGCAGGCCTG
>JBNGDJ010000203.1:0-2167 GCA_049974825.1 Halothiobacillaceae bacterium | reverse complement strand
GACATGGGGTTCATCTTCAAGACCTCGTTCGACAAGGCCAACCGGACCTCGCTGTCGGGCCGGCGCGGCCTGGGCCTTGATGCCGCCCTGCCGGTGTTCGCCGAGGTGCGCGAGCGGGTCGGCTGCCCGGTGCTGACCGACGTGCATGAACGCGCGCAATGCGCCCCGGTGGCCGAGGCCGTGGACGTGCTGCAAATTCCCGCCTTCCTGTGCCGCCAGACGGACCTTCTGGTCGCAGCTGCCCACACCGGCGCGGTGGTCAACGTCAAGAAGGGCCAGTTCCTGGCGCCCTGGGACATGGCCAATGTCGTGGCCAAGGTGGAATCGACCGGCAACCGGCGCATCCTGCTGACCGAGCGCGGCACCTCCTTCGGCTACAACACGCTGGTCGCGGACATGCGCGCGCTGCCGATCATGGCGCGCACGGGCTATCCGGTGGTGATGGACGCGACCCATTCGGTGCAGCAGCCCGGCGGGCTGGGCGGGGCCTCGGGCGGGCAGCGCGAATTCGCCCCGGTGATGGCGCGGGCCGCCGTGGCGCTGGGCGTGGCCGCGGTCTTCATCGAAACGCATGAGGCGCCCGACAGCGCCCCCTCGGACGGGCCGAACATGATCCCGCTGGACCGGATGCCCGACCTGGTGGCGACGCTGATGGCCTTTGACCGGCTGGCCAAGGCGCATCCCCTGCAGCCCTGAGCGCGGCCAGCGTTTTTTCGCGGGATGGGGCTTGCAGCCTGCGCGCGACCGGCGTATCTAGCGCCGCAGTATTGGGGAGTGGCGCAACGGTAGCGCAACGGTTTTTGGTACCGCAGGTTGCAGGTTCGAATCCTGCCTCCCCAGCCAAATCTCGTTTTTCGCGGATTTGCCGCCGCTGCCCGCACTTGAACGGGCGGCAATAGTCGTTGTTTCCGCCAGGGGCTCTGTTGCACAAATCGCGTGAGGGATTCATCTCGTGAATCCAGCGTGGTAGCTGGGATGCATGAGCAGACCCATACCCCCGACCTACAAGACCAGGAACTGGCCAGCCTACAATGAAGCGCTCAAGCGCCGGGGCTCGCTGACGATCTGGTTCGACCCCGAGATGAGCTGGGATGCCGCGCCGACAGGCAAGCGTGGCCGCCAGCAGACTTACAGCGATACCGCCATCCAGACGTGCCTGACGATGAAGGTGGTGTTCGGCATGGCGCTCCGGCAGACGACCGGGTTCGTCGAGAGCTTGCTACGGCTGGTCGGCCTGAACTGGACGGTCCCCGACTTCAGCACACTATCTCGCCGCCAGAAGACCTTGGCCGTGAACATCCCCTACCGCGGCTCCAAGGGGCCGTTGCACCTGCTGATCGACAGCACCGGGATCAAGGTCGAAGGTGAAGGCGAGTGGCACGCCCGCAAGCATGGCGGCCCGAAACGGCGGGTCTGGCGCAAGATCCACCTCGGGATCGACGAAGAAACGCTGGAGGTTCGGGCTGTCGAGATCACAGGGAGCCACATCGGTGATGCGCCGATCCTGCCCGACCTTCTCGACCAAATCCCGCAGGACCAGGAAATCGGTAGCGTCACGGCTGATGGCGCCTATGACACACGTAAATGCCACGATGCCATTGCCGACCGCGGCGCCCATGCCGTTATCCCGCCCCGCAAGAACGCGAAGCCCTGGAAGACGATCACCGCCGGAGCCGTGGCGCGAAACGAGGCCCTGCGCGCATCAAAATACCTCGGCCGTGCCCTGTGGCGACGATGGAGCGGATACCACCGCCGAAGCCGCGTCGAGACGAAGATGCATTGTGTGAAGCTGCTGGGGCAGCGCCTCATGGCACGGGACTTCGACCGACAGGTCGCCGAGCTCCAGGTCCGCATCGCCGTCCTGAACGGCTACACCGCGCTCGGCATACCCGTCACGGAAGCTGTGGGATAAGTCCGTCCGGGGAAAGGGGAAACTCGGCGTTCAGCCGATTTGTGCAACAGAGCCGGTCTGACGCCCCGCTTGGCGACGACGTCCAGGCAGATCGATGGTGGGATGCTCTTTGTATCTTCTTGGTCAACCAGGGCTATGCCGAGCGCTTTGGTGTGTGGCCACTAAACTCCGGGCTCAGCCACGGCGAGGCAGCGCTTGATCAGGTGGCGATGGAGGCGCTTGCGGAGCCGCTCGGCTGGACGGAAGAAGTTCTTA
>JBNGDJ010000202.1:0-2189 GCA_049974825.1 Halothiobacillaceae bacterium | reverse complement strand
AGGCGAACGACCTTTACACGAGTGTCATGCATCCCTGCTCACTTGAGCACTGTGAGGTGCGCTTATGGACAGGCGATCAGCGATTCTTGAAACGGCACAAAGCCAGGGACGGGTCACGGTGGAGAGCCTGTCCGCAAAATTCGGCGTGTCGCCCCATACCATCCGGCGAGACCTTAACGCGCTTTGCGAAGAGTCCAAATTGCGCCGCCTGCATGGTGGGGCGGAATTCATTGACGGCAGCGCCAACTTGCCATACGCGGCGCGCTCAGTGCTGAATTTCAGCGCCAAGCAGGCGATCGCGCGAACCGTAGCCGATTTGGTCCCCGACGGAGCAACGATCTTCATTTCGATCGGCACCACGCCCGCGATTGTGGCCCAGGCCCTCGCTGGCAAGGAGGCCCTGACGGTAATTACGAACAACCTCAACGCCGCGATAGCGCTGTCGGAGAATAGCACCAACCGCATCATCCTGCCGGGCGGCGAAATGCGCCTGCCCGACCGGGATTTCCTGAGCGAGGCCGCGGTTGATTTGTTCGCGGCCTACCGCGCCGATTTCGGGATTTTCGGGGTCGGTGGTATCGACCGGGATGGCAGCCTGCTGGATTTCCACGAGCCTGAGGTCCGCGCCCGAGAAAATATCCGCGCCAACAGCCGTCGCTCGGTACTGGTGGCCGACTGCAGCAAGTTCGGCCGCAAGGCCGCCGCAGTGGGCGGCCATGTCAAGGCCCCCGATATCGTGGTCTTGGACCGGCGCCCCGAGGCCCCTTTCGGTGCGCTGCTCTCCCCTCTGGCCGACAAGCTGCTGATCGCTGCGGAACAGGCGGGTGTGCGATGAGCGATGCGCCCTATGTCCTGCTGCGCGCGGTCACCCGGCAATGGGGCGGACGGGGCGGCGTTGCCGATGTCTCGCTCGACGTTGCAGAGGGCAGCTTCGTTTCGGTCCTTGGTCCCTCGGGCTGCGGGAAATCCACGCTCTTGCGCCTGATTTCGGGGCTTGAGACGCCGGAGGCCGGCAGCATCCATATCAATGGCCGGGAGGTAACGCATCTTCAAGCCTCAGGGCGGGGACTGTCGATGGTGTTTCAGTCCTATGCGCTGTTTCCGCATCTCAGCGTGCGCGAGAATATCCTGTTCGGCATGCGTGTGCGCCGAGTGCCACGCAACGCGCGGGACGAAAAACTGGCCGAGGCGGTGACGATGCTGGGGCTCGAAGGGCTTGAGGGGCGCAAGCCCGCCGCCCTGTCGGGCGGGCAGCGCCAGCGCGTGGCACTGGCCCGTGCCGTGGTCTCGGGCCACCCGCTATGCCTGATGGACGAGCCCCTTTCGAACCTGGACGCCAAGCTGCGCCATTCGGTGCGGCGCGACATCAAGGGCTTGCAGCGGCGGCTGGGGCTGACGGTGATCTACGTCACCCACGACCAGACCGAGGCGATGTCGCTGTCGGATCAGGTCGTGCTGATGCGCGACGGCCAGGTCGTGCAGGTGGGCAGCCCCCGCGCGCTCTACGCCGCTCCCGTCAGTACGTTTGTCGCCGAGTTCATCGGCGATCCGCCCATGGCCATCGTCGAGGGCACGGCGCTGGGTATGCCGGAGGCACTGATCGGGCTGCGCCCCGAACATCTGTCCCTGGCGCCCGAACGCGCGGCGCACCTGACCGGAACCGTGCGCGAGGTCGAGTACATGGGCGCAGCCACCCATCTGGTCATCGACCACGCCGCGGCGCGCGGCCTGATCCTCACTGTCCCGGGCCATGCCGAGTGGCGTCCGGGGCAGGCGATCGGGCTGCATCTGCCTGAAGAACACCGGGTCCTTTTCGACGCCCGCACGGGCAAAGCCAAAAAGGACCCGCAGCAGGATTACGGGGACGACCGTCGCCAAACAGCACCCCGTGATAGCCGCAAGGCACTTCAACCCCACCTGTCAACCGACTGAAGAGGAAGACCCATGCTTCGCTATGCACCTGCCGCCCTCATGCTCGCCGCGGGCACGGCGCTTGTCAATCCGGCCCAGGCCCAGACCGAACTGACCATGTATTACCCCATCGCCGTGGGTGGCCCGTTGACCCAGGTGGTCGACGGCATCGTGGCCGAGTTCGAAGAGTCCAACCCGGATATCAAGGTCAATGCGATCTATGCCGGCAACTACGACGACACCCGCATCAAGGCGCTGTCGGCGCTGAACTCGGGCGA
>JBNGDJ010000201.1:0-2245 GCA_049974825.1 Halothiobacillaceae bacterium | reverse complement strand
CGATGACGGTGCGTCCCACCAGCGGCTGGAATATCTTGTTTCGCTCCGCGCCGAAGCGGGTGCCCGACCCGGCGGCGGGGAGGATGACGGCGAAGCTCGGCATCGTTGGCGGCTCTCCTGCGGGCGTCGGGTGGTTCTGCAACCGGTTCATGCGGCGGTCGCGCTGACTGCCGGGCGCCCGCGGCGATGGTAGCGGGAGAGGCGATCTCGGGCAAGCGCGGCGGGCGTCGGGGGAGGGGATTGCGATGTTGGAATCGCCCTGTAGATATTGGGCGAGAGTGGGGTCGCTCAAAAGCGTTCCCCGCCAGAGCGGCGTGTTGGCGGGCGGTTCCGGTGGGTCGGGGCGGTTTTTCTGGCTTTTTACCCCAAGTCGTTCTTGACGCGGGGATATGTTGCGGTGCATAATGCGGCGATGAAGATACACATAAACAAGCCGCTGTTCGCATGGGATTGTCTTGAAGCCTCGCCCACCCTCGCTGCGCTTCAGGAGTTCCTGGAATTGCTGCCCGACGAGAAGTTGCTCCAGGCCCTCCAACGCTATCGAGCCAAGGGGCGCAATGACTATCCCGTCACCGTCTGCTGGGGCGTCTGCATGCTTCGTATTGCCTGCCGGCAGGTCACCATGGACGGCATGCTCCAGGAACTCCACCGCAATCCCGTCCTGGCCTACATGATCGGCATCGAGTCCGAGAAGCAGATCCCCGACAAGTACAACATGTCCCGCTTCGAGGAGGTCTTGGGGCTGCCCGAACACGTCGCGTTGATGCAGGCGATGTTCAACGGGATGGTGGCCCGCCTGGCCGGGGCGGTCCAGGATCTTGGAAGGCATCTGGCCGGCGATGCGGCGGCGCTGCACGCCCGCCCGGCCCGCAAGGCCCAGGGCGATCATCCGGACTTGCCCGAACCGGCCGCTGGCAAGAAGCAGTACCTCGACGCTGATGGACGGGTCACCGAGAGCTATGAGTGGTTCGGCTATAAGTTCCATCTGATCGTCGATACCAAGCACGAAGTGACCGTGGGGTATCGAATCACCGCTGCCAACGTCGACGACGGCAAGGCCTTGCCGGAGGTATTGGCCGATGTGCGGGAGAACCTCGGCGACGCGGCCCTGGACGCCGCCGGCGAGGACGCCACGCCGCGACGGATCGAGACGCTGGCCTACGACAAGGCCTGCGACCGCCAAGAAGTCCACGAGTTGTTGGCCTCCCACGGCATTGCCGGGATCATCCAGGCGCGGGCGCTGTGGAAGGAAAATCCCGAACGGATGCTCCCCGGGGATGACGGCAACGAGAACATCGTCTACGACGAAGAGGGCACGCTCTACTGCTACGACAAGGTCAGCGACCCGCCGGTGCGCCACAGGATGGCCTACTTCGGCTACGAAAAGGACCGCGACACCTTGAAGTACCGTTGCCCGGCGCGACACCAGGGCTGGCGCTGTCCGTCCGATGATCGCTGTAACCGCGGCAAAGCCTACGGCAAAACCAAACGGGTGGCCTGCGAGATCGAACCGCGGCGGTTCTGCCGCGTCCCGCGCAGGACCAAGAAGTTCCAGCGACTCTATAAGGATCGAACGGCCGCGGAACGCGTCAACAGCCGGCTGAAGGTGTTCTGGGGAATGGATGACGGGAACGTTACGGGCAACCAACGCTTCGCCGCCAAGTTCGCCACGGTGATGCTCACCCACATCACCTTCGCCATCATGCTCGCCCGCGCCGAACGCTGGGAGGGTACGCTCAGCCAGACCCGAATGAGCCCCATCGCCCAAGCCCTCCAATAGGCCCCGCCACAACATGATCTGCGATGCCCGCGCCATCCGTCTGCGCCCAGAGGACCATCAGACAACTTCCAGCCCGGCTACGCGGCCCGCAGGCACCAAAACCACAAGCCAGAAGCGCTTCGCCGACATCGACATCATCCCCAAGCGACATCCAGGCCGTTACAACGCAACCGCCTCAGTGAAATCTGCCGAGTGTTCACGGTCATCGAGGCGCCGCGTAGCAGGGCACTGGCGGCAAAACCCTTGGCGGGACGCGGACCTGGCCTATACTAGGCCCCGGGCCACGCGGCGGAGCGACGGCCGAGCAAGACGCGGCCACCGTGGCCGCTGCCGGGCGCTGCTTCTGAAGCGTTGCCGGCCTGGCTGGAGACACCCCATGCGGACGGACGAGTTGACGGTCGTGGAGACCCGCGGCGGGCCCACTGCCCGGTCGGGCCAGTATGGCGAGGCGGTGCGCGAGAGCCA
>JBNGDJ010000200.1:0-2282 GCA_049974825.1 Halothiobacillaceae bacterium | reverse complement strand
GCGTTTCTTTCCCCCATTTCTTTGCGCGAACAAAGAAATGGGGTCGCCCGCCTGTAATCCGGGCGGGTCGACGTGCTGGGCGTATAGCGGGCGAAAACCACCCTCAAGCCTGTCTCAATGCGGCTTTAACAGGGCGTTGACGCGCTTTCTCGCCCGCTTTGAAGCTTTTGCCTAGGGAAGAGCTGCACGAATGCAGAGATTCCCTTGAAAAAACGGGTCGCCGCCCCCAATCCCTGATCTCGACGCTTTAACTTTCAGGAGATGCGCAGATGCCCCAAGTCGAGACTCATCCGTTCCAGACCGAGGTCAACCAGCTGCTCAAGCTGATGATCCACTCGCTGTACTCCAACAAGGAAATTTTCCTGAGGGAGCTGGTTTCCAACGCCTCCGATGCCTGTGACAAGCTGCGTTTCGAGGCGCTTTCCGATGAGGCGCTCTATGAAGGTGACGAGCGCCTGCGCGTCCGCATCGAGGCGGACAAGGACCAGCGGACGGTAACCATCAGCGACAACGGGATCGGGATGAATCGCGACGAGGTGATCGAGAATATCGGCACCATTGCCCGTTCCGGCACCAAGGCGTTTCTCGAGCAGCTCGGTCAGGACAAGGCCCGGGATGCCCAGCTGATCGGCCAGTTCGGGGTGGGTTTCTATTCGGCCTTCATTGTCGCCGACCGGATTACCCTTACCACCCGTCGTGCCGGCATGGAGCCCGAACACGGCGTGCGCTGGGAATCGAGCGGCGACGGCAGCTACACGCTTGAGACGGTCGAAAAGGCCGACCGCGGAACCACGATCGTCCTGCACCTGCGCGAGGACGACGCCGAGTTTGCGGATGACTGGCGCCTGAAGTCCATCGTGCGCAAGTATTCCGACCACATTACCTTCCCGGTCGAAATGCCGGTTGAGCGTAACGAAGAGGACAACGAGCAGGAAGAAGAAGGCGGTGAAGCCTTCGAGCAGGTCAATGATTCCAACGCCCTGTGGGCCCGTCCGCGCAATGAGATCGAAGACGACGAGTACAAGGCCTTTTACAAGCACGTGGCCCACGACTGGGAAGACCCGCTGGCCTGGACCCACAACCGCGTCGAGGGCAAGACCGAGTACACCTCGCTTCTGTTCATTCCCTCCCGCGCGCCCTTCGACCTGTGGGATCGCGAGCAGTCGCATGGCGTCAAGCTCTATGTCCGCCGGGTATTCATCATGGAGGAGGCCGAGAAGCTCATGCCTCGGTACCTGCGCTTTGTGCGCGGGGTCATCGACTCCTCTGATCTGCCTCTGAATGTTTCTCGCGAGATTCTCCAGTCCTCGCGCGTGCTTGACGGCATCCGGCAGGGCTCCGTCAAGCGGGTACTTTCCATGCTCCAGTCCATGGCGGACAACGAACCGGAGAAATATGCGAAGTTCTGGGAAACCTTCGGCATGGTGCTCAAGGAAGGACCCGCCGAGGATTTCGCGAACCGCGAACAGATTGCCAAACTGCTGCGGTTTGCCAGCACCCATGCCGACGGTGCCGAACAGACGGTTTCCCTGGCTGACTATGTCGGCCGGATGCAGGAGGATCAGGAAGAGATTTTCTACATCGTGGCCGACAGTCATGCGGCGGCCCTGGGCTCTCCGCACCTGGAGGTTTTCCGCAAGAAGGGCATCGAGGTCTTGCTGCTCTCCGACCGGGTCGATGAATGGCTTGTGACTCACCTGACCGAATTCGACGGCAAGCCGCTCAAGTCGGTCGCCAAGGCGGAGGTCAAGCTGGACGATGAGGAAGCTGATGATGCTGAGGACAAGGAAGCACGCGAGACACTGCTCGAGCGGTTGAAGAAGGCACTTGAGGGGCAGGTCACCGAAGTGCGGGCATCGCCCCGGCTGGTGGATTCGCCCTCATGTCTCGTGACCACCGAGGAAGGGCTGAGTCTGCACCTGCAGCGCCTGCTCAAGGAAGCCGGCCAGTCGGTCCCGGAAACGACCCGGCCGATCCTGGAGGTCAACCTTTCCCATCCGCTGTTGCAGCGGGCCGGGGCCGAGTCCAACGATGACCGGTTTGCCGACTATGCCCACGTGCTTTTCGGCCAGGCACTGCTTGCCGAGGGTGGAGCCCCTGAAGATGCCGCGGGCTTCGTTCAGCGCCTGAACCGGTTGTTGACCTAAGGAAGGTCTGCACAAATGCAGACCTTCCCGCGCAGGGCATGGATGCCCTGCCGCACAATGACGTAAGCCATTGAATTGCTGAGCCCGGGCCGAGCATGTATCGGCCCGGGCGTGTCTGAACGCGGGCTACGCCAG
>JBNGDJ010000199.1:0-2308 GCA_049974825.1 Halothiobacillaceae bacterium | reverse complement strand
TAGTCCGGCGGCTCCGACGCCGGATAGACATACGGTTCGTCCAGCCATTTCCACAGATCCCGGTAGGTCAGAAGGTTCATCCGCAGCATCGCCGCGAGGTTCGACAGGCTCCAGCCGAAGCTCGATCGCAACTGCATCAGCTTCAGCAGCAGCATGGCGATCAATGCTGTCCAAATCTGCACCTTCACCGCGTTCTCGCTGGTTCCCACGAACGTCTTGATCTTCAGGTTCTGCTTCAGCGCCTTGAAGAACAGCTCGATCTGCCAACGCTCCTTGTAGATCCGCCCGATCGTGCTGGCCGCGAAGCGCAGGTGGTTGGTCACCAGCACGATCGGCCGGGCGTTGACCTCGTCCCAGACCACCACCCGGCGCAGCGTGTGCGGGCACTCCCGCCGGCCCTTTTTGCTGTCCAACTCGATCAACTCGTCCGACAGCACGTGGCCGCTGCCGGGCACAGGCCGTATCTCGAGGATGCGGTAGACCGCGTCGGACTTCAGCCGCGTCACGAAGTACACCCCCGCCTCGCACCAGCGGCCGAACAGGCCGTAGTCGTTGTAGCCGCGGTCCATCGCCACGATCGTCCCGGGGGCGAATCGCAGGGCTTTGGCGGGCGTCACGTCGTGCACCTTGCCCTCGGTGATGCACGCCCAGCCCGGCAGGCAGCCCTGGTGATCGAGCATCAGGTGCAGCTTGACGGCGCCCTTGGTCCGGCCGTACCGCGCCCAGTCGAACACCTCGCGGCAGAGGTGGATCGTGCTGGCGTCGATGCTGCGAAGCGGGTTCTTGAAGCGGAACGTCCGCTTCTGCCGCCCGGCGATGGCCCGCGCCTGGCCGAGCAGGGAGTGGAAGACGTCCTCGAACAGTTCCCACGGCCGGTGGCTGTTGGCATAGCTCAGCGTGCTGCGGGACGGGGCCCGGACCAGGCCCAGATGCCGCAGCTTGCCCATGGCCGTCGCCAGCCCGCCGCAGATCTCGCGGAGGCTGTTGGCCCCGCCGAGCTGGCAGAACAGCATCGCCACGAACTGGTCCCAGCAGGAGAAGCCCTTGGCCGCCTTCTCGGCGTCTCGCCGGCGGACGGCCCGGCCGAAATCGCGCCGGGAAATCAGCGAAAGAACCTGTGCAAACAGACTGGCGACCGATACCATGTAAGCGCCTCCTGGATGGGGTGTTTGGTTGTCTATCAACACCCATCCTACCCCATTCAGGAGCGCTTGTAACCCATCGTGGATTCACGTGGATTCACGATTTGTTTTGGACAAGAGTGGTCCAAGATAATCGCGGCATAGTGTCCCGTCCGGCTTTCCGGGTGTGATTCTGCCCGGATTCCGGGGTCTTGGACGGCCTCAAGCCTTCCTGCGACTCGCTCCCGCCCCATCTTGCGCCGCCGCCATTTCAGGTTCCCCCCGTTTTGCTGTCCAGGATATTCGCAAAAAGCGGCAGGGCATAGTCCGGCGGCTCCGACGCCGGATAGACATACGGTTCGTCCAGCCATTTCCACATTAGAGGGCCTCTGCATTCGAAGTGGAATTGGCTGTGACAGGGATGAGAACTCGGCCTTCGAGCGGCTCCAACAGGCGGCAGATGCAGGATTGCCTCTCGCCTCTCTAGTGGTCGGTATCATGCTTGATTCGGGTGAAGGCACGCCACAGAGCAAGGCGAAGGCGCGGCGGTACATTGAGGCCGGGGCGAAGGCCGGCTGGGCAATGGCCGAACTCTATTGGGCGACCTCGGTCTTGGGAGTAGGTACACCCGAAGCAACAGCATTCATCAAGCGGGCAGCAGCACAGGGATTTGCCCCAGCCGAACACCTGCTCGGCACATCCCTTGTCACTGGCGAAGGCGTAGAGCGGAATTACCCCGAAGGTGTTGAGTTTCTCAGACGAGCTGCTGCAAAGGGATTTGCGCAGGCTCAGGTTCAGCTTGGCATCGCGTTTAACAAGGGAATCGGTGTGGACAAGGACTACACAGAAGCTGCCCGATGGTTTGAACTTGCTGCAGAACAAGGCGACGCCACAGCCCAGAACGATTTGGGGAAAATTTATCTCAATGGGAAGGGAGTCGAGCAGGATCATGACCGGGCCGCATCGCTTTTCCGAAAGGCCGCTGAACAAGGTATCCCGGTCAGTATGGCGAATCTGGGCGAATGTTACGAACATGGATGGGGTGTCGCGCGAGATCGCAAGAAAGCAATCGAGTGGTATTCCAAGGCGGCTGACAAAGGCTTCGAGCCAGCCCTGAAACGCATAAAGCAGTGCAAACGAGGCAGGTGGCTGGACTGGCTCATGCCGACAATCGTGGTGACTGAAGG
>JBNGDJ010000198.1:0-2337 GCA_049974825.1 Halothiobacillaceae bacterium | reverse complement strand
TCGTGCAGATGGCCTTTGGCCTTGGCTTGCACGGATTTGGGCAGCGCATTCAGCACGTTCATGGTTTTGTGGACCCAACAGCGTTGTTCCCGCGTCGAAGCGAACACCTCGCGCAGCGCGGTCCAGAACCCCAGGGCGCCGTCGCCAATGGCCAGTTTCGGGTCCTGTTTCAGCCCACGTCGCTTGAGATCGAGCAGCACCTCACGCCAGCTTTGGGTGCTCTCGCGGAAACCGTCGGTCATCGCCAGCAGCTCCTTACGGCCATATTCATCCGCCCCGACGATCACCAGAACACATTGTTTTTCTTCAGACATACGAGGTTTGAAGTAGACCCCATCGGCCCAGATGTAGAGAAAGCGCCGGCTGCCGAGGTCGCGTTTCTGCCAAGCCTCGTAGTCCGTCCACCAGTCAGCCTTCAGCCGCGTGATGGTCTTGGCCGACAACCCCTTGGCATTCGGGCCAAGCAGGGCTTCCAGTGCCTCGGTGAAATCACCGGTTGAAACGCCTTTGAGGTAAAGCCAGGGCAGCAGCTCTTCGACCGATCTTGCCTTGCGCAGATACCGCGGCAGGATGCTGGGCGTGAAGCTGATCTTGTCTTCGCCAACGCCCCGATCCCGCACACGCGGCACCTTCACGGGCACCGGACCGATCCCGGTCATCACATCGCGTTCGGGTAGGTGACCATGACGGACAAGACGTGCCCGTCCGTCCTCAAGCCGTTCCCCGGAAAAGGCGGCCATGAGCGTGGCAAGCTCGGCATGGATCGCCTGTTCGATCAGCTTGCGCGCGCCATCGCGCAGGACGTCGGTGAACGGATCGGATGTAAAACCCGATGGATCGGGCAGTTGGGTGATGGTAGTCTCTGACATGTGGCATATCCTTTTCTCAGCAGAGAATTGACGGCGACTCGACACCGCCATGATATTAGGGCTATCGCATTTGGCCGATGATGGACCTTGCGAAGGCGTCGGACCATCCGGATCGCTTTCTTTTGCGGGAGATGGGCAGCTTCGGTCGGGCGGTTCGCAGCAGGTTGAGGGTCAGGCGTCGGAGGATGGCGAGGTTTTCGGGGCCGTTGTCGGCGCGGCTTCGGGCCTGATCTTCGTCGAAGCTGACGTCGAGCACCCAGTGCAGGCTATTCTCGATGGCCCAGTGGGCGCGGGCGGCGCGGGCGAAGGCCTCGGCGCTCAGGCGGCGTGAGGACAGGTAGTAGCGGGTGCTGACCGGCCCGTCGTCGCGCTGCGCCTCGACGCAGGCCAGCGTGACAAGGCCGGGCATCCGGGGTGCGCCGGGCTCTGCGCGGTCACCAAAGAGCCAATCCACTGAGTGGGTTACGCGATGGCGGCGGGTCTCGACGCGGCCATGCTCGGCGTCCACGGTCTCAAAGGCCTGCAGGGGTTCGGGCGGGTCGGCGAAGACGGCCTCGACCTCGCGCAGCATCACGGGGCGGTTGGCTTTCAGGGCAAACAGGTAGTCCCCGCCGCGGTCCAGGATCAACTGCGCCGTCCCTTCCTGGGCATGGATCGCGTCGCCCGTGACCAGCGCGCCCTGCAGCGTCAGCGTCGCCAGCAGCGCGCGGGCGGCGGTGATCTCGTTCTCGCCCGGGGCGACGGCGCGCTGCCCGAGGCTCATCCGCGCATCCGTGCCGAAGGCGGTGACCACATGCAGGGGCGAGCGCCCCGCCGCGCGGTCGAACGAGCGGCGCAAGGTCTTGCCGTCGATGGCGAGAACCCCCGCGCCGTCCGCGCCGAGGTCGGTCAGGAAGGCATCGAAAGCCCGCCCGAAGGCCTGCGGATCGAGCAGGCGAAAGACGCGCGAAAAGGTGTCATGGCTGGGCAAGCCATTCTCAAGGCTCAGGAATTCCCGCAACAAGGGCTCCCGGTCCCCGGCAAACTCGGCAAAGTCCACGCAGGTCTCCGCCCCGCAGACCGAGGCCACCAGCGCAATCGTCAGAATGTCCAGCAACGCATGGCGCTGTGCGTTCCCGCAGCGTGGATCGGGGATGTCGCGAAAGATCGTGATCAAGGACGTCATTGGGCTCCTCCAACTCTGGAACCCTCTACAGAATCCACATCACCCCGATCCGCCAGCACTATTTCTCAAATGCGATTCCCCTGGGCGGAAGTGTCCCACCGTTTTCGCACCGGGGCAAAAGTGGGACTTTTTTGTTCGTGGTTTGATCGCTGCTTCGACATGTGAGACTTATCAGATAGCAGCTCAATAGGAGTGGACGTGTCTTCAGGGCCAACCGCGCCGACAGGTAGCCCGACAACGAGAATATGCCCTGATCACGGGACAGCGTTCCGGCCCAGGGTCTATTTCAGCACCCTGCTAAAG
>JBNGDJ010000197.1:0-2366 GCA_049974825.1 Halothiobacillaceae bacterium | reverse complement strand
CATCATCAAGGCCTGCTCCGCGAGGCCAGGCAGATCCATCGCCGGAAGCGTGGCAGCGATGGCGGCCGCCGCATGGCCAGAGAACTGCGGCGGCGCGGCTACAATGTTGGCCGTTACCAGTTATGCAGCCTGATGCGCGAAGCAGGCGTAGCGGCACGGCAGCGGCGACGCTGGCATCATCGTACCTTGCGCGGCTGATGGCTGGTACGCGCGGACGTCATGACCCCCGAACTTGCAAATGGAAACGGATACTCAATGGCAATCAAGAAATCCCAGCTCTACTCCTCCCTCTGGCAGTCCTGCGACGAACTGCGCGGCGGCATGGACGCCTCGCAGTACAAGGACTACGTGCTGACGCTGCTGTTCATGAAGTACGTCAGCGACAAGAAGGACTCGCTGATCGAAGTCCCGGAGGGCGGCAGCTTTGCCGACATGGTGGCGCTCAAGGGCGATAAGGAGATCGGCGACAAGATCAACAAGATCATCGGCCGGCTGGCCGAGGCCAACGATCTGAAGGGTGTCATCGACCAGGCGGATTTCAACGACGAGACCAAACTCGGTTCCGGCAAGGACATGCAGGACCGGCTGTCCAAGCTGGTGGCCATCTTCGAGCAGCTCGATCTGGGCGCCAACCGCGCCGACGGCGACGACCTGCTGGGCGATGCCTACGAGTACCTGATGCGGCACTTCGCCACCGAGTCCGGCAAGAGCAAGGGTCAGTTCTACACCCCGGGCGAGGTCTCCCGGGTGATTGCCCAGGTGGTGGGCATCGGGCCGGACACCCGTCAGGACGAGACCCTGTATGACCCGACATGCGGGTCCGGATCGCTGCTGCTGCGCGCCGCCTACGAGGCCCCGCAGGGCATGAGCATCTACGGCCAGGAAAACGACAACGCCACCTGGGCGCTGGCGAAGATGAACATGATCCTGCACGACTACCCCACGGCGGAGCTGTGGCGGGATAACACCCTCTCCCGCCCCTATTTCAAGGACGCGTCAAACTCTGGCGACGGCAGCCTCAAGACCTTCGACTACGCCGTCGCCAATCCGCCGTTCTCCGCCAAGTCCTGGACCAACGGCCTGGACCCGGCCAACGACGAATTCGGCCGCTTCGAATACGGTATCCCGCCGGCCAAGAACGGCGACTACGCCTTCCTGCTGCATCTGATCAAGTCGCTCAAGTCGACCGGCAAGGGCGCCATCATCCTGCCCCACGGCGTGCTCTTCCGCGGCCACAAGGAGGCCGACATCCGCCGCAACCTGGTAAGCCGCGGCCTGATCTTGGGGCTAATCGGCCTGCCGGCCAACCTGTTCTACGGCACCGGCATCCCCGCCTGCATCCTGGTCATCGACAAGGAGCACGCCGCCGACCGCGAGCACATCTTCATGATCGACGCCAGCCGCGAATTCATGAAGGACGGCAACAAGAACCGCCTGCGCTCGCGCGACATCCACAAGATCGTGGACGTGTTCAACCACCAGCGCGAGCTGCCCGGCTATGCCCGCTGCGTGCCGCTGACTGAGATCGCCTCTGATGCCAACGACTACAACCTCAACATCCCGCGCTACATTGACGCCGGCGAGGCGGAGGACCTGCACGACCTCTACGCCCACCTGAACGGCGGCATCCCCGAGCGCGACGTGGACGCGCTCGAAGCCTACTGGTCCGTGCTGCCCGGCCTGCGCGAGGCGCTGTTTCGCGACAACGGCCGGCCTGGCTACCTCGAACCCCGGGTCGACGCCCGCGACGTCAAGGCCACCGTGCTGGGCCACCCCGCCTTCACGGCCTTCGCCGAGCGCGTGGCCGGCGTCACCGGCGACTGGCAGGCGGCCCATCGTTCAGGGCTGCACGCCCTGCAAGCGGGGGCCAAACCCCGCGCCGTGATCCACGGCCTGTCCGAGGACCTGCTGCAACGCTTCACCGATGTGCCCCTGCTGGACCGCTACGCCGTCTACCAGCGCCTCATGGACTACTGGGCGGAGGTCATGGGCGACGATGTCCACCTCATCGCCGCCGAGGGCTGGGTCGAAGCGGCTCGCCCCCGGGGCGTGATCGACAACAAGGAACGCAAGATCAAGGAAGAACCCGACCTCACCGCCGGCAGCGGCAGGACGGCGAAGAAATACAAGCTCGACCTGATCCCGCCCGCGCTGGTCATCGCCCGCTATTTCGCCGACGAACAGGCACGGCTCGACACCTTGCAGGCCGAAGCCGAGACTGCCAGCCGCGAGTTGGAGGAATTCATCGAGGAACAGGACGGCGAGGAAGACCTCTTGAGCGAGGTCAAGAACGACAAGGGCAAGGTCACCAAGACCGAGATCCCCAAGCGCCTCAGGGCCCTCAAGGCCGAGCCGGACGCCGAGGA
>JBNGDJ010000196.1:0-2419 GCA_049974825.1 Halothiobacillaceae bacterium | reverse complement strand
GTGCACAAATCCATGGATGGATTTGTGCAGACCCTCCCTAAAAATCAGTGGCCCAGGGACACGAAAACCGCCTGCCAGGGCACGGCCCGGGTCTGAAAGCGTTTACGGCAGGCCCCGATCGGGGTCGGGCGAGAACAAGGCGAACGAATCACGTCGCCTTTTCATGTGAGAATCGCCTCAGTCGGGCCAGACGCGACGCGAGGCAAAGCGGCGGACAGGCTCCTCGGCCGAGGGCGCGCTGCGGGTTGCGGGGTCCTTTCGCTGGGTGGTGGCGCTTCCGGCACGGCTGGTGCCGGTCGTGCGCTTGCGCGTCGTGCCAGTGCCAGACTTGCTGGCGCTGCTTGTGGCGGCGGGCTTGGATGCTGTGGCTGCAGGCTTGGATTCGTCAGCGCCCCCGGTGGGTGTCTGATCGCCGTCCTGTGCTTCAACGGCCGCGCGCACACCGGCAGCCAGCTTGTCTTTCATGTCGGTCATGAGACGATTTCCTCGATTATGGCTTGAACTTCTTCGGCAGCCGAGGCCCCGGAACGGCCAAGGTCAAATACCGAGCAACCCTCCAGCGCGCTGCGCCGGTAGACCGCCCGCCGGCGCAGCGGCTGCTCCAGCGCCGGAATGTCGATTTCCATCAGGGCGTGCTTCATCGCACGGGACAAGGCGGAACGCGGCTCGAGCTGATTCACGACCACGAAGGGACGAAGCCGCGGGTTCACGGCCCGAGCATCGGTCAAGCCCCGCACCATCCGCACACTGCCCCACAGGTCCACCGGCGAGGGCAACACCGGAATCAGCACGATGTCTGCCGCTGCCAGTGCCCCCTGCACGACCCCGCCGTCCAGGGTGGGCGGGCAGTCGACCACCACGTGGTCGTAATCGCGCCTGAGCGAGCCCAGTTCGCGCTCAAGCGGACCGGCAACGGCAAAAACCGAGGCAGGAAACGGCCGCTCTGCCGGTGCCACCCGCGCCCACTGGCCGGCCGACCCCTGTGGATCGGCATCCACCACCAGGGTGCGCCCTCGGCGAGACAGTCCACCGGCAACGTTCATCGCCAGCGTGGTCTTTCCCGTCCCACCCTTTTGATTGACTACTGCAATGACCTGACTCGTCAAGGGCACGCCTCCTGCCACTGTATGCTGTCCGACCGCCCCGTGACACCGCGAACGGCCAAGCCCGACAAGGTATCCCGAAAGCGCCGGCAAGTCCACGCCCGCCGCGCCCGACAGGATAGCAAGGCACGTCCCCGCAGGGCACCACGAAGGACCACGCTGAAGCTGCCCTCAGAAGAGTTCAACCTCGTTGCGCGCCTTGGGCTGCGGCACCAGATTTTCGCGCGCCAGCGCCTCGTAGCTGCAGATGCGGTTGCGCCCATGATCCTTCGCCCAATACAGGGCCGTGTCAGCCCGACCGAGCAGCTCCGAATGCACGTCGTCGGACCGGATCCGCGCGTAACCGATACTGACCGTCACCCTTCCTACCTGGGGAAAGTCATGCTGCTCGACAGTACGCCGGAAGCGCTCAAGCACCGCTTCAACATGGACCGACGGCGTCGGCGCCAGAACCACCACGAACTCTTCGCCCCCGAAGCGGAACAGTTGATCCCCGCTCCGGAACACCTGCCGCATCAGGGTGGCGAACAGCAACAGGATTTCGTCCCCGTAAACATGCCCCCAGGTATCGTTGATCCGCTTGAAGTGATCGATGTCGCAGATCGCCAGCCAGTGCGGCGCGGCTTCCGTATCCTGCCGCCGCTCCGGGCAATGAGGCGGCGCATCGGGCCTTGCAGCATCAATCACCCGGCCCAGGTTGGCGTCGAAGGTTTTGCGGTTGCGCAAGCCAGTCAGCGTGTCTCGTTCAGCATCGTGCAGGACATGCAGGTAGTTGCGGTAAACATCGCAGATTCCGCGGATCATCGGAAGCTGCACTTCCAGCGGGTGGGTGGCCAGCACCAGGACCAGCGCGGCCACCTGATCTTCGATGGTCAGCGGAACGCAGCAGGAATGCATGCCACCAGGGCCATGGCCGCAGGTTTCCTCACTGGACAAAAGGCATTCGCGGACCAGGGCCAGCGCACCCAGTGCCTCGTCATTGCACTCGTCGGATCGCGGACGGGCACTGGCCACCACCGAGACGAACCCGCCCACTGCCGAAGGATGCGGCGCAAGAATCAGCACCTGGCGCGCACCCACCACGCGATCCAGCGCCTGCACGACGCTTTCCTCGAGCGTCTCGCGACTGCGCTGCTCGGTCATGCGGACCACGGAAGCCAGCAGCGCTTCGGGGCATACTTCTTCAGGGCGATTCATGCACCTTGCCTCCGGGATTTGTGTACGGAACCCAACACGCCCGGCCACCGCAACTCAAGGGAACCTCTGCACAAATCCATCCATGGATTTGTGGGCTGACGCCAGCTGAACGCGTCAGC
>JBNGDJ010000195.1:0-2423 GCA_049974825.1 Halothiobacillaceae bacterium | reverse complement strand
TTTTCGACAGCGTCACGGCCAGCATCTCGATCAGGATGCGGTAGACGTTGTTTTCCGGCTGCTGCTCGGTCAGGCCGAGGCTGTTGACCTGCACCCCGTAGCGGAAGCGGCGGTATTTCGGATCCTCGACGCCGTAGCGGTCGCGGCAAATCTCGTCCCAGAGTTCCACGAAGGCCCGCATCTTGCACATCTCGGTGACGAAGCGGATGCCCGCGTTCACGAAGAACGAGATACGGCCGACCATTTCCGGGAAATCGGCGGGGTCGACCTTGGTCTGCAGGTCGTCCAGCACCGCCGTGGCGGTGGCCAGCGCGTAGGCCAGTTCCTGTTCGGGCGTCGCGCCGGCCTCTTGCAGGTGGTAGGAACACACGTTCATCGGGTTCCATTTCGGCAGATGCGCGCGGGTATAGGCGGCAACGTCGGTGATCATCCGCAAGGACGGTTTCGGCGGGCAGATATAGGTGCCGCGCGAGAGGTATTCCTTGATGATGTCGTTCTGGACGGTGCCCTGAAGCTTCGAGATATCCGCGCCCTGTTCCTCGGCCACGGCGATATAGAGCGCAAGCAGCCAGGGCGCGGGCGCGTTGATCGTCATCGAGGTGTTCATCTGTTCCAGCGGGATGCCGTCGAACAGCGTGCGCATGTCGCCCAGATGCGCCACCGGCACGCCGACCTTTCCGACCTCGCCGCGGGCCAGTTCATGGTCGCTGTCATAGCCCGTCTGGGTGGGCAGGTCGAAGGCCACCGAAAGCCCGGTCTGGCCCTTGGCGAGGTTCTTGCGATAGAGCGCGTTGGACGCCTGGGCCGTGGAATGGCCCGCATAGGTGCGGATCAGCCAGGGGCGGTCTTTGGTCGTCTCGGTCATGGCGCGCCTCGCGGGAACAGGTGGCAATAAAATTTCGCTCCCGCGGTGATACGGGAAAGAATCTGGCGATGTCAATTCGCTGCGTTGCGGACATAAAATTACTCAGTCACGGGTCTTGAGTATTGCAAAATTGCGCAGCCAATTCTATTTCACCTGAAACTGCCGGGCGATTCTGCGCTGCGGCGACAACATGAGCGACATGGAGGCCCCGATGGCACTCGACACCAACCCGTCCGTCGTCCCCTACGAGGCGCCCGAGAAAGAGCTGTACGAGATCGGCGAGATGCCGCCGCTCGGCTACGTGCCGCCCAAGATGTACGCCTGGGCGATTCGCCGCGAACGCCACGGCGAACCGGACAAGTCCTTCCAGGTCGAGGTGGTGGACACCCCCGAGATCGACAGCCACGAGGTTCTGGTTCTCGTGATGGCCGCGGGCGTGAACTATAACGGCATCTGGGCCGGTCTGGGCGTGCCGATCTCTCCGTTCGACGGCCACGGCGCGCCCTATCACATCGCCGGGTCCGATGCCTCTGGCATCGTCTGGGCCGTCGGGTCCGCGGTGAAGACCTGGAAGGTGGGCGACGAGGTCGTGATCCACTGCAACCAGGACGACGGCGACGACGAGGAATGCAACGGCGGCGACCCGATGTTCAGCCCCACCCAGCGGATCTGGGGCTATGAAACCCCGGACGGGTCCTTTGCCCAGTTCACCCGGGTGCAGGCGCAGCAATTGCTGGAGCGCCCCAAGCACCTGACCTGGGAAGAATCGGCCTGTTACACGCTGACGCTGGCCACCGCCTACCGGATGCTTTTCGGCCACCACCCGCACGAGCTGAAGCCCGGCCAGAACGTGCTGGTCTGGGGCGCCTCGGGGGGGCTGGGATCCTATGCGATCCAGCTGATCAACACCGCCGGCGCCAACGCCATCGCCGTGATTTCCGACGAGTCGAAGCGCGACTTCGTCATGGGGCTGGGCGCCAAGGGCGTCATCAACCGCAAGGACTTCAAGTGCTGGGGGCAGCTGCCCAAGGTGAACACGCCGGAATACAAGGAATGGTTCGCCGAGGCGCGCAAGTTCGGCAAGGCGATCTGGGACATCACCGGCAAGGGCAACAATGTCGACATGGTGTTCGAGCACCCTGGCGAGGCGACCTTCCCGGTCTCGACCTTCGTGGTCAAGCGCGGCGGCATGGTGGTGATCTGCGCCGGGACCACCGGGTTCAACCTGACGATGGACGCGCGTTACGTCTGGATGCACCAGAAGCGCATCCAGGGCAGCCATTTCGCGCATCTGAAGCAGGCCGCGGCGGCGAACCGGTTGATGGTGCAGCGCCGTCTGGACCCCTGCATGTCCGAGGTATTCCCCTGGGCCGAGATCCCGGGCGCGCACCTCAAGATGCTGCGCAACGAGCACAAGCCCGGCAACATGGCGGTGCTGGTGCAGGCGCCGCGCACCGGGCTGCGAACCTTCGAGGACGTGCTGGAGGCCCGGACGGGCGCCTGAGGCGGTCGGGAAAGGTAAAGAGAATCTGCTGTGCGGAGAGGGGCCCAGGCCGGC
>JBNGDJ010000194.1:0-2448 GCA_049974825.1 Halothiobacillaceae bacterium | reverse complement strand
GCCTTGCACGCGGCGGGTCGCTGCGCTACCTGGTGCCCGAGGCCGTCCGCCTGGCCTTGTCCGGCTGAGCACACCGCGGGCACGGTGACCGCCGGCCGGTGTGTGCGCGGTGGTCTGCCCGGCCCCGGGATGCCCTGCCGCACAATGGGGCAGGGCATTGACTTGCCAAGCTCGGGCCGCGCGATCGGCCCGGGCATTTCGGCACAAGGCCGACTGTGGCCTTGTGCAGAGTTTCCCCCAAGAGACAGAGAACGACGAACGGATGGAACGGGAAGAACTGGAAAAGACGGTAGTCAGCGCCCTTGAAGAGCTCAAGGCGGTGGACATCCGCGTGATGGACGTGCGGGGGCGCTGCAGCTTCGCCGATACCATCGTCGTGGCCTCGGGCACCTCGGACCGGCACCTCAAGGCGCTGGCCGACAACGTGGTCGGCGAGGCGAAAAAGGGCGGCGTCCGGCCGCTGGGGGTCGAAGGGATGGACGTGGCCAATACCGAATGGGTCCTGGTGGACCTGGTGGATGTGGTGGTTCACGTGATGCTGCCCCAGGCACGCGATTTCTACCAGCTGGAGAAGTTCTGGTCGGCCCCGCCTGCCGAAGAATAAAGGCCCTGCCATGCAGATTCATCTGATCGCCGTCGGGGAGCGAATGCCGGGCTGGGTGCAGACCGGTTTCGAGGAATATGCCCGGCGGCTGCCGCACGGCTGTCGCCTGGTGCTGCGCGAAATTGCCCCGGGCCGCCGCGGAAAAAACGCGGATATCGCGCGGGCGATCCGGGACGAGGCCGACCGCATCGAGGCGGCACTGCCTGCGAGTTGCTGCCTTGTGGCCCTGGACGTACAGGGGCGCGCCATGAGCACCGAGGCATTGGCCGGTCGGCTTGACGACTGGCTTCAGGGCGGGCGGGACGTGGCCCTGCTGGTGGGTGGACCCGACGGCCTGCACCCGGAATTGCTCGCCCGGGCCGAGCTGCGCTGGTCACTGTCGGCGCTGACCTTTCCCCACCCTCTGGTTCGCGTGATTCTCGCCGAGCAGATCTACCGCGCCTGGTCGGTTCTGACGAACCATCCCTACCATCGAGCCTGAGTTGCCATGGCCCGACTGAAACTCGCCTCCGCCTCGCCCCGCCGCGCTGACCTGCTTCGCCAGGTGGGGCTGGAATTCGACATCCTGCCGTCCGACTGTCTTGGAGTCGACGAGACGCCGCGCCCCGGGGAGGCGCCTGACAAGCTGATCCGACGGCTGGCGCAGGAAAAGGCGCGCCGGGGGCTAAGTTGCCCGGGCCTGCCGGCGGACGCCGTGGTGCTCGGCGCCGACACCGCGGTGGTGCTGGACGGCCAGGCCTTGGGCAAGCCGCGGGACGAGGCCGAGTTCATGCAGTTCATGCAGCGGCTGGCCGGCCGGACGCACGAGGTGCTGACCGCGGTTGCGGTGGCCAGCAGCGAGGACTGCCGCGCCTGTCTCGTGCGTACTCGGGTGGCCATGGTGTCGGACTGCGCGGATCGGGCGGCGGCGTACTGGCGCTCGGGAGAACCGGTCGACAAGGCCGGTGGCTATGCCATTCAGGGGCGCGGCGCACTGCTGGTCGAGCGGGTGGAGGGCAGTTGTTCGGCCGTGGTCGGGCTGCCCCTGCAGGAGACGGCGCAGTTGCTTGAGGGCTTCGACATTTTCCCGAACTGGACAGCATCATGAGCGAGGAAATCCTCATCAACGTTACGCCGCAGGAGACCCGCGTTGCGGTGGTCGAAAACGGCGTGCTGCAGGAGATCAACATCGAACGGGCCCGATCCCGGGGCATGGTAGGCAATATCTACAAGGGCCGCGTCAACCGGGTGCTTCCCGGGATGGAAGCCGCCTTCGTCGATATCGGCCTGGATCGGGCCGCCTTTTTGCATGTTTCGGACATTGACCTCAAGCCCGAGGAAAAGGAAACCGGGATCGAGCCGGGACCGAGGCTGATCCATGAACTTCTGCGGCCGGGGCAGGAGTTGATTGTCCAGGTGATCAAGGACCCGCTCGGCAGCAAGGGGGCCCGTCTGACCACCGAGATCACCATCCCCTCCCGGTATCTTGTCTATGTGCCCAACGGACGGAATATCGGCATTTCCAGCCGGATCGAGGACGATGCCGAACGGGCACGCCTGCGCGAGTTGCTGGACGGGCTGGCCGGCCCGGTGGCGGATCGCGACGGCGGATTCATCCTGCGGACCGCCGCGGAAGGCGTGGGTGACGATCTGCTCAGCCATGACCTGATGTTTCTGCGCCGGCTCTGGCAGGGCATTCTGGAGCGCAAGCGCAGCCTGGGCTCGGCCGGGCTGCTGCACGAGGATTTGCCCCTGGCCCTGCGCACCCTGCGGGACGTGGTCGGCGGCAGCGTCGAGAAGGTCCGGCTGGATTCGCGTGAGACCTATCACCGAGCCATGCAGTTTGCCCAGGAGATGGTCCCGGA
>JBNGDJ010000193.1:0-2456 GCA_049974825.1 Halothiobacillaceae bacterium | reverse complement strand
GCTAGGCCGCTAATCTCGCATCCGAACCGGTGAACTGATCTGCCGGGCAAGCATCAGGCGAGGGGCGCGGCATTTTGGCCTCCCGCAGCAGCAGTGAGGCTAGGATGGGCATTGGCATAAATCTGTCTGGTGCCAGAGGCGGGGAGCGCATTTATCCGCCCCGATGTCGAGGAGAACGGGGTGAACAGGGTGTTCGTGGCGGTTCATAGTGATCTCAATACGGCTCCGGCGCATGGCGGCCATGGCGACGCGGGGGTGCACGCCCGCGGCCGAGAGGTGCGTGCCGAAGGTGAGCCGGAGCGCATGGATGTCGACCACGCGGCCGCGGCGATCGGTCTTGGGGATGCCGGCGGCCTGGCAGTCGGCGTCGAAGATGCGGATGGTCGGCGGCCGCTGGAAGAGTTTCGTGTCCAGCGGCAGGTCGTCGAGCGAACCCCGAGCGGCCGGTTTTGCCGCCCGTCTTGCCAACCGTGCACTACCGCGTACTCCGGTGGACTGCCTTCCAGCACCGATTTCGGCACCATGACGTCACCGAACTCGGCACCGGGATGTGAGCGTGAGTCGCTTGACACGATGAAGCGGAAGGCGGGCGCCGGCAGCTTCCTCAGACCCACTGCCGTTTGTGCAGAGCCAGCCCAGGCGCGAGCACAGCATCGGATCGCTTCTGCTCGGCCTCTCCCCCGTAGGCGACAATGGCCTCGCACGGACGGACCCGCTGAAGCACGTCACGGACACGACGAACACCGTCCAGCAGGCTGGAGTTGGCCGTCTGCGCGGCTTTCGCTTCGACAAGTGTCAGGCGGTCGGAGTGCTCGATGATCAGATCGGCTTCGACGCCGTTCTGATCGCGGTAGTGGTACAGCCCTGCGCCTTCCCCCGCGTTCATCCGATGCTTGGCGATTTCCGAGACGACCCAGGTTTCGAAGAGCGATCCACGAAGCGGGTGGCTGCGGAGCTGGTCCACCGTACGTATGCCAAGCAGTCGGCAGGCCAGGCCCGTGTCGTAGAAATGCAGCTTGGGCATCTTCACCAGCCGCTTGCGAAGGTTGCTGCTGAACGATGGAAGGCGAAATGCGATGAAGCTGGCCTCGAGAATACTGAACCATGCCTTGGCCGTCGGCTGGGAGATGCCGCAGTCGTCGGCCAGGCGAGAGAAGTTCAGCAGTTGCGACGTTCGGCCGGCGCAGAGCTCCACGAATCGCTGGAATGTCGTCAGATCGCCGACCTTGGAAATCATCCGCACATCGCGCTCGATATACGTGGCGATGTACGATGCCAGCCACTCGGCCGGGTCCAGGCGCTGGTCGAATATTCGGGGATAGCCGCCTGACAGGATCGCCTCATCGAGCGTCTGGGGATGCTTCTTGAAGCGCACCACCTCGCTCCGTGCCAGCGGCAGCAGGTGCAAAACCGCCGTCCGACCGGCCAGCGACTGGTTAACCGATTCGAGCAAGGCAAGATTCTGCGAGCCGGTCAGCACCCAGCGGCCGGGAGTCGGGTCCTCATCGATCAACCCCTGAAGGTAGGAGGCCAAGTCCGGAACACGCTGGATTTCATCGAGGATAGCGCCATCGCGGAACTGGCCGAGAAAGGCCCGGGGGTCCTCCTGGGCGAAGCTCCGCGTGTCTGGCAGTTCCAGGTTGGCGTACCCATGCTGCGGGAATGTCATTCGACAGAGGGTGGACTTGCCGCTCTGGCGAGGCCCGGTGAGGGTAATTGCTGGAAACTGCCCCGCCAGCTCCTGAAGCCTGTGGCCGAGATCTCGTTGAATGATCATGGCATTAGGATACCTATCGCCTAGGATAGTTCAAGGTCGGATTTTGGACTATCCTAACGCAGAGCACCCGATGGGGCACGGCAGGGCCGCTGCTTGCGATATCGGCTATCTTCACAAATATCGATTGGGAGTGTTTGCCGGGGCGAAAGCAGGCGTGGAGGGCTGGTCAGGCCCGGAACCGAGATGCAACTCGTTGCTCGAAAGCGCCTTGAGAGTCTGCAAAAGATGGCAGGGCGTTCCCCGCCCCGGCGACATCGGGCAGGATCGGGTCGGTGTGGTACTGGTTGCTCAGTTCCATGCGGCTGTGGCCCATCTCGCTCCGCTGGAGTTTCGCAAGACAGTTGTCGGCCATGGCCGACCTGCGGCGCTACCGCGACCTGGTGGTCCGGGTGGCGGGTCTGAACGCCCGGTTCGTGGAGCTGTCTCCCGCAGAGCAGCAGGAACTGATAGACCGTGCCGAACAGGCCGCTTCCACCGCCCGTCCCGGGGTATCGGCCTGAGCTGCCGAGCAGCTCCAGCTCCGCCCGCCGGTCCCGCGGCGTGGTGAATTGCCCCACATTTTCCTGGGTAGAGGCGTCCCCCTAATAGACAGAGCCCGACGCCCCGCCGTCCGGGACGTCCCGGGCGCCCCCCGTTGGCACCGCCGGCCGCCTGGCAGTCAGCGTCGAGGTGGCGGGTC
>JBNGDJ010000192.1:0-2479 GCA_049974825.1 Halothiobacillaceae bacterium | reverse complement strand
GCCATCCGAGGACGGGCTGCGGGGACGCATGGCACCCAGCCATGGAAGCATCCCGGGCGGATTTCCTGCCAAAATGTCTGGTTGATCGGCAGCTGCTGCGCGGACGCGGCCACGCCAGCCAGGCCCCGCAGAGGCGGTACTGCCAAGAGATCCGGCGCCCGTCCCGCGCTACCTGCTTCACCCGCCGGAATGCCTGCATTTTATTCGCGCTGCAAAGATTTTATTTCTGGCGAGTCAGCACACCGCTAGACTGGTTCTGGTGCATGGACGAAACGCAGCAGCCCGACCGGGCATGACATGCCGACAGAAGCACCTGTCTTGCTGCCCATATGCTGCGCACTTGATTCAGGAAAGCTGCGCTTTCGCGCAGAACGTCCAGCCAAAAAAGCCACTGCAAGGAGAACATCCCGATGATCAAGCACACACTGCTGATTCCCGCCGCCCTGCTCGCCCTGACCGCCGGCAACGTCGCGCTGGCGGATGTCTCGATGGGCAAGTCTCTGCACGAGGCCAACTGTGTGGCCTGTCACATGGTCACGCATGACGACGCCTTTTACGAGGCGCGAATCAATGGCCAAAGCGACCGGGGCATCGACAACCTGCAGAGCCTGCGGACCATGGTCCAGGGTTGCGCCACCAACTTCAGCCTCGACTGGTTCGATGACGAGGTCAACGCAGTGGCTGACTACCTGAACGCGACCTATTACAAGTTTGACTGAGCCACCAGCACTCGCGGCCGAAAGCGCGTCCGCCAGAGGCGGCCTGACGGACGCTCACTGCTGACCGACGGGCCCGAGCAACAGCGAGCTCTTCATCTTGCGCGGCGCGGGCAAGCCCATCAACTCCAGAACCGTGCTGGCCACGTTGTAGATCCCCCCGCCATTGCGCAGACGCCAGGCCTGCTCGTCAATAATGATGCAGGGCACCGGATAGACCGTGTGCTGCGTGTGCGGCTCGCCCGTCACCGGGTCGATCATCTCGTCGCAGTTGCCGTGATCCGCGGTGATGATGACCGAGAACCCATGCTCCTCGGCGGCGTCCACCACCCGGCCGACCTGCTCGTCCACGACCTCCACGGCCCGAACGACGGCATCACGCACCGCCGTGTGCCCCACCATGTCGCCATTGGCGAAGTTCACCAGGATAAAACCATACTCGTCAGACTCAATGGCGCGAATGGTCGCGTTTGCCACCTCGTCGGCGCTCATCTCGGGCTGAAGGTCATAGGTGGCCACCTTGGGCGATGGCACCATCACGCGGTCCTCGCCCGCGAAGGGTTCTTCCCGGCCGCCATTGAAGAAGAAGGTCACATGCGCGTACTTCTCGGTCTCCGCGCAGTGAAACTGCTGGATGCCCGACTGGCTGATCACCTCGGCCAGGGTGATTTTCGGGCGCTCCGGCGGAAAGCCAATGGGCGAAAGAAAACGCGGGTCGTATTCAGTCAGGCAGGTCACCACGATGCGCTCGTAGTCACCGCGGTCAAAACCTTCGAATTTCGGCTGCCCCAGCGCCTCGGCCATCTGCCGCGGGCGGTCGTTGCGGAAATTGAAGAAAATCATGCCCGCCTGCGGCGTCGGCTCCTCGAAGGCATCCAGCACGCAGGGCAGGATGAACTCGTCGGTCTGGCCAGCCTCGTAAGCCGCCTTGATGGCCTCGCGCGCGCTGCCGTGGCGGGGGCCTTCGCCGCGCACGATGGCGCGCCAGGCCTTCTCGGTCCGCTCCCAGCGCTGGTCGCGGTCCATGGCATAGTAACGGCCGGAAACAGTGGCAATGGCGCCCCCGGCTTCCTCGAGCTTGGCCTCCAGCCGGTCGAGGTAGTTGGCGGCGCACTTGGGCGCCGTATCCCGGCCATCGGTAATCATGTGCACCAGCGGGCGGGCGCCCTGCTGCCGGGCCAGATCGATCAGGGCCAGCAGGTGATTGACATGGCTGTGGACCCCACCATCCGAAACCAGCCCCACCAGGTGCAGCGGCAGATCGGCCTGCGCCGACTTGCGGGCCGCCTGCACCAGAGCGGCATTCTCGAAGAAGCTGCCGTCGACAATGGCATCGTCGATGCGCACCAGGTCCTGGCGGTTGATGTCGCCGCAGCCGAGCGTCAGGTGGCCGACCTCGGAGTTGCCCATCTGCCCGTCCGGCAAGCCGCAGGCCCGGCCCGAAGCCTCGATGACAGTATGCGGATGCGTGGAAAACAGATCATCCAGGCGCGGCGTTTTCGCCAGGCTGAAGGCGTTGTTCTCTCGGCTGGGGTTTACCCCGATTCCGTCCATGATGATCAGCAGAACGGGGCGACGCGGCGGATAGCTCGACATAGATATTCAGGTTCCCTGTATGGCGTGAGACGCGGCTGCCGGACCTGTCCACGCCGATCGGGCGAGAACGGGCCGAGAGGACCGTGGGCCCGGGGTCACCGGCGTTTCACCGCGGTTTTAGGGAATCTCTGCACGAATGCAGAGATTCCCGATTGGGGCATGGATGC
>JBNGDJ010000191.1:0-2479 GCA_049974825.1 Halothiobacillaceae bacterium | reverse complement strand
AAAAGGAGATGATCCGTGCCGGTTCCTGCCGGGGCATCGGTTCGACCTGTTATGATCGCCAACAGGAGCGTCCGCGGTTTTTTGCGGGCGTTGAATCATGGGAAAGGGTCCTCGTGAACGAGTTTTCGCTGATCGATCGGTATTTTTCCCGCCCCTGCGCTCGGGCGGACGTGGCCCTGTCCGTGGGAGATGATGCGGCGGTGCTGCTTCCTCCGCCCGGCGAGCGGCTGGTCGTCAGTTGCGACACCTCGATCGCCGGGCGGCACTTTCTGGCCGATGCCGACCCCCGGGACGTGGGGTACAAGGTTCTGGCCGTCAATCTGTCCGACCTGGCGGCCATGGGGGCAACCGCCCGCTGGGTCACGCTGGCGCTGTCCCTGCCGGAAATCGACACCGACTGGTTGGAAGGCTTTGCCGAAGGATTCTACACCTTGGCCGAGCAGTCGTCGGTTTGTTTGGTCGGCGGGGATACCACGCGTGGCGATTTGTCGATTACCGTCACGGCCATGGGGACCGCACCACCGGAGGCGATCCTGCGGCGTGACGGGGCCCGGCCCGGCGACCTGGTGGCGGTAACCGGCACTCTGGGGGATGCCGGCATGGGTCTGTCGATTGCCACAGGGCAGCTGACGCCGGCAGGCCCTGCCGTCGATGCGTTTGCCCGGACGCGCATGAATCGCCCCACGCCCCGGCTGGCCGAGGGGCAGATACTGCGCGGCGTGGCGACATCGGCGATCGACATATCGGACGGGTTGGCCGCAGATCTCGGCCACCTGCTTGAGCGAAGCGGCACCGGTGCCCGGGTCTACCTGGCTGACCTGCCGATCTCGGATGCGATGCGTCAGCAGTTCGGCCCGACCGAAAAATGGCGCGACCGCCAGTGGGCGTTGCCGGTATCCGCCGGCGATGACTACGAACTGCTGTTCACCCTGCCGCCTGCCGCCGTGGAACCCTTGCGCGCGCATCTGGCCTTTCAGGTGATCGGCGCCATCACCGAGGCGTCGGGGCTGACGCTCTTGCGTCACGACATGCAGCCGCTGACGCTGGAGCGTGCCGGACATGACCACTTCGCCTGAGCGCAGGGACAGCAACCCGAACGTGGCCGCTCCCGGGCGAGTGCTGCGTGATCCACTGCTGTTTGTCGCCTTCGGGTTCGGCACGGGACTGTCGCCGCGGGCCCCGGGAACCGTCGGCACCTTGGCCGGGCTGCCTTTCGTGCTTGCCTTAGCGCCGTTTTCACCTTGGGTCGCTTTGGTGGCCGTCGTGTTGTTCTTCGCGGCGGGCGTCTGGCTCTGTGACCGGGCGTCCGAGAAGCTGGGCGTACACGATCACGGGGGTATCGTCTGGGACGAGATCGTCGGGCTGATGATTACCTTCCTCTGGGTTCCCCTGTCGATCTGGACGCTGCTGGCCGGCTTTTTGTTGTTCCGTTTTTTTGACATTCTCAAGCCTTGGCCGATCCGTTGGCTGGACCGCCATGTCGGGGGCGGCTTTGGCATTATGATTGATGACGTGCTGGCCGGGTTGTTCGCGCTGGCCGTCCTGCATGCTGGTTTGGCGGTGCTGGCCTGAGAGACGCTGCTCGTTCGGTCGGCGCGCCCGGACGGGCAGGAAAACGAGATGAACGACCGGCGTGTCCGCGCGTCCAAAGGACCGTGCCGACCGCGCGGGTTTCGATGCGTCGATCCGGCGGTGGCAGGGGGTGGTCCCGGCAGCCCGTGCCGACGGGCCGGAATGGCTTGCTCCGGGGCCGCCCAAGAATGTGCAGGCCATTGAAACTGTCCATTGCATCATTCAACCCATGACAAGGAGGCAATCCATGAGTATGCGTTTTTCAATGCTGCTGACTGTTTTGGTTCTGGGCGCTTCCATGGCGCAGGCAGACGAGACCCAGCCCTGGAAGTCCCCGAATTGGGAGCCGATTACCGAGGCCGAGCGACAGCCGGCTACCGAGGCGGAAATCGCGCAGGTATCGCTGGCCCCGCAGACGGCCGATGGTCATCGTTATCTCACCGGCGGCTTTGGCGTGGCCGAGCGCGCCTGGCTGGCCGAACACGGTGCGGACTTTCCGCTGCGACTGGAATTTTCGCGTGGGGCCCGTGGCGAATTTGTCTCCGCCGTTGTCCTCCGACTTGATCGCGGCGGCGAGCAGGTATTCGAGGCCACCAGTGACGGCCCGCTGATGTACGTTGATCTGCCAGCAGGGCGGTATGCCGGCGAGGCGGTTTATCGTGACGCCACGCGGACCTTCTCGGTGGATGTGCCCCAAACCGGCCAGGCGCGCGCCCACGTCAACTTTCCGTAAGGGAATCTCTGCACGAATACAGAGATTCCCGCGCAGGGCATGGATGCCCTGCCGCACAATGGCGTAAGCCATTGAATTGCGGAGCCCGGGCCGAGCATGTATCGGCCCGGGCGTGTCTGCACAAGTCCATGGATGGATTTGTGCAGAGTTTCCTAAGGGAAGGTCTGTACGAGT
>JBNGDJ010000190.1:0-2505 GCA_049974825.1 Halothiobacillaceae bacterium | reverse complement strand
CGGCAGGGCATCCGTGCCCTGCGCGGGAAGGTCTGCATTCGTGCAGACCTTCCCTAACTGCGCGAGGCCTTCTTGCGCTCGTTCTCGGTCAGGAACTTCTTGCGAATCCGGATCGACTTGGGTGTCACCTCGACAAGCTCGTCGTCGTCAATGAACTCCAGTGCCTGCTCAAGGGTGTAGGTAATTTTGGGCGTCAGCGTCAGCGCCTCGTCCGAACCCGAAGCCCGCATGTTGGTGAGCTTTTTGCCCTTCAAGGGATTGACGGTCAGGTCATTGTCACGGCTGTGGATCCCGATCACCTGCCCTTCGTAGACCTCGTCACCGTGTCCAACCATCAGTCGGCCCCGGTCCTGCAGGTTGTAGAGGGCATAGGCCAGGGCCTTGCCGGTCTCGCCGGAGATGATCACGCCATTGATCCGCTGGCCGACGGCGCCCGGCTTGTATTCGCCGTAATGATCGAAAACCGAGAACAGAAGCCCGGTTCCCTGGGTCGCGGTCAAAAACTCGGTCCGGAAACCGATCAGCCCGCGGGACGGGATGATGTACTCAAGCCGCACCCGGCCCTGGCCATCCGGCTCCATGTTGCGCAGTTCGCCACGACGCAGGCCCAGCTTTTCCATCACGCCGCCTTGGTGCTGTTCCTCGATATCGACGACCAGCTGCTCGTAAGGCTCCTGCTGCTGGCCGTCAATTTCGCGAATGATGACCTCCGGCCGGGACACGCCCAGCTCGAAGCCCTCGCGGCGCATGTTTTCGATCAACACCGACAGGTGGAGCTCACCGCGGCCGGAGACCCGGAACTTGTCCGGGTCGTCGGTTTCCTCTACCCGCAGGGCCACATTGTGGATCAGCTCCTTGTCCAGCCGCTCGCGAATCTGCCGGCTGGTCAGGAACTTGCCCTCCTTGCCGGCAAAGGGCGAGGTGCTGACCTGGAAGGTCATGCTCACGGTCGGCTCGTCCACCGACAGCGCGGGCAGCGCCTCGACATGCTCGGGATCGCAGAGCGTGTCGGAAATGGCCAGATCCTCGATCCCCGAAAAGGCAATGATGTCGCCGGCGCGGGCCTCGGGCACCTCGATGCGATCGAGCCCATGAAAGCCCATCACCTGAAGAACCCGCCCGCTGCGGATTCCGCCGTCCTTGTCGATTACCTTCACCGGCGTGTTGGTGCGCACCGCGCCCCGCTTGATCCGGCCGACCCCGATCACCCCGACGTAGGGGTTGTAGTCCAGGCTCGACACCTGCAGCTGGAAGGGACCGTCCAGATCAACGTCCGGTGACGAAACCTCTCGAATGATCGTCTCGTACAGCGGTGTCATGTCCCCCGAACGCACGTCGGCGTCCAAGCCGGCATAGCCGTTGAGCGCCGAGGCATAAACGATGGGGAAGTCGAGCTGTTCGTCGGTGCCCCCGAGACGGTCGAACAGGTCGAACACCTGGTCGACCACCCAGTCGGGGCGACCGCCGGGCCGGTCGATCTTGTTGACCACCACAATCGGCCGGAAGCCCATCTCGAAGGCCTTCTGGGTCACGAACCGCGTCTGCGGCATCGGGCCATCCACCGCGTCGACCAGCAGCAGCACCGAGTCGACCATCGACAGGACCCGCTCAACCTCGCCACCGAAGTCGGCGTGCCCCGGCGTGTCGACGATATTGATCCGGTATTCCTCGCCTTCCGGCGACGTCCAGCGGATCGCGGTGTTCTTGGCGAGAATGGTGATCCCGCGCTCCTTTTCCAGCGCGTTGGAATCCATCACCCGCTCGCCCACGTCGGCACGGGCGTCAAAGGTTCCGGACTGCTGCAGCAGCTTGTCGACCAGCGTGGTCTTGCCGTGGTCAACGTGGGCGATAATGGCGATATTGCGCAGGTTCCGGATATCACCGGAAGCGTGTGAGTCTGTCATCTGGGCTATTCTCGAGCGATCTGTGGCATCACCGCCGCCGGCGGTGCGCTGGTGAGGGCGACGGCTTGTCAGCCGTGTCGCAGGGCGGGTGGGTCGGGACGAATCACCGGGCCGGGTTCGTCACGGATTTCTCCGAAGCAGGCGGCATTCTAGCCGAAGCCGGAGTCGCTTGCAGCGATCACGCGGTTTTCGGGGCTGGCCGCCAGGCATTGAACGGGTCATTCAGCACGGGAACAAGCCGTATCCAGCCCCGTACACAGGCCTGTCAGGCAGCGGCGAGGGCTTCCCGGTCGCGGGTGTTTGCACGCGGCTCGCCCCCGCGGGCGATGAAGTGACGATGATAGCGCCGGTGCAGCCGGTCACAGTCAAGCAGCACGAACACGTCTGCCGTGCCAAACACCGGATCAAGGCAGGGCTCGCCGCAGATCTGGGCGCCGAGGCGCATGTAGGCCTTCAGCAGAGGCGGTACCCGGGGCCGGCCGTCGCGGGCGGGCAATTGTTCGGGCAGTGCGCGATGCGGTACAACCCGAAGATCGTCGGGCGTCAGGTAGCGCCCCCGCAGCTGGGCCATGATGGCCTTGGCCTCGGCACCTCCATCGGC
>JBNGDJ010000189.1:0-2531 GCA_049974825.1 Halothiobacillaceae bacterium | reverse complement strand
TGGTCATAGGCGTATCGTTCCTCTTGGAAGTTCTGGCAGGCTTGATCACCCGCCAGTAAGCGCTGTCGCCACCCCACGCCTGTTCAGCTTGACGGGGTGAAGTTCCAAGGTAGCAGCTCGTCGATCCTTCTGGCCGGGTGACCGGCGGCGATGGCTTCCAGGGTCGCCTTCAAATAGGCAAAGGGCTCGACGCCGTTGATCTTCGCGGTGGCTATCAGGGAGGCGATGCGAGCCCAGGTGCGGCCGCCCTCGTCGTGGCCGGCGAAGAGTGCGTTCTTTCTTGTCAGGGCGATCGGGCGGATCAGGTTTTCGACGGCGTTGGAGTCCATCTCGACGCGGCCGTCGTGGAGGAAGGTCTGCAGGCCGCCCCACTGGCGGTGGATGTAGGTCAGCTTCTCGCCGAGGCGCGACTTAGCCGAGATACGCAGACGCTGTGCCTGCAGCCAATCACCGAACTCGGCCACGGGGGGCGCGCTGCGGGCCTGACGGGCCGACAGACGTTGGCCCGGGCCCATGCCCCGGATCTCGGCCTCGATGCGGTAGAGCTCAGCGATCCGGCGCAGGCCCTCGGCGGCGATTTCCGAGCCGTCGCGGTCGAAGACCTCCTTCAGCTTGCGCCGCGCATGCGCCCAGCAGTGGGCCACCGTGATCGGCGCGCCGCCCTTGCGGGACGGGCGCGTCAGCCGGTCATAACCGGTGTAGCCGTCGAGCTGCAGGATACCGTCGAAGCCCTGAAGGATCTGTTCCGCGTGGGCGCCGGCGCGGCTGGGCTGGTAGGTGAAGACGACACCGGGCGGGTCTTCTCCGCCCCATGGTCGATCATCGCGGGCCAGGGCCCAGAGGTAGCCGGTCTTGGTTCGGCCGCGTCCGGGGTCGAGGACCGGAGCCGTGGTCTCATCCATGAACAGCTTTCCGGAGGACTTGATGCGCTCCGCCAGCCGGTCGACCACGGGGCCGAGGTGGAAGGCGGCGGTGCCTGCCCAGTCCGCCAGGGTGCTGCGGTCGACTTGGATGCCGGAGCGCGCCAGGATCTGGCCTTGGCGGTAGAACGGCAGGTGGTCCGCGAACTTCGAGACCAACACATGAGCGATGGCGCCCTCGGTCGGCAGACCGCCCTCGATCAGCCGGGGCGCGGCCGGCGCCTGGGTGACCCCGTCCGAGCAAATGCGGCAGGCATACTTCGGCCGGATGTCGACCAGCACACGAAGCTGCGCAGGCACGATGTCCAGACGTTCGGTCCGATCCTCGCCGATCTGGTGCATGCGGCCGCAGCCGCAAGGACACTCAAGGCTCGCTGGTTCGATGACACGCTCGATGCGCGGCAGGTCCGCGGGCAGATGGCCGAGATTGCGCTGCCGTGTCGCGCGCGGGGGCTGGGTAGAGGGGGCGGCCTGCTCCCTGCGGGTCTCGACCTCGGCGACGGCGGTTTCCAGGTCTTCGAAGGCAAGCTGCCGGTCGTCATCACTCAGCTTCTCGGACCGTTTGCCATGCACGACATGGTTCAACTCGGCCACGAGATGCTCGAGCCGCCGGTTGGCTTCCTTCAGGGCGCCGTTTTCCTGCAGAACCGCCAGAACGGCGGCGCGCTGGCTCTCGGGGATCGCGGACAGGTCGATGGGCGGGGCGTCGGGCATGGCTGGATTATACCGGGCCCGGGGCGCCGATGCCCGGTTATTCAATAGGCCGAGTCACTCTGCCACAGCCGGTCGGCGCACCTCCAGAGATCGAACCCGGCGCCAATCCAAACCGGCAAACAGGGCCTCGAACTGCGTCCGGTTCAAGGTCATTGCCCCGTCGCGGATCGCGGGCCAAGTGAAGGTGTTTTCTTCCAGCCGTTTGTAGGCCATCACGAGTCCGCTGCCGTCCCAGAACAGGATCTTCAACCGGTCGGCGCGCTTCGACCGGAACACGAAGACCGTGCCCGTGAACGGATCCTCGGCAAGCGTCGACTGGACCAGCGCCGCGAGACCGTCATGCCCCTTCCGGAAGTCGACCGGCTTCGTCGCCACCAGGATCCGCACGCCCTGCGAGGGCATCAGCATGGATGCACCTCCAGCGCGTGGGCAATCTCGGCAATCCGGGCCGCAGATGCATCATGGGCGAGTTCGATCACGACAGCGCCTCGAGTGATCCTGATCGGGGCAGCCTGCGATGCGACCTCCGGGCCCGCTTCCCCCTCGGCGACCTCGCAGACAACGAGAGGCGCAAAGACAGGGTCCTCGACTTCTGCCGCAGGCAGCACGAGCTTGCCCTGTTTGGCTTCACGTCGCCATGCCGAGAGTTGATTGGGCAGAATGCCAAACCGCTCCGCCACGGCATTCACCGTCGCACCAGCCTCCAAGGTCATCGCGACGGCCAAGGCCTTGGCCTCATCCGGCCACCGGCGATGTCCCGACGCGTAAATCTCGACGCCCAGAGATTTGAGAAACGAATTTGTAGCGCACATTGCGAAACGCACTCCCCATCATGAGATGGAGATCACATCGCAGCCGAAGCCATTAGCAGCAATGTGGGGTTGAGACGGCGCTTAC
>JBNGDJ010000188.1:0-2591 GCA_049974825.1 Halothiobacillaceae bacterium | reverse complement strand
GATTGCAAATCCGCGTACCTCGGTTCGATTCCGGGTCCAGCCTCCAAATACATCAAGCACCTGGCCCGCTCAATGCGGGCCTTTTGCTGTTGATCGCACACTGGTGGTCCACTGCTGGGACAGTGAAGAATCCCATGGCAGGGACGAGAGATGGCGCCAGCGCGAGAACGGGCTTTGTGCACGCGGCCCCGGAACGGCCGCGGCGCGGAGTTCTCCGGAAAATCCCCGCGCCCAGGCCACTCGGGCCTTGTCACTCCTCGGCCGACGCGCAACGCCCCCAGGTCAGGGCCCGCATGCGGGCCGCTTTCTTGTGCTGGTGGGCAGACATGCGCACGAGGATATCATCCAGGCTGTGCATGGCTTTCTCGATGAATGGCCCCTTGTTGAGCATGACGCACTCGGCGCGCTCGCCCATCGCCGCGTCGGTCATCTCCGGCCGGGACACAACGCCCTTTTTGGCCAGGGTCTCAAGCACCTGGGTCGCCCAGACTACGGGCAGATGTGCCGCCTCACAGAGCCAGAGGATTTCCTCCTGAACCTCGGCCATGCGCTCGGGGCCAACCTCCATCGCCAAGTCTCCGCGAGCGATCATCACTCCCAGCGGAAACCGCCCAAGTGCAGCCAGCACGATCCGGGAGAGATTGTTGAATGCTCGGGCTGTCTCGATCTTGGCGATAACCGGCGTGTTCTGCGCGTCGCGCGCACGCAGCGCCTCGTCGAGTGCGACAATGTGCTCGGCCGTTTCCACGAAGGAAAAGTTGAAGGCATCCACCTTTCCAGCCAGCACATCCAGGGCTGCATAGTCTTCGTCGCAGAGTGCCGGCAGGGTCATCTCCATGCCGGGGAAATTGAGTCCCTTGTCCTCCTTGAGTCGCGCGCCACCGGGCCGACAGTCGGTAATCTCAAGCTCGATCTCGCCATCACGGACTTCCCGCACGATGGCGCCGAACTTGCCATCGTCAATCCAGACCCGCTGGCCAACCCGGGCCGCATCGAAGATTTGCGGGAGACTGCAACCGATGCGCGCCGGGGCAATCGGCATGCCGTCGGCATCGCGTTGGGCCGGCCGGCCCGCTTCTTCGGCCCGCGCAAGCACCAGACGGTCAGTGCGTCGCAGCCGGATGGTCACCGGCTCCTCGGGAATGCCGTCGAATCGGCCTTCCAGGGACTGGTTTCGGATCCGGGAACGCCAGCGAATGCCGTTGACCAGATAACTGGACTTGCCAAGGCTCAACCAGATGACACCATCGTCGATCAGGTCGACCATGGCCTGCCGGCGCGCACCGCGCGCATCCGTAAACTCAAGTACATCCCCTTCCGAAAACCGCGGGGTTTCCCCCGTGTCGGTGTACAGAGTCAGCACGGAAGGCAGGTCATCCGGCTCGGTGGCTGAAGTCCCCAGCCGCACCGGAAAGCGGGCCGGCGTGACCACGCGTCCAAGCCGGTCACGCTGTGGGCGCAGATGCGCCACACCGGGCTCGGTTGCCAGACCGGCAGTTCGTACCTTGTGCCCCGGCAGATCGGCCGCGATCCGCAGAGGCCGCCCCAGAGCGGCCGCCTCCGAGCGCAGGTGCTCGATCATCGCCAGCCACTGATCCGGACCATCATGCGCACAGTTGATTCGGGCCACGTCCATGCCCAGTTCAAGCAGCGACCGAACCAGTCCGGGATCGTCCGCTGCCTCCGAGGGCATGGTCACCATGATGCGCACGGCGCGATTCGGCGGCAGCGGTCCGAGCACATGGGCGGTGTTCTGGGCCAGGATGCGCGTCGCCGTGCAAGGGTCTACGGGAGGATCTGCCGGATCGGCAAGCTCGGGTAGTGGCTCGCCCAGTACGGCATGCACCAGGCGCAGGATCTGGTCGAGGTCATGCAGGACATGCCCCTCGCAATGCCCGAGCGAGGCCAGGCCCGACTCGGACAGCCGCTCCTGCAGGCTGCGCAGGTCGGTACTGCGCAGGTTGAGGTAATGATGCAGGTTGGCACGGCTGGCCTGTTCGTCAGGGGAAAGGCTGCAGAGGTCGGTTTCGATCGACCGGGTCACCCGCTCGCGCAGGTCAAGCAATTCGGAACGAAGTTCGTCGAGCGCTTCGCGCTGCCGAGATGGCAATAGGGTATTGATCATGGTCGCTCCCAGAAAACGGACGGCCGTTGACCAGCCTCAGGCGCACACCCGGATCGCTCATTGTCGATCATCCTCATGAGCGGACACGCCACTTTGGCTACGCCGGTTGCCGGCAGGCTGCCCGGATAACTGGCAAGGTTATTTCAACCGAATGACAGCGGGATGAAATCGGGCGGATTGCCTTGGGAATCTCTGCACGAATGCTTCAGATTCCCGATTGGGGCATGGATGCCCTGCCACACAATGGCGCAAGCCATTGAATTGCGGAGCCCGGGCCGAGCATGTATCAGCCCGGGCGTTGCTGAACGCGGGCAAAGCCTGCTGACGCGTTAAGCTGGCGCCAGCCCACAAATCCATGGATAGATTTGTGCAGAGCTTTCCCAGGGGCTGTCTTCGTGGGTGCAGAGAGTATCTTAATTCCCGGTGGGACCCGTGAGTGCACGGGGATCGAGCAGGCGCTCAAGGG
>JBNGDJ010000187.1:0-2693 GCA_049974825.1 Halothiobacillaceae bacterium | reverse complement strand
GGCCTGGGCGTCTCTGGACACAACCATGGACGGTTTGTGCGAGGTTTTCCCTCGGTGAGCGCAAGCCTTCACAGGAAGGGGCGGAAGGGTTAGCCTCGTTATCGGGATTTCCACACCCAGTCTGTGTTTGTGGTAACCGGCCTTCACCCGATTCCACGCGGCTAAAGTGTGTGGCAGGCCTGATTCGTCCGGGCATGAGGCAAACGTGCACGGAATACCCGAAAGGCGCCGCTTCAGAGCGCCGTTTCAAGGAGTGCGTGCATGGCAAATACTGACTTTCTGGTCCGGCGTTCCGCTGGGCATTGGTTTCTCGCTGGCCTCCTGGGTGCCCTTCTTTCTGCGCCCCTGGCAGCTGAAGATCTCGACCTGGGCGAACAGATTGCCCATCACGGTGTGGATCATGCGTCGCCCTGTGTCGGCTGTCATGGGCAGCAAGGGGAGGGCAACGCGGCGGCAAGCTTTCCCCGGCTTGCAGGGTTGCCGGAGGCGTATCTTTACGATCAGATGGCGGCCTTCGTTGACGGAAGGCGGGACAACGCGCTGATGGCGACGCAGGACAAGGATTTGACCGAAGCACAGCGTCGCGCCGTAGCTGCCTGGTATGCTGAACAACCCGCGGCCGTCGATGACATGCCCAAACCTGACAAAGACTTGATGCGCTTGGGGGAGCAGCTTGCGACTAAAGGGGACTGGAGCGCCGGTCTTGAAAACGGGATTCCGGCCTGCGTCCAGTGCCACGGCCCGGGTGGGCGCGGCGCGGGTGCCGCCTTCCCGCCGCTGGCGGGTCAACCGGCCAAGTACCTGTCTGGGCAGTTGCAGGCTTGGCAGGCAGGCAAGCGCCGGGGCGAGCCCCTGGGCATGATGGGCGCCATCGCCAAGCGTCTTGATGATCGGCAGATCCAGGCGGTATCAACCTGGCTGGCGCACCAGCCCGTCAAGGCCCGGAACGATGTAGGCGCAACCAGGGAGGCCGCCAAATGAGCAAGCGCATGATCCTGACAATCCTGTTTGGCGCAAGCCTGGTCATGACTTGTGCGCAGGCCTCGGACCCGGTGGCGGGTGTGACGCCACACCCCGACGGTTTTGTTCCGCCATCCATGGACGATATTCCGGATGGTGCCTTCGGCGATTCGGTGCGACGGGGCAAGCTGATTTTCGACCACACAAGACAAAGCGACGCGCGTCGCTTTGTCGGCAACCAGCAGTCGTGCAACAACTGCCATCTTGGCTCCGGCAGGGTCGCGGGCTCCGCACCCATGTGGGCGGCCTGGGTTGCGTACCCCGCATACCGGGAAAAGAACCACCATGTGAACACGATGGAGGAACGCCTGCGCGGCTGCTTCACCTACTCGATGAATGCCCAGGCCTCCGAGGCAGGCGAGGCGCCACCGCCGGGCCACGAGGTACTCAAGGACCTGCAAAGTTACATGTTCTGGATGGCCAAGGGGGCGCCAACCGGGGATGCCCGGATGCCCGGGCGTGGCTATCCGCAGTTGGATGATCCCCCGCAGCCCTATGACCCCGGGCGTGGCGCCATCGTCTATGCGCAAAGCTGCGCGATCTGTCATCAGGCCGAGGGTGCCGGAATGACGGTGGAGGGGCAGGTGCTTTTCCCGCCACTTTGGGGCGATGGTGCCTACAATGCCGGGGCCGGGATGCATCGGGTGAATACGGCTGCCGCCTTCATCCATGCCAACATGCCGCTGGGGCTGGGCGGGACGCTGTCTGTGCAGGAGGCCTGGGATGTGGCCGCCTACATCAACAGCAAGCCGCGCCCGAAGGATCCGCGGGACAAGGCCGGCTCATCCACATCCGCGGCCGCGCAGTGAGCTGTTCCGAAAGGACTCGTTCATGAATGCCCCGGTCTACGCACGATTTGGATTCGCTCTGCCGGTTTCGCCCGGCCGCCGCGTGACATTGCCGAAGCGTTGAAGGGCTGGCTGTTTTATCCAATCCGTGCAGCCATGCCGCGAATGTCTGACCGGCTGCCAGGCCAACTCGTCTGCTCGCCTTCGTTCGTTGACGGGTCTATCCTCGTCAAGGAAGGTTTGATCAGGGGGGGATGCCGCATGGGATGGTTGAGTTCACTTTTCGGAATGGGCAAGCCCATCGAGCCTACCGAGGGCACGGAGATCAATCCGGCGACCGGCTTGCCCATGATCGGTGGTCAGGGCGGTGTCGACAGCGCGGGCAATCCCTATGGTTCCAGCGAGTACGGCTTTTACCCGAGTGATCTTGATCATTCGGGAGGGCTTGACTCGAACATGGACAGCAGCGACACGAGCTGGGACAGCTCAGGTTGGGATGGCTCAGACTGGGGAGGTGGCAGCGGTTTTGACGATTGATTGTTGGCGGGTGGGCCCCACACAAGCGGTAGAAAACCTCCGGGGCGCGCATGTCGGCGTGGGGTTTGGCAAAATTCCGGTGGCACTCGTTTGGAGGAGCAATCTCATCGTATCCATTGCCGAGTTGGGCCAAATATGGGCCAAATGTGCGCGGCCGTACGTGCGGGGGAATTGAAAATCGGAGTTGACAGCCCGTCAAGAGCCGGTAGAATGCGCTCTCGCTGAATGCAACAGGCGCGTAGCTCAGTGGTAGAGCACCACCTTGACATGGTGGTGGTCGGTGGTTCGATCCCACTCGCGCCTACCAAGATTTCCAGAACCCGACAGCTTTGCTGGTCGGGTTTTTTT
>JBNGDJ010000186.1:0-2782 GCA_049974825.1 Halothiobacillaceae bacterium | reverse complement strand
TCAATGGCGTAAGCCATTGAATTGCGGAGCCCGGGCCGAGCGTGTATCGGCCCGAGCGTTGCTGAACGCGCAGCTGGCGTCAGCCCACAAATCCATGGATGGATTTGTGCAGAGTTTCCTTAAGGAACTTGATGGGTAACAACAAACCTGTGGCAGAAGCGGTTTCCGCCTTTGGCAGGTCGACGTCCGGCCCGGTGCAGCTCCGCGTCCCAAAACCGGCGATTTGAAGCTCAAAAATCCGCCTGGGAAAGCCTTGCGTCCGGACCTTGCGTTCGAAGGAGGCGGACTCAGTGTTCCGGGAAGTTTTCGTGTCCATTGGCGCGTGCCCAGTGCGCGAGGCGTGCGGCAAGCAGGTCACGCAGGCGAATCACGCCCACGATGCAACCGTCACGGCCAAGAACGGGAATATCCTCGATGCGCCGCTCCATGAAGTGATGCAGCACATCGCTGATCCGCTCGTCCAGGCCAATTCTGAGCACGTGCGAATCCATGTAGTCCTCGACCGGACCACGAACAAAGGCAATCCGGTCAATCAGTTGACGTCGACTGTGCGTCGGTCGCTCCGCGGCCAGGAGCAGCCCCGCAATCTGCCGCAAACTCAGATGGCCACAAGGGCGCCCCGAGGGGTCGAGCACGTAGAGATCCCGAGCGGCCGGTTCGGCGAGCAAGGCCTCACCCGCCGCCTCGAGCGATGCGCCAAGCGGCACGGTCACCGGGCTCAGGGGATGTTTTTCCAACCATTTCTCAGCCAGCATGCTTGCACCCTCCCGAACGCGGGCTTCGGGCAACCCGCGGTTCAATGACCGTTCTGAATGCCCCGCCCCAGTTCGCCCGCCCGATACAGGCCGTAGCGGGCTGCCAGTGCCCCCACCGACTCCGTCAGAATCGTGCTGGCCGTCACGACGTTGACCACCAGATCGCCCACTTGCTCGAAGCCGGGTTCACCGGCCACCATCAGGGCCATCCCAATGGCGACTCCACCCTGCGGCAGCATCCCGAGGCCCACGTGGTTGGCAATCATGGGGCCGGCGCCGACCAGCCGGGCCCCGGCATAACCTCCGGCCATCTGCCCCAGGGCACGGACCACGAAAAAGCCAAGAATCAGCCAAAGATTGTCCATGACCAGGTCGAGCGAGAAATGCAGCCCGGCCAGAGCAAAGAACAGCACAAACAGCAGTTCCTCGAGTTGCTCCACGGGTTCAAACACTCGGTCAGCGCGTGGCCCGCCCCGCCAACGAGCGACGAAGCCGAAGGTCATGGCCGCCAGCAATGCAGAAAAATGAGCGGCCTCGGCAAGCCCCACGAGCAGGATGATGGCGCCAACCAGCAACACCATCCGCAGCTCCTGCTCATGCAGGCTACGAAGCATTCGCTCCACCAGCCAACCGGCCGTCACACCACTCATCAAGGCACCGGCGATCTCCCAGGCCGCCCAGGGAAGCGCCTCGACCAGCGTCGCCGATCCCACCAGGGCGAGCACCAGCGAAAAAAGAACAATCCCCAGAGCATCATCCAGGGCGACCATTCCAAGAAGTGTGGTTGTGAGCGGGCCTACAGCCCGATACTGATGCACGATGGCAATCAGGGTCGCCGGCGCCGTGATGGTCGCAACCGCCGCAAGCACGACCGCCAGTTGGAGATTGGAGCGATTTTCGGCAAGCGGGGCAATCAGCAGGAAGACGACGAACACCGCCAGGAAGGCCCCGATTACCTTGCCAAGCGTAGCGCCCGTGATGGTGGGGCCCAGACGTCTGAGCTGATCCACGGTTGCCGACCCGCCCACCAGGAATGCGATCGCACCCAGGGCGACGGCAACCATCGGCTCAATGGCCTGCTCCAGATCAAGCGACAGGGCGCCACCGAGAAGCGACGGCGAAAACAGGATTCCGACCAGCAGATAGCCCAGCACGCGCGGCACACCGAGCAATGACGAACCGAGATTGCCCGCAAGCACCCCCAGCACAAGCAGCAGACCAAGCAGCAAGATATCCAAGTCAGTGCCTCACCCAGTCCCCCAAACCAGACCGGACAGCGAAACGCTGCCGTCGGTCATCCACGGGAAAACCCTGCATTTGTGCATGAATCCCCCGTCGGGAACTACTGCAATCGTTCAGAAATTCCCTCGAACCCGGAAGTCGGGAAGCACGAAACCCTGGTGAGGCCTCCCCTGCAATGATTTCCCGGGCCGCGTCACCGCCGGTTCAGCCTGGTGGCCATTGCATGGCCCGGCCGCCAAGCAGGTGCAGATGCAGGTGATACACCTCCTGCCCCCCATCGGCCCGACAGTTGAATACCGTCCGGTAACCGGCTTCGGCAACCCCTTCCTGCCGCGCGATTTCCGTGGCCACTACAAAAAGCCGGCCAACCAGCGGGGCATCCTCGGGCTGCAGGTCGTCCAGGGTGGGGATCGGCTTTTTCGGGATAATCAGCACATGCAGTGGTGCCTGCGGGTTGATGTCCCGGAAAGCGAGGATCTCGTCGTCCTCGAACACGATATCGGCCGGGATCTCGCGCCGAATAATCTTGGAAAAAATGGTCTCGCTCATGGTGACGATCGTCCCAGGGTGCATGTGATTTGGCTGTACGCGGGCAAATGGCCCCCACCGAGGGCGAGCCCGCCTTCCCGCCAGGCAAAGCGGCAGTTTCGCAGGGACAAGAATGCCCGTTTAACGCGGGCGGGTCGAGGGGGACGGGACAAACTCATTGACCCCGATGATCGCCACCGGCGCCATGGACGGACTGGATCCCCTGTTCGGCAGACTTGCCCGTCAGAAAACCATCC
>JBNGDJ010000185.1:0-2809 GCA_049974825.1 Halothiobacillaceae bacterium | reverse complement strand
TAAAAAAACCCTTCTCACCACGATCAGCGGGCAAACCAAAGCTCTTGAAAAGCGCCGACAGGAAAACCTATCTCTGGTCGATCGCGGGTTCATTGGGCCTGGTGTGGGTCTTTGCGGCCGTTCAATTCCTGTTCGTCTACCAGGATTTTCTGCCCCGGATGCTGGTCGTTCCCACCGTAGTGGGCGCACTGGTCGGCGCGCTGCTCGGGCGCCTGCTGGTTCTGCGACGCAGGCTGTTCGAGACCAAGCAGTCCCTGGAGCAGCGCATCGGTCAGCGGACGGCCCAGCTGCGGTTCGAGAAAGGCCGGCTCGACCGGCTGATCCAGGCCATGCCGGATGCCGTGGTTCTCAAGGACACCGATGGCCGCTGGCAGGTCATCAACCACTCCGCCGAGCAGCTGTTCGAACTGGCGGACGTGGCGTGGAACGGCATGACCGACCAGCAGCTGGCCGCGCTGCGCCCGCGGTTCGACGAGTTGTTCAACCTGCCTTCGTCCGGGGAAACACAGGCGGATGGCAGCGACCTGCTGGTGCTCAAGATCGACGCGCAGTCCCAGCCGTCCCGCCCGGAGCAGTACCTGGAGATTCGCCGCCTGCCCCTGCCCCACGCCGCCGAGCAGCCGGAAGGGCGCATGATGGTGGTCCGGGACATTACCCGCGAAAAGCGGGCCATCGACGAGGCCAGGCATCATCTTCAGAACCAGGCCCTGCTGCTCAAGGCCGTCGGTGAAGGGGTCTACGGAATCGACCCCGAGGGACGATGCACCTTTGCCAACGACGCGGCCATCAGCCTGCTCGGCTACAACCGGGAGGAGGTGCTCGGGGCTGATCTGCATGCACTCTTCCATCATCACCGGCCCGATGGCTCGGACTACCCACCCGAGGAATGCCCGATCCACCAGACGCTTCGGGACGGCCAGACCCGGCATGCCGAGGAATGGTTCATCCACAAGGCGGGGCATTTTTTCCCGGTCGAAATCACGATCACCCCGGTACACACGGCCGATTCCGGCGCCGTGGTGGTGTTCCGGGACATGAGCGAACGCCGGCGCATCGAGGAGGACCTGCGGATCGCCGGGGTCGCCTTCGAGCACATGCAGCCGGTCATTATCGCCGACCGGGACCAGCGCATCCTGCGGGTGAACGAAGCCTTCGAGCAGATGACCGGCTACACGGCCGAGGAAGCCATCGGCCAGACCCCGCGGCTGCTGCAGTCAGGACATCACGACAAGAACTTCTACCGGGCCATGTGGGACCAGATCAACCGGGTGGGCCAGTGGCAGGGCGAGGTAATGAACCGGCGCAAGGACGGTGGCATCTACGCCGAGTGGCTGAATATCTCGGTTGTGCGTGACGAGGCCGGCGAGATTACCCACTACGTGGCCAGTGTCCACGACCTCTCCGAGCAAAAGAAGGCCCAGGAGGAAATCGAGAAGTTGGCCTTCTACGACCCGCTGACCGGCCTGCCGAACCGCCGCCTGCTCAAGGATCGCCTGCGCCAGGCAATTGCCGTCTCGCAGCGCGAGCAGAATTACGGGGCCTTGCTGTTTATCGACCTGGACAACTTCAAGACGCTCAACGATACCCGGGGCCATGCCATCGGTGACCTGCTGCTCGAGTCCGTGGCCCGACGACTGACCGAATCCATGCGCGAATCCGACACGGTGGCCCGGATCGGCGGTGACGAGTTTGTCATCCTGCTCTCCCAGCTCGGGCGCCAGGTCGATCAGGCCGAGGAAACCGCCGCGCAGGTGGCGGAGAAGATCCTGGCGCAGATCAGTCGGCCACACGAACTGGCGGGTCAGAAACATGCCATGACACCCAGTGTCGGGGTCAGCCTGTTTCTTGGCAACCGGATGGATGCCGACCAGCTGCTCAAGCAGGCCGACATTGCCATGTATCAGGCCAAGGATGCCGGACGCAACGCGATCCGCTTCTTCGACCCGGAAACCCAGACCCGCCTGGAACGGCACGTGGAAATGGAAAGCCGCCTGCGCCATGCCTTGGAAAACGGCGAACTGACCATGCACCTGCAACCAATCGTCGACCAGTCAGGTCATGTGCGCGCGGCCGAGGTTCTGGCCCGCTGGCCGCAGCCGGACGGCCAGTGGATTTCACCTGGCGAGTTCATCCCGCTGGCCGAACAGACCGGGCTGATCGTGCCGCTGGGCAACTGGATTACCGAGTCGGCCTGCCGGCTGCTTGCCGGATGGCAGGATCGCCCCGAACTGTCCTCGCTGACCCTGTCAGTCAACCTCAGTGCCCGACAGCTCATGCAGGGAAGCTGCACGGGGCAGATGACCGGCCTGCTGGAGCGCACGGGAGCGCCCGCCCAGCTGCTGAAGCTGGAGATCACCGAAACAACCATGATGTCCAACCAGCTGGATGTCATCGAGATCTTCAAGGATCTCTGCGCGCTGGGCGTGCGGCTCTCTCTGGACGATTTCGGCACCGGCTACTCGTCACTCAGCTATCTCAAGCGCCTGCCGCTCAACCAGCTGAAGATCGACCAGTCGTTCGTCCGGGACATCACCACCGACGGCAACGATGCGGCCATCGTCGAGACAATCATCGCCATGGCCCGGGCGCTGGACCTTGGCGTGGTGGCCGAGGGCGTGGAAACCGAAGAGCAATTCGCCTTCCTGCGCGCCCACGACTGCGACCTGTATCAGGGCTTTCTTTTCCACCGACCCATGCCGGTCGAGGCATTCGAGCAACTGATGCGGCCAGACGCGGACCGGCCGGACACGACATGACGCCCTGAATCACGCCCCTCGTTCCCAAGCTCCGCTTGGGAACGCCTACCGGG
>JBNGDJ010000184.1:0-2834 GCA_049974825.1 Halothiobacillaceae bacterium | reverse complement strand
GTTGAAAATCTCCGGCCTGCCCAACGCCAGAGCCGACGCCAACGGCCGCATGCACGTAAGCGTTCCACGATCCCCCTGGATGTGATGGCTTGGGAATCTTCGGGCCGGGTGTTATTTACCGGTTGCGTTTCCAGTGATCGGGCAGGAATTGGGTGAGGTTGCCGGTTGAGGTGGCGGGCAGGCGGGTGATCAGGTCGGTGAGATAGGCGTGTGGATCAATCTGGTTTCGTTTGGCACTGCTGATGAGGCTGAACATGGTCGCCGCAGCGCGGCCGCCGGCTTCACTGCCGGTGAACAGCCAGTTCTTTCGCCCGATCGCGATCCCTCGCAGGCTGCGCTCACATGCGTTGTTGTCGATGGCGAGCTTCGGATCATCCAGATAGCGGCTCAAGGCCTCGGTTTGGTTGAGCACATAATGCACCGCCTCGCCCAGCATGCTTTTGGGCAGCAGGTCCGATGCCTGGGCCCGGCACCAGTCCAGCAGGGCCTTGACGATCGGCCGGCTTCGGTCCTGACGCATGGCCAGACGTTGATCGTCTTCCAGATCCCGTGCTTCACGCTCCACGGCGTACAGCAGCTGCAACTCGCCCAACACATGATGGCAGGGGCCGGGGAACTGCGTGCGGAGGTCATAGAACTTCCGCCGCGCATGCGCCCAGCACGCCACGTGCGTCATCCGCCACGGTTTCTCCGGATCAAACAGATCGCCATAGCCGGTATAGGCATCGCACTGAAGCAGACCGTGATAGGCCGGCTCACCCAGGCCGTCGTCAAGATTCTCAAAGCTTCCGGGGGTTCCGGGGGTACTTCCGGGGGCGGGGGCGGGGTTGCTGAACCAGGCATTGGGTCCGGCGCGGCTGCGGTTGGGTTGGTAGTCGTAGATCACATAGGGATGCTCGTCATCGCCCAGATACGACCAGAAGTAGGCCTTCCGTGACCCTCGTTTGCCCCCGGGCATCCTCTTGGAGCCGTCCAGTTGGGTTACCGGCGTCTCGTCGGCCTGAATCACATGCGATTGCAGAATCTCCTGACGCATCAGTCTCAGCAGCAGGCGACACAACTCGCCCACATCCTGCATCCAGCGGCACATGCTCGAACGGGAAATCCTCATCCCGCTGCTCCGCCGGATCGTTCCTTCCAGCCGATACAGCGGCATATGATCCCCGAACTTGCTGATCCCCACATGGCTCAGCAGCGACGGCGCCGCCAGACACTTGGACAAACCTTCTTCCGGTCGAGGGGCGGTCACCACATTGGCGCAGCTGCCGTCCAGGGATTCCTCGATACGGGCATAGACGTAACGCACATGTCGAATCACATACAACCGGCCCGGCTCATAACCCAACTGCTCGCTGACCTCCTCGCCGATTCGCTTCATCCCCGCCTTTTCCTCCTCGGGCAGATCATAAATCCGATCCACCCGCGGCAGATTGTCGGGAAGCGGCTTCCGCCTGCCCCGCACCGCGGCCTTCTTCGATCGGTCTTCATGCTCCGGTTCCTCCGAGGGCTCAGCTGCCTCCGACTTGTCGGCGTCTTCAACTTCGGCATGGATCAAGTGATCAAACAATCCCGGCTCGTCCGATCGTTTGAAGGCTTCGGACCGGCGCCCGTACAACTGACGCAGCAGCCAGGCAATCTGACTCTTCTGGTCAAGGATGGTTTTGTGGGAGGCCTCCGCCGCCGCCGTCATCGATTCGAGCCGGCTTTGCCGCAAGTCAATCTGCGCGCACAGCCCGGCAATCACTTCTCTGGCTTCGTCGAGATGAGTCACGGAAGGCGGCGTCATGATCGTGGGTGAACAATATCATATCGATCATGAAGATGTCAAGTACAGTATATGACGATTAGAGAACAAGCCGGCGGTACTCACGCCTCAGAGGCTCGGCGATGCCGACACGGGTCGGTGATACCGTCTGCGGCGACGGACCGAGTGGAGATCGATCCCGTCCAAGATCAGACGCAACTGCGAGGGATCCACGGTGACTGAAGGCTGACCGGCCTCGATGCGCGGCCACTGGAAGCGGCCGCGTTCCAGACGCTTGTACCAGATCGCCAGACCATCGCGATCGAAGTAGAGAATCTTGATCCGATCGCCTCGCCGATTGCGAAAGACAAACCATGCCCCCGACAGGACGCCCTGCATCTCGACGATCTGCGCCTGAGCAATCAAACCCATCAGACCGTCGAAGCTCTTGCGCATGTCGGCAATGCCGGCGTAGAGATAAATCGGAACCGGACCGGCGACGTTCAGCATCGGTCGCCTTCCTGAGGCTGATCGACCAGCAGCCTGACCAGTTGGGTCAGCTGCTCCGTCGGGCAACGAAGCAAAGCGCCGCACCGAAAGCGAACCTCGATCATGTTTTGGGCCGGTGCCGACTTCGGCAGGGAGGCTGAAGCCGCCGCCTTGAGCTGCACAAAATCCTTGCGGGCAGAAACCGATCCCCGCCCCAGGCGTTGCCGCCAGCGGTAAAACGCCTCGGGTGGTATCCCTTCACCACGGCAAAACTCAGCGGCCGAGAGCCCGCTGCCACGCTGACGCGCCACAAGCTCGACCCAAACCGCCCGGCTCAGCCGACGCCGCGCCACCAAACCAGGGCCCGCCCAGCCATCCGAAGTTGTCATGTCATCGAGGTGATCTTCCATCACAACAGCATGACAACTCACGACACCACTGGGAAGACGGGGTTAATGGAACGGATACGTTCGCAGTGACTCAATGTGTCTTCTGGCCAGATACCAAGTAATAAATCGGTGATATCATCGTTCCAGCCGGCCACCAGTCTTGCCCGGCGTGCTTCTTCCTCTTGCCTACGAATTCGAGTCTCAATGTCAAG
>JBNGDJ010000183.1:0-2894 GCA_049974825.1 Halothiobacillaceae bacterium | reverse complement strand
TAAGGAAACTCTGCACGAATGCAGAGATTCCCTAACAGGCGGGCGCGCAACCACCCGTTTACGGCATCCAGCGCGCGGCAGTCTGGCCGCAGGCGTATACTTTATGGTCCGAGCGAATCTGTCTAAAAGGGCTTGCGAAAGCCGTGGCGGCTGCAGATCACCCACCGACCGGGAGCGCATCATGCACCGAGTCTTTTCCATCATGCTCTGGCTGAGCCTCTCGCTGTCGCTCACACCAACCTGGGCAGCGGATTCGACGGAAAAACCGGAAGTGGCCGCCGGAGAGATGTCCGCACCGGCCCCGGGCATGGGCTGGCTTCATGCCACGCGCCAGGGGCTTCACGACTCCACTTACTGGCTTTTGCGTCATGTGGACGGCTGGTTTGGCGATCGCCCCTTCGAGGAAGGGGGCGAGGTCGGCGGCAGCATCCGCCTGCGCGGGCTGCACCGCGCCGACGAGGGCTTCAAGGGCTCGGTTCGCTTTCGTCTGCAGGTGCAGATGCCCAACCTCGACGAACGCGCCTACCTGTTCTTTGGCCGCGACAACGAACAGGAGCTGGTCAACGACCAGCCGCAAACCTTTTCACGGGCCCAGCTTCTGCTGCCCGAAAACCGCCGCGAGGACGAAACCTTCTTCGCCGGCATAGGCTATCACCTGCTGGACAATGTGGATCTGCGGCTCGGGGTGCGCGGCGGCTACAAGGTATACGCCCAGGCTCGCTATCGAATGCGCTGGTGGCTCTCGCCCAGGGCCAACTTCGAGTTTCGCGAAACGCTCTTCGTTGCTGTTTCCGATGGAATCGGTGCCACGACGGCGCTGGATTACGCCCACGCCTTGAGCGACAGCCTGGCCTTCCGCTGGCGAAATGCCGGCACCTTTGGCAGCGAGACCGACGGACTGAGCTGGTCAAGCGCCGCCGGTCTGTTTCAGACACTGGGCGCAGGCCGCGAGATCTCCCTGGAGCTCCTGGCCAACGGTGAGACCGGCGAGCGGGTAGGTGTCGGCGAATACGGACTTCGCGCCATCTATCAGCAACCAATCTACCGGGACTGGCTGTTCGGCGAGATTATCGTGGGACATTTCTGGCCCCGCGACGAAAACGACCCCGAGCGCCAGGAGGCCTGGGCCCTGGGGCTCGGGGTGGAGATGGCCTTCTGACAGTCGGCCGCCACCAGTCGGCATCGCGCAGGGTGCTGCCGGGTGGCCGATTCAGCCGAACAACTCGTCCATCAGTCCGTCGATGCGCTTGCGCACGGCCGGATCCATCACGATCGGCCGTCCCCATTCGCGGCCCGTTTCGCCGGGCCACTTGCTGGTCGCATCCATGCCCATCTTGCCGCCCAGCCCGGAAACCGGCGAGGCGAAGTCAAGGTAGTCGATCGGAGTGTTCTCGACGAGCAGGGTGTCACGCACCGGGTCCATCCGGGTGGTCATGGCCCAGACCACGTCCTGCCAGTCCCGGGCATTCACGTCATCGTCCACCACGATGACGAACTTGGTGTACATGAACTGGCGCAGAAAGGACCAGACCCCCATCATGACCCGCTTGGCATGACCGGGATACTGCTTGCGCATGGAAACCACCGCCATGCGGTAGGAACAACCCTCGGGCGGCAAGTAGAAGTCAACGATTTCCGGAAACTGCTTCTGGATCAGCGGCACGAAGACTTCGTTCAGTGCCACCCCGAGAATGGCCGGCTCGTCCGGCGGACGCCCCGTATGCGTGCTGTGATAAATCGGGTCTCGGCGCCGCGTAATCCGCTCGATGGTAAATACCGGAAAGCGGTCCACTTCGTTGTAATAGCCCGTGTGATCCCCAAACGGCCCCTCGTCGGCCATGTCTTCGGGATAGATATACCCCTCGAGAATGATCTCGGCCGTGGCGGGGACTTTCAGATCATGGGTAAGGCACTGGGCCAGTTCCGTGCGCGAACCGCGCAGCAGCCCGGCAAAGGCATGCTCCGCCAGCGAATCCGGCACTGGCGTGACGGCCCCCAGCGTGGTGGCCGGATCGGCACCGAGCGCCACCGCGATCGGGAAAGGCTTGCCCGGGTGGGCAATCTGCCAGTCCCGCAGGTCAAGGGCGCCACCCCGGTGTGAAAGCCAGCGCATGATGACCCGGTTGCGACCGATCACCTGCTGGCGATAGATCCCCATGTTGATCCGAGATGATCTGGCCTGACCACCCCCGGCGCCACCTTGCGCATCGCGCCGTCCATCCGGCGATGCCGGCTGGCCGGACTTCTCCGGCCCTCGGGTCACCACCAGCCCCCAGGTAATCAGGGGCCCGGCATCTTCCGGCCAGCATGTCTGGACGGGAAAGGCGGCCAGATCCACATCGTCCTGCTCGATCACGACCTCCTGGCAGGGGGCCGAGCGCACCATCTTCGGCGCCATGTCCAGAACCTTCTTGAAGATCGGCAGCGATTGCCAGGCTTCCTTCAAACCCTTCGGCGGGTCCGGCTCCTTGAGAAACGCCAGCAACCGCCCGATTTCTCTCAGGTCTTCAAGCGACTGACCGCCCATACCCATCGCCACCCGCTCCACCGTACCGAAGAGATTCAGCAGCACCGGCATGTCATGCCCCACGGGGTTTTCAATCAGCAACGCCGGACCACCGCGGCGCAGCACCCGGTCGGAGAGCTCGGTCATTTCAAGCACCGGGTCGACGGGCTGCCTGACACGCAGCAGCAGCTGCCGGCGCTCCAGCTGGGACAGGAAATCGCGCAGATCGCTGTATTTCATCACATACTCGGAGGGTGTTTACAAAAGGAAGGTCTTCAGGGAATCTCTTCACGAATGCTTCAGATTCCCGATTGGGGCATGGATGCCCCAGCGATCAATGGCGCAAGCCATTGAATTGCGGAGCCCGGGCCGAGCATGTATCGGCCCG
>JBNGDJ010000182.1:0-2922 GCA_049974825.1 Halothiobacillaceae bacterium | reverse complement strand
TGCCCCAACGCTCAATGGCGTAAGCCATTGAATTGCGGAGCATGGCCCGGGCGTGAACGCGGGCTCCGCCAGCTGGCGCGTTAAGCTGGCGTTAGCCCACAAATCCAGGGATGGATTTGTGCAGAGTTTCCCTTGGGAACGCCTGCGAACAACCGAGTCATGCACCCGGGGTCGCTGGCCTGGATGCTGAATTTTTTTTCGGAGGCCCCTTGACGTGTCCGGGGGCGCCCCTATTATTAGCACTCGCCAGGGGTGAGTGCTAACGATCCCCTTCCAGGCAACCGCAACCGCGTTCAACATCCAACCAGATGATGGAGTCGAATCGATGAAGATCCGTCCCTTGCACGATCGTGTTCTGATCAAGCGCGTCGAAGAAGAGCGCACCACTGCTGCCGGCATCGTCCTGCCGGATTCCGCCGCCGAGAAGCCGAATCGGGGCGAAGTGATCGCCGCCGGTCCCGGCAAGAGCAACGACAAGGGCGAAGTTCGTCCCATGGGCGTGAAGGTCGGCGACATCGTGCTGTTCGGCCAGTATGCCGGCAGCAAGGTCAAGGTCGACGACGAAGAACTGCTGATGATGGGCGAGGACGACATCCTGGCCGTGATCGAAGGCTGATCACCGAGTCTGTGTCGCAACACCCCGTTCCATCAAACCACATCAAGACAGAGGTTTACTGAACAATGGCAGCCAAAGACGTACGTTTTTCTACCAGCGCCCGTGACCGCATGGTGCGCGGCGTGAACGTCCTCGCCGACGCGGTGAAGGTCACTCTCGGTCCCAAGGGCCGCAACGTGGTCATCGAAAAGAGCTTCGGTGCACCGCACGTGACCAAGGACGGCGTGACCGTCGCCAAGGAAATCGAACTGGAAGACAAGTTCGAGAACATGGGCGCGCAGATGGTGAAGGAAGTCGCCTCGCGCACCAATGACGAGGCCGGCGACGGCACCACCACCGCCACCGTGCTGGCCCAGGCCATCGTGCGCGAAGGCATGAAGGCCGTGGCCGCGGGCATGAACCCGATGGACCTCAAGCGCGGTATCGATCGCGCCGTTCAGGTGGCCGTCGAAGAACTCAAGAAGCTGTCCAAGCCCTGCGAGGACAACAAGGCGATCTCCCAGGTCGCGACGATCTCCGCCAACGCTGACGAGTCTATCGGCAAGATCATTGCCGAAGCCATGGAGCGTGTGGGCAAGGACGGCGTGATTACTGTCGAGGAAGGCTCGGGCTTCGATGACGAGCTGGACGTGGTCGAGGGCATGCAGTTTGACCGCGGCTACCTGTCTCCCTACTTCGTCAACAACCAGAAGCAGATGTCTGTCGAGCTGGAGGACCCCTACGTCCTGCTGCACGACAAGAAGATCAGCAATATCCGTGACCTGCTGCCGGCCCTCGAAGGTGCGGCCAAGGCCGGCAAGCCGATCCTGATCATTGCCGAAGACATCGAGGGCGAGGCTCTGGCCACGCTGGTGATCAACGCCATGCGCGGCATTGTCAAGGTGGCGGCTGTCAAGGCGCCGGGCTTCGGTGACCGCCGCAAGGCCATGCTGCAGGACATCGCCATCCTGACCGGCGGCAACGTCATCTCCGAGGAAGTCGGCCTGACGCTGGAGAAGGTCACCCTGGACGACCTGGGTACCGCCAAGCGTGTGGTCGTGACCAAGGAAAACACCACCATCATCGATGGCGCCGGCTCCAAGGCCGACATCGAGGGTCGCGTGGCCCAGATCCGCACCCAGATGGAAGCTACAAGCTCCGACTATGACCGCGAGAAGCTTCAGGAGCGGATCGCCAAGCTGGCCGGCGGCGTGGCAGTCATCAAGGTCGGTGCGGCCACCGAAGTCGAGATGAAGGAGAAGAAGGACCGCGTCGACGACGCGCTGTCCGCAACCCGTGCTGCGGTCGAAGAGGGCGTGGTGCCCGGCGGTGGCGTGGCCCTGGTCCGTGCCCTGCAGGGCCTGAAGGACCTGGAAAGCCCGATCCACGACCAGAACGTCGGCTACGACATCACCCGCCGCGCAATGGAAGAGCCGCTGCGTCAGATCGTGCTGAACACCGGCGAGGAGCCGTCCGTGATCCTGAACAAGGTCGCGGAAGGCAGCGGCAACTACGGCTACAACGCCGCAACCGGTGAATTCGGCGACATGGTCGAAATGGGCATCCTGGATCCGACCAAGGTCAGCCGCACCGCGCTGCAGAACGCCGCTTCGGTTGCCGCGCTCATGATCACCACCGAGTGCATGATCGCCGAAGTACCGAAGAAGGACGATGCCCCGGCCGCTCCGGCAGGCGGCATGGACGGCATGGGCATGATGTAATTCAGCCCGTCCGTTCGGATGGCAGGGTCCGGCCAGGCCGGACCCGAAGAATGCAAAAGCCCCGGCATGACCGGGGCTTTTTCACGTCTGCAGGCCGGAGCCTTCAGGTTTTCGATCAGAGCATTTCCAGATCCATGGACACGGCCTGGAATCCGGCCACGGCACATTCCTCATCGACCATGCCGTCCGGCGCACCACTGACGCCCACCGCGCCGTAGATTCGGCCACCGGCTTCCATGACCACGGAGCCGGCCATGAACGCCAGACCTTCTCCGAGCTGGGTCAGGGCGCCCCCGGCGCGCTCCTCAAGATCGGAGCCCTTGGCATTGAACATGATCGCGGTATAGGCCTTCTTCTCGCTGATGCCCAGGGACACCGGCGGTGCCGTAGTGTCGCGCACCTGGACCTGCACGATCCCGTTTCGGTCAACCACGGTGACACTGACCGGAATACCCTGATCACGACAGGCTTTCATGGCCTCCATGGCCACGGTGTTGGCCACATCCACGGACACCCGGGCCACTTCGGCTGTCATCGGCTCGGAAGCCTGCACCGGCATGGCGACGGCACCACCCAGCGCCGCGGCAGCAAAAAGACCCTTCAGGG
>JBNGDJ010000181.1:0-3033 GCA_049974825.1 Halothiobacillaceae bacterium | reverse complement strand
TATCGGCCCGGGCGTGTCTGAACGCGTAGCTGGCGTTAGCCCACAAAGCCAAGGAGGGCTTTGTGCAGAGTTTCCTTAGGGGGCGGCTCGATTATTAGTAAACGCTGATATTGAAGTCGGGGGGCTTTGCCAATAAAGTGGCCGCTACCGATTGGACGAAGAGACAAACCGAGGAGTCGAGCATGAGTCAGGAAAACCGAATCAACCGCCGCCGCTTCCTGGCCGGTGCCGCCGCCGGCATCGGGGGCAGCCTTCTGGCCGGCAAGGCCCACGCCATGCGTTTTCCCGGCGACCCGCCGGATCATTTCGTGGTCTACCAGCTGAACAAGGCCGACTACGACTATCAGAAGGCCATCCTTAACTCCCTGTCGGCGATGTTTCAGAAGTACCAGGACGGGGTCAAGATGGCCGTGGTCACCTTCGGCCCCGGTGTGCATCTTCTGGCGAAGAACCCCAAGCGGGAAGTGGACAAGGAACTTCAGGATCGCGTCATCAACTTTGCCGAAAACGTGGGCGTGGAATTCGTGGCCTGTGGCAACACGATGAACACCGTCGGCTACACGGCGGATGACATGTTCCCCTTCGCCCGCATCGAGGAAGTTGGGGCATCAGCCCTGATGGAGTACCAGGAAGAAGGATATGCCTACATTGCCTGGTAATGCCCCCGACGAGCTGACCCTGCGTCGGCCGGACGACTGGCATCTGCACCTGCGCGACGGGGCCATGCTCGAGGCCGTGGTCGGCCACACAGCCCGGCAGTGCGGCCGGGCGATCATCATGCCCAACCTGGTACCGCCGGTCACAACGGTAGCCATGGCCCATGCCTATCGCCAGCGGATCCTTGATGCCTTGCCGGGGGGCAGCCATTTCGAGCCGCTGATGACGCTCTATCTGACTGACTCGACCAGCGAATCGGAAATCGAGCAGGCGGCGGCCGATCCGCTGATCCATGCGGTCAAGCTGTACCCGGCCGGAGCGACCACCAACTCCGACCGCGGGGTGCGCGATCCGCTGGCCATTGACCACCTGGTCGCGGCGCTGGCAAGGACGGGGCTGCCGCTGCTGGTCCACGGTGAGGTGGTTGATTCCTCGATAGACATCTTTGACCGCGAGGCCGTGTTTATTGAACGCGTGCTGGGCCCGCTGCTCTCGCGTTTCCCGGACCTGAAGCTGGTGATGGAACACATCACGACAGCGGACGCGGCCCGGTTTGTCGAATCCGCGGGAAGCCGGGTCGGTGCCACCATCACGGCGCATCATCTGCTCTACAACCGCAATGCCATGTTGGTCGGAGGCATCCGGCCGCACTATTACTGCTTGCCCGTGCTCAAGCGCGAGCGTCACCGCGAGGCGCTGATTGAAGTGGCGACCGGCGGCAATCCCCGGTTTTTCATGGGGACCGACAGTGCCCCGCATCCAAGGGGCGCCAAGGAGTCAGCCTGTGGCTGCGCGGGTGCCTACACGGCCTGCGCTGCTCTTGAACTCTACGCCGAGGTCTTCGAGGCCGCGGGCGCGCTGGATCGCCTGGAAGCGTTCACCAGCCTGAACGGTCCACGTTTCTACGGGTTGCCACCAAACGAGGACCTGGTGGTTCTGCGCCGCGAATCCTGGGTTGTGCCCGAGCAATTTACCGTGGCTGACGGGTCCGAACTGGTGCCCTTGCGCGCTGGGGAGACCCTGCGCTGGCGCATGCAGTGAGTACCACCGTGCTGAATCCGCAGGCGAGGGCGGTGGCATTGGCCCCGCCCTTCGCTTTTGGTGGGCCGGTCATTTGCGGCGTCATCCGAAGTGATCCAGAGGACTTCGTGGTGGAAGAGTTGCTGGGCTTTGCGCCGGATGGAGAAGGAACCCACCTTTGGTTGTGGCTGGAAAAGACAGGACAGAACACCGAATGGCTGGCGCGCCAAATCGCCCGGGCCTTCTCGGTGCATCCGCGTGATGTGGGCTATGCCGGGTTGAAGGATCGGCATGCGGTGACGCGCCAGTGGTTCAGCGTGCCGACCACCGAGGATGCCGATCATCTGGAAGCGGCAGACCTTCCCGGAGTGCGTCTGCTGTCGGCCACTCGTCACGGGCGAAAGCTTCGGCGGGGTGCCCACGCGGGCAATCGTTTCGAGATCCGGGTGCGGCAGGTTTCGGGTCGAGTTTCGGACCTGGCCGGGCGCTTGACGTCCATCCAGTCTTTCGGGGTGCCGAACTATTTTACCGGGCAGCGCTTCGGGCGAGAAGGCAACAATATCGACCGGGCGGTCGACTGGCTGGCGGCTCGAAAGCCGGTTCGTCTGCCCCGTGACAAACAGTCGCGCAATCTTTCGGTCGCCCGCTCGGTAATTTTCAATGTGATCGCGGCCGACCGGGTGGAGCAAGGCAGTTGGTACAAGCCGCAGCCCGGAGATCGGCTGATCCTTGCCGGCAGCCGAAGCCAGTTCACGGCCACCGAGGAAGAACTGTCTTCGCTGCTGACCCGCGCCGAAGCAGGCGACTTGTCGCCGACCGGGCCGCTTTGGGGTAGTGGCGAGTCGGGGACGCAGGCGGCGGTCGCCGCACGCGAAGCGCGGCTTGCCGAAACCTGCAGTCCGCTGAATACTGGCCTGGAAAATCAGCGGATTGCGGCGGATCGCCGGCCGCTTCGTCTGGCGGTTTCGGACCTGACAATGCATGTCGCGGAAGATGCCGTGGATTTTCGGTTTTCGTTGCCATCCGGCGGCTTCGCTTTGGCAGTCTTGCGCGAACTGGTGGAATATTCCGAGCCGGAGCATTTCAGCCCATAGCAGAATGTTGAAAAAAAGGGCTTGCTGCCTTTTTTCAACGGCCTGCTTGGTCAACGCCCGGTATGCAGGCCATGGTGCAGCTCAATGACTTCAGACGCAGCTTCGGGCGCGTGCCCACCGGAGGGCACCCTGGAAGACATTGCCGGTGTCCGGCACAAAAACTTCGGGGCGGCCGGCTGCCAAATTTCCTTAGGGAAGGTCTGCACAAATGCAGACCTTCCCGTGCAGGGCATGGATGCCCTGCCGCACAATGGCGCAAGCC
>JBNGDJ010000180.1:0-3106 GCA_049974825.1 Halothiobacillaceae bacterium | reverse complement strand
TTCATCCATTTCGCGCTCATCGTCGACACACTCAATAGTGTGAACAGGCCCTAGGTGCCCTGATGCAAAATTCAAATGCAGACCCCGGCCTGACCGAATCATGGCCGGGCGACATGAACCTCATTCTCGCTTTCCACGATCCCTTCGACAACCCGCTTCGAGTTCAAGTTTCTGACCCGGACCCGGTCGCCCAGCCCGGCGGCAGACAAAACCTCACCGCGTGCCGTTACGGTAAATCCCGGCCGGCCGGAAATCAGCGTGACGCGATCTCCGCGCCGAAGCACCTGCGGCGTCTCGAGGTCTGATGGCGTCAGAATCGCGCCGCGGCCAATCTGCCGGCGAGTCACCTTTCCGATGGCCGTGGCCGGATCGACCAGGTAGCCGCGGTGTTGCTGGTTGATGTCTTCGCGAGACACTTCCAGGTGACTGTCGGTCAGCACAGTACCACGCGGCAGGGGGCGGGCAGCCACCACCAAAGGGCGGATCTCCCGTACCTGTGCGGGCACGAAAATGCGCCAGGGGGCACTGCCCTCGCAGCGAACTTCTGCCGTCACCCGCCCGCCGCGGTTTGGCTGGGCCTCGTTGGCATCCACCGTCAACGGAACGTCGCAGTCGGCCAGTCGCAGCCGCGGGTCCAGCCGCGAGACCTCGATCTGGACCTGCCCCGAGGGACCGGCATCATGCCGGCTCTCGAGATGCTTGGCCACCGCGCTGCGGATCTCCTCCAGCGGCTGGGTGGCCGACTCGCCCATGGCCGGGGACAATCCCAGGCAACAGGTCAGCGTCGTGATCGCAATCGCGGATCTCATCCTGCGTTTCCTCCGGGCTTGTCCTGCGGCTGTGCAAGCCGCCGGAGTCGCCTCGTCTTTGACGGTTCGTTCCGGGGCGCATGGCCACATGGCCACCACATCGGGGATACCTCGAAAACGTTTCGAGGTGCGCATGTGAAGGGAGTCCCGTGATGCGCGAGTGCGCGTTTGCCGGGAATCCCTGCGCGCCCTTCCGGCATCGCTTGATCAAGCACCCTTCGTGCCAGATTTGTTGTGTTGCATTTTTGTCCGTGCCTTGTCCCGTCCTGCTGTGGCATGATAAAGAGTGCAGCCTCGCTGCCGATATTCCACGAGCGGCGCTTGCGCCCGGCATCGGTCGACCTGACCGATCAGGGACCGGCAGGGCAGCCCGGCCCGGGTACGCCCACGTCCCGGATGAAACGACCAAACCTGGAGTGAGTCTCGATGAGCAATGTCATGGCGTCGGTGGATTCGCGCACCAAGCTCGCCGGTCACAACCGGCTGGAGCTTTTGGTGTTCGGACTCGGCAACAATCAGCTTTTCGGCATCAACGTGTTCAAGGTTCGGGAGGTCATCCGCTGCCCTGAGCTGACCGCGGTGCCCAAGTCCGATTCGGCTGTCCGCGGGATTGCCGACGTGCGCGGGCACACCCTGACCATTATCGACCTGTCCTACGCCATTGGGCTGGAGCGCATGACCGACGAGGAAGTGGCAAATGCCTTCGTGGTCATCACCGAGTACAACCGGGCCGTCCAGGGCTTCTTGGTCAAGGCAGTAGACCGCATCGTCAACATGAGCTGGAAGGAGATCATGCCCCCGCCTTCCGGCACCAATACCAGCAACTTCCTGACGGCAGTCACCCGCGTGGATGGCAAGCTGGTCGAAATCATCGACGTCGAGCAGATCTTCTCCCAGGTGGTGGGGGTCACATCCGACATTTCCGCCGATGTGGCCAATCGCGTCAGCAACTTGGCGTCCGACCGGGATGTGGTGCTGGTGGCAGACGATTCGTTCGTGGCCCGCACCCAGATCCAGACGACCCTGGACCAGATGAACGTCAAGTCCATCCTCTGCAAGAACGGCAGCGAAGCGCTGGAGCTGCTCAAGAGCTGGGCCGAGGACGATGACGGCTTGCGGCTGCGCAACCTGGCCATGGTGATCTCGGATATCGAAATGCCGAGCATGGATGGCTACACCCTGACCACCCAGATCCGCAAGCACCCGCGACTCAAGGATATCTACGTGCTGCTGCATTCTTCCCTGAGTGGGGTGTTCAACGAGTCCATGGTCAAGCGTGTCGGCGCGGACCGGTTCATCCCGAAGTTTCATCCGGATGACCTGGCCGAGGTGGTGGCGGAGGTGTTGCGCGACAAGCCGCACCATGACGCGGATCAGGACGAGACGGCATGACCGAGGCCGACTTCGCGCGGTTTCGGGAGTTTCTCGAGCGCAAGTGCGGAATCCTGCTGGGGGCGGACAAGCGCTACCTGGTGGACACGCGCCTTTCGCGTCTGCTGCGCGAGGAATCGATCCCCGACATGGGGACACTGGTCAAAATGTTGACGTCTCCGGTCACCCCGCCCAGCTGGCTGGTGACCAAGGTCGTGGATGCCATGACCACCAACGAAACCCTCTGGTTCCGGGATACCTATCCGTTCACGGCACTGAAAAGCACCTTTCTGCCGCAGTTCCTGTCTGCCGGCAAGCGGTCGATCCGCATCTGGTCCGCGGCCTGCTCCTCGGGGCAGGAGCCGTACTCGATCAGCATGACGATATCCGAGTTCAACAAGGAAAACCGGGCCAATATCAATGCGGCCATTGTCGCCACGGACATTTCCTCCCGGATGATCGAGTCCGCCCGGCTGGGACTTTATGACGACCTTTCCTTGGGGCGCGGCCTGTCCGATGCGCGGCGCCAGGCATTCTTCACCCAGGAGCCAAACGGCTGGCGGGTCAAGCCGGAGATTCGCTCGCGTGTTCAGTTTTCCCAGCTCAACCTGCTGGAAAGCTACGCGCAGCTGGGTCGTTTTGACCTGATCTACTGTCGCAATGTCCTGATCTACTTTTCCAAGGACACCAAGACGCGCATCGTGGCCGGCATGAGCGATGTGCTCAATGACGGCGGCTATCTGGTACTCGGCGCCTCCGAGTCGATCAATCAGCTGACCGACCGCTACGTGCTTGAGCGCCTGCCCCACGGGGGGCTGGTTCACAAGAAGGTTCGCTGAGGGAATCTCTGCACAAAGCCACCCTTGGGCGTATGCAGAAACGCCCGGGCCGAAACATGCTCGGCTCGGGCGTGAACGCGGGCTCCG
>JBNGDJ010000179.1:0-3115 GCA_049974825.1 Halothiobacillaceae bacterium | reverse complement strand
ACGCTCAATGGCGTAAGCCATTGAATTGCGGAGCCCGGGCCGAGCATGTATCGGTCCGGGCGTGTCTGAACGCGAAGCTGGCGCAAGCCCACGAAGCCATGGATGGCTTCGTGCAGAGTTTCCCTAGGGGCGGCCGATCCGCTCAGGCCGGGCGTGCGCCGGGCAGCGGTGCTTCGTCGACCACCTCGGAAACCAGGTGGTTGAAGCGCTCCAGGCTGAGTACACCGTCCCGAAGGCTCAGGAGGCTGCCATGCAGGTCCCAGTCGCCCACCACGGCACGCAGCCCCTCCGGCCGCCGATGGATGGCCGGCCGATGAGTGTGTCCGTGCACCAGGACAGGCACCGCATGCCCGTGCATGAACTGCTGCACGGTATCTTCGTTGGCATCGGTGATGTCATCCGCCTTGCGGCTGGTTTCCTGCCGACTCTGCTGCCGCAACTGCTCGGCAATCGCCTGGCGCTCGGCGAGCGACTTTTTCAGGAAATCCGCCTGGAAGGCCGGGTCACGCAGACGCAACCGCATGACCTGATAGTCGACGTCATCCGTGCACAACTGATCCCCGTGGCACAACCCCACCGGGACGCCGCCCACTTCAATGGCAAACCATTCAGGAATGAGCTCGACATGCCAGCGCCGTGCAAAGTCCTCGCCGATCAGAAAGTCTCGATTCCCATGCTGCAGATAAACCGGGCAGGGAATCCGCCGGAAATGCTCCAGGCGCGTACGCAGGGGTTCGCCCAGCGGCTGGTCATCGCCGATCCAGTAGTCGAACAGATCCCCGAGCACATAAAGCGCCTCGGCCTTTTCGGCCCGGTGGACCAGCGCATCAAACACCGGCAGCACTTCCGGCCGTGCGTCCGAAAGGTGCAGGTCGGCGACAATCAGGATTTCGGACATGCCTGCCGCCCGCTCACCCGGCCGCCGAATCGGCCGCTTCATCCACCCGGACAGCGCGGTCGATCAACACATCCTCCACCGGCACGTCCGCGTGTCCGGCACGGTTGCCGGTCGGCAGGGTCGCCATCTGGTCAACCACGTCCATGCCCTCCATGACCTTGCCAAAAACGCAGTAGCCAAACCCCTGGGCGGTGGGCGCGGAGAAGTCGAGGAAGGGGTTGTCCTTCAAGTTGATGAAGAACTGGCTGGTGCCCGAGTGCGGGTCCGGCGTGCGGGCCATCGACAGTGTTGCCCGAAGGTTCTTGAGGCCGTTTTCGGCCTCGTTGCGAACCGGCGGGTGATTGGGCTTCTGGCTCATGTCCGGCAGCAACCCGCCGCCCTGGACCACGAAGTCCGGAATGACCCGGTGAAACAGCGTCCCGTCGTAGAAACCCTCGTCCACGTAGCGGAGGATGTTTTCCACGGTCTGCGGCGCCTTGTCGGCATAAAGCTCGATCACGATCTCGCCGAGCCGGGTTTCAAATCGGATGCGCGGGTTTTCGTCGGCCATTCGGGTTGTCCTGTTCACTTGTAAGAATCGGTCAAAGTCGTAATCATAACGGCCCTTTGAGCCGGAATCGAACTGTCATGCTGCGAATCTTTGATACCGAAGCCCGAGAGAAACGGGAATTCGTTCCCATTGAGCCCGGCAAGGTCCGGATGTACGTCTGCGGCATGACCGTCTACGACTACTGCCACATCGGTCATGCCCGCGTCATGGTGGTCTTCGACACCGTGGTCCGTCACCTGCGCCACCGGGGTTTCGACGTGACCTACGTGCGCAACGTGACCGACATTGATGACAAGATTATTCGCCGGGCCAGCGAGAACGGCGAGGATATCCTGACGCTGACCGACCGGTTCATTCAGGCCATGCACGAGGACGCCGCCGCCCTCGGCTGCCGGCCGCCAGATCATGAACCCCGCGCCACCGGATCCATCGGCGCCATGCTCGCGCTGATCGGCACACTGGTCGACAAGGGCCATGCCTACCACGCGGACAACGGGGACGTGTACTTCGACGTATCGAGCTTCGAAGGCTACGGGCGGCTGTCCGGGCGTCACCCGGAGGATCTGCGCGCCGGGGCCCGGGTCGAAATCGGCGAAGCAAAGGACGACCCGCTGGATTTCGTGCTGTGGAAGGCCGCCAAGCCGGACGAACCGTCCTGGGACTCGCCATGGGGGCCGGGACGGCCCGGCTGGCACATCGAATGCTCCGCCATGTCCGAACAGCTGCTCGGCGCGCACTTTGACATCCACGGAGGCGGCCAGGATCTCCAGTTCCCCCACCACGAGAACGAGATCGCACAGAGTGAGGCCGCGCATGGCTGCCGCTTCGTGAACTACTGGATGCACAACGGCTTCGTGCGCATCAACGAGGAGAAGATGTCCAAGTCGCTGGGCAACTTTTTCACCGTGCGGGAAGTGCTGCGCCGCTATCATCCGGAAGTGATCCGCCTGTTTATCCTGGGCAGCCACTACCGCAGCCCGCTGAACTACTCGGACCAGAACCTTGATACCGCCCGGGCGGCCCTGGCCCGCCTGTACACGGCACTCAAGGAAGTCTCGCCGGCGGGCGATCCGCTCCCGTCGGTGATGGCTCGCTTCGACGCCTTCATGGACGACGACTTCGCCACCCCCGAGGCAATCTCGCTGTTGTTTGAGCAGGCAACCGAGGCCAATCGCCTCAAGGCCGAGGACCCGGCCGCAGCCGGCCGCCACGCGGCCACCATCAAGGCCATGGGTGACGTGCTTGGTCTGCTGCAGCATGAGCCGACCGCCTTTCTGCACTGGGCACCGGAGACCGACTCCGGCCTCGATGACGAGCAAATCGAGGCACTGATCGCCCAGCGACTTGAGGCACGCAAGCAGCGCAACTGGGCCGAGGCCGACCGCATCCGCGACGAGCTCACCGAGGCTGGCATCCAGCTTGAGGACGGCCCTGAAGGCACCACCTGGAGGCGCGGCTGACCCAGGCCGACCGGCGCGAGTGATTTGCTGCGTCCCGGGTCGGTCGAATCCTCCTGCACGGGAAGGTCTGCATTCGTGCAGACCTTCCTTCTTCAACGCCCCACTGCACCCACGCGAACGATACCCCCTCTGCTGCTTCGTTCAGGAACGCCCATTGTGCGCATCCGTCCCGCTGCAAATAACCCCCGTCAATACACCCTAAAAAAA
>JBNGDJ010000178.1:0-3164 GCA_049974825.1 Halothiobacillaceae bacterium | reverse complement strand
CCGCCGTGCCGGCAAGAATCTGAGCAAAATTGCGCCCCTGCAACAGGTCAAGCTGCGCCCAGGCCAGCGCCAACGCGTACTCTGCCTCCATGCGCTCAAGGCGTGCCCGACTAAGCTGCACCATGGCATCCCCAAGGTCGGTGGCCTTTTCCATCTCGTAAAGTGTCTGCTTGCGCACGAAATTCAGATCCGAATAGGCATCAAGCGCGTCGGCCCGATCCGCCGCCACGCCCTCGAGAATCCGGATCTCCTCGTACAGAGATACAGCCTGCTCACGCAGCAGGGCCGAACGCTCGGCCATGCGCGCCTGGATGCGCATGCGTTCAGCCTGTGCAGCGCCCACTTCTGCATCGGTCCGTCCGCCACGGTACAGGGGCATCTCCAGATAGACGCCTGCACGGAAACGGTCACGAGAACCAAGTTCGCGACTGTACTCCCCGGCATCAAGCTCAATGTAGATTTCCGGCAGGTTGCCAGCGCGAGCGGCGTCGACTTGCCGGCTGACCGCCTCATACTCCGTCCGCATGGCGGCAAGCTTGGGGTCGCCGGAGAGCAAGGCATCGATCAGCTCTGAAACTGCCGGCAACTGCCGCCCGACCAGTGCAGAGAGATCGGGCTCGTCGAGGCGCGAGGGAAGGCTTTCCGGACGACCGAGCAGTTCGGACAGCTCCCGGCGCGAGGTACGCCTTTCGGCGTCGCGCCGGGAGCGCTCCAGCAGCACGGACTGGTAACGCTGCTCATGCTCGGCCAGCGTGACATCGGAAATCAGCCCGAGCTCGTGGCGATCACGCATCTTGTCCAGGTTCACGAACACGATCGCCATTTCTTCGTTGATCACCGTGTACGCCTGGTCTGCGAGCAACACGTTCAGGTAGGCCTGCATGATCCTGAGCCGGTGGTGCCGCTCAGTCGTAACCAGATCATGCTCGCGCGCTTCAAGCAAACCCGCTGCGGCATCCCGTCTCGCCTCACGCCGGCCGAAGTCATACACCGGCTGACGCGCCGCCAAAACGAGGGCGTTGTCGTGGTGGTCCTGGTTTTCTGCAACCGGGTTGGGATCGACATACCGCAGCCGCGCACGGATATCGACGCTCGGCATGAACTCCGCTTCGGCCGATTCCAGACCCGCGCGGGCAAGATCCCGTTCGGCCCGATCGGCCATGATCTGGAAATGCTGGTCAAGAGGTACCGAAAGCGCATGCTCCAGGGTCAGCGGCTCCGGCAGTGGGGGCAACGCCTCGGTGGTTTCGCCCTCTGCGGCCAGAACCGCGCAGCAAGGCGAAGCGAGCAGCAAAGCCAGCAGCAACCGTGGCGATACCACACGCCACCGCGACCGCCCGGCGGACTGATCATGCCGATCCAGCAATCCTCTTTGCCGCATCGGGTCAGCGCCCCTGCTGCTTCTTGTAGCGAACGAAGTTCATCCCCGGCTCCTTGTAGGCACCGCTGGTCACAAACTCGGCCAGCAGAAGGAACTCCTCGGGTGAGCGAACAGGCCCCGTGTAACGGGTTGCCTGCTTGCCTTCCGGATCGAAGAAGATCATCACCGGCGTCGCGCGCACCCGGTGCTCGCGAAACGCAAAGTCCTTCTGCGTGCGGGCGGCACCCTCAAAGTCCGTGATCATCACGTCCCCTTCGATATCCACCGCTGCCGTGACGAAATGATCGTGCATGTACTCCACCACCTCGGGGCGGGAGAAAACCTGCTTTTTCATCCGGTCGCAGAAAGGACACTCGTCCATCTCGAAGAAAACGAACACGCCGGCTTTGCCGGAATCCTGCGCCTCGGCCGCGTTGGCCTGCATGTCACCGAAGGCATCGGTAAAAAACTCGTCCGCTGCCTGGGCAAAAGGCGCAAGGCCCAGCAGCACGCCAAAAATCAGATGACGCATCGCCACCATCCTTCACCCCCAAGGTTGTTCGTCATATTCCATCGCATTGTGACTGGCATGCCGAGCTTGCAGCCCCATCTCACCGGCCAGCGCATCAATGCAAAGCTTCACTGCCCGCGTGCACACCGTGAAAGCAGGAGGAAGCGGAGGTTATTCGCCTCCCTTTTTCGGTACACTGTAGGTTCGATTGATCGTCACAACCACTAAAATTAATTTATTCGCGGCAAACGGCCGCGAGGCATCCATGGTCGAAATTCTCATTCTTTTTTACAGCCGCGACGGCTCCACCGCGCGCATGGCACAGCAGGTAATGCGCGGTGTCGAATCCGTGGATGGCTGCACCGCGAAGCTCAGGGCCATTGCGCCCGTGACCACGGTATGCACCGCCACCCAGCCCAGCGTCCCGCCGGAAGGCGCGCCCTACGTCACGCAGGAGGATTTTCAGAACTGCGACGGGCTGGCGCTGGGGACGCCAACCTATTTCGGGAACATGGCGGGCGCCGTCAAGCATTTTATCGACAGCACGAGCGGCAGCTGGTTTACGGGGAAAATGGTTGGCAAACCGGCCGGCGTGTTCACCTCGACCGCCAGTCAGCACGGGGGCCAGGAAGCGACCCTGCTGTCGATGATGATCCCTTTGCTGCACCACGGGATGGTGATCGTCGGCCTGCCTTACACAGAGCCGGCCCTGACGCGGACCCAGGCAGGCGGGTCACCCTACGGCCCAACACATACCGCAGGAGGCGGTGACAGGCCCCTGACGAACGAAGAGCGCACACTGTGTCAGGCTCTGGGTGCACGGATTGCCAGAACCGCGCGAGCCTTTGAGGATGGAGAGCGTCCGTGACGGTTCGCCTGATCGGTCTGTTCCACCTGTCGATCCTGTCGATACTCGCTTTCAAGGGCCTTGCTCTTCAGCTGCCACCCGGCCACGCTGGTCCCGTCATCACTGTTCTGCTGCTCCTGCCCGGGCTTGCGGTGCTTCCGGGCCTCTGGTTGGCTCGACCCAATACCATCGTCTGGACAGCTCTCATTGCACTGCTGTACCTGACCATCGCCATCACCGATGCCTGGGCGCTGGAGAGCCTGCGGTGGATCAATTTGCTGATCGCATTGCTGTGCACCGCCCTGTTTCTGACAGCCTGGTGGCATCTGCGGGCCCTGCGTCGGAGCAGGCTGAAAACACTGTCGCAAGCAAACGAATCGCAGAGCGGCGGCTAAGGAAGGTCTGCACAAATGCAGACCTTCCCGCGCAGGGCATGGATGCCCTGC
>JBNGDJ010000177.1:0-3173 GCA_049974825.1 Halothiobacillaceae bacterium | reverse complement strand
GCAGGGCATCCGTGCCCTGCACGGGAAGGTCTGCATTCGTGCAGACCTTCCCTAAGCAGACGAGGAGCCAACCTCACTTCAGCCTGGCTTCTGGCCGGACTGCTTTTGCTGCAGGGTTGCTCGGATGCACCGGAACCGCCCGCAACACCAGCCGCGAAAAACGAACCGGCCGCCGCCGTACCGGAAAAACCGGAACTGCCGGATACCACCGGCATCGCCGACTGGCCAAAAATGCCGGACGAAGAACCGGTGGAGGTTTCCTGGCCGGAGCTCGCACCGCCGGACTATGACCCGGAGGGCATGCTGGAGCGATCCGGCATTATGGAACTGGATGACCTGGACCCGCGTGGCCAGGAAATCCTGGCCCGCCTGAGGGTCGAATGGGACCAGGCCCCGCTGGTCGAGGATCTGGACGGGCAATACGTGAAGATACCCGGCTATGTCGTGCCCCTGGAGGCCGACCGCGAGAAGGTGCACGAGTTTCTTCTGGTGCCGTACTACGGCGCCTGCATACACGTGCCGCCGCCCCCGGCCAACCAGACGGTATTTGTTACCACCCGCACCCCGGCCCACATTCCTGAGATGTTCGCCGTGGTGTGGGTCACCGGGGTCATGACAACCCAGCGCGTCGGCAGCGACCTCGCTGCGGCCGGGTACGTCCTCTACGCCGACAAGGTCGAGCCCTTCGAACTCTGACCGGCTTCGCCCGACCCATGCTGCATGCTGCGCCATTCAATCGCTTGCAGCATCCGTGGCCGTATGCCTCAACCGGACGCCTTTGCCGTTCGCGCCTGTTCGGCTTCCGAGACCACCTGCATCATCGGGACGAGGCTGTCCGGGTTCAGCGAAATGCTCCCGATTCCCTCGGCCACGAGAAATCGCGTGATCTCGGGATAGTCGGAGGGAGCCTGACCGCAGATCCCGACATACTTGTCTCGACGGCGACAGGCGGCGATCGCCTGTCGCAGCATCTCGATCACCGCGGGATTTCGCTCGTCGAACCCCTGCAACAGGCCGGAGTCCCGATCCACGCCGAGGGTAAGCTGCGTCAGGTCGTTGGACCCGATGGAAAAGCCATCGACACGTTCAAGAAACTCATCGGCCAGGATCACGTTGGCGGGGATTTCGCACATCAGGTAGACCTGCAGTCCACCCTGCCCCCGCGCCAACCCCTGGGACTGCATCAGGTCCAGGACCTTGTCGACCTCGTCGGTCGACCGGACGAAGGGCAGCATGACCTGGGCGTTGTCGAGCCCCATGTCTTCGCGCACACGCCGCAGGGCCTCCACCTCCATCAGAAAGCAGGCCCGGAAGGACTCGTCGTGGTAGCGCGCCGCGCCCCGCAGGCCGAGCATCGGGTTTTCCTCGTCCGGCTCGTAGCGGCTGCCACCAAGCAGAGAGCGATACTCGTTCGACTTGAAATCGGAGAAACGCACGATCACCGGACGCGGGTAGAAGGCCGCGGCAATCAGGCCAACCCCCTCGGCCAGTGTCTGCACGTAGAATTCCCGGGGCCCGGAGAATCCGGCAATCCGCTCTCGAATCGATCGCGCCAGCTCGGCCGGCAACTGCTCAAGTTCGCGCAGGGCACAGGGATGAATGCCAATGGACTGGTTGATGATGAACTCCAGGCGCGCCAGCCCGACCCCCGCGGCCGGCAAGGCCGCATGGACCAGCGCCTGGTCCGGATTGGCAACATTCAGCATCAGGCGGGTCTGCGGCGGTTCCAAACCCTGCAGGTCAATCACCTCGGTCTGGAAACTGCGCTTGCCGGCATAAACGAAGCCCGTATCGCCCTCCGCACAGGAAACGGTTACCTGTGTGCCGGTGGAAAGTCGCTCGGTGGCATCCCGGCAGCCGACCACCGCAGGAATCCCGAGCTCCCGCGCGATGATTGCCGCGTGGCAGGTTCGGCCGCCGCGATTGGTCACGATGGCCGCAGCGCGCTTCATCACCGGCTCCCAGTCGGGGTCGGTGATATCGGTCACCAGCACTTCGCCGCGCTCAAGGTCGTGCATGTCCGCGGCCCGATCGATCACGCGGACCCGCCCGGCGGCAATGCGCCCGCCGACGGCCCGTCCGGTCACGATGACCGGCCCGCGCTCGCGCAGAATGAAGGTTTCATGGCACATCGGATTGGCACGGGATTTCACCGTTTCCGGCCGGGCCTGAACGATAAACAGCCGACCAGTCTGGCCGTCCTTCGCCCACTCGATGTCCATGGGCCGGGGCTCACCGGCCTGTTCTGAGTAGTGCTTTTCGATTTCCACCGCCTGCCGCGCCAGCTCGAGGATTTCATCATCGCCTAGCGCGAAACGATGCCGCTCACCCCGGGGTACCGGCTCGTTGCGGGTGATGGCATTCACGCCCTCCCGGGCGTAAATCATGCGGATAGCCTTCTCGCCCATGCGCCGGCGCACAATCGGTCGCTTGCCCTCGGCCAGCGTCGGCTTGAACACCAGGAATTCATCCGGGTTGACCGCGCCCTGAACCACGTTCTCGCCCAGCCCGTAGGCGGCGGTAATCAGGACCGTATCCCGAAAACCCGACTCGGTATCGAGGGTGAACATGACGCCTGCACTGGCCAGATCCGAGCGCACCATCTTCTGAACCCCGATCGACAGCGCCACCTTGTCATGGTCGAAGCCGTGGTGGACGCGGTAGGCGATGGCCCGGTTGGTGTAGAGCGAGGCCAGGACCTGGCGACAGACAGTCAACAGGTGATCCCGACCTCGAACGTTCAGGTAGGTCTCCTGCTGCCCGGCAAATGAGGCGGTCGGCAAATCTTCGGCGGTTGCCGAACTGCGCACGGCCACGTCGGCCTCGTCCACATCGTATTCACGGCACAGCGCCTCGTACTGGGCCGAGATGGCCTCGACCAGGTCTTGTGGCAGAACCGCGGCATTGATCCAGTCCCGGATATCCTGGCCCGCAGCCACCAGCGCCCGGGTGTCGTCCACGTCCAGCCCGGAAAGCCGGTCAATGATCCGCTGACGCAGATTGTTGGAATCAAGAAAGTGCCAAAAGGCCTCAGCCGTGGTGGCAAAGCCATCGGGCACACTCACGCCCCGGGGGCCAAGCCGCGATACCATCTCGCCAAGCGAGGCGTTCTTGCCGCCAACTCGGGGTACGTCGGCCAGCGAGAGCGAGGAAAACGGTACGACCAGTGACAT
>JBNGDJ010000176.1:0-3276 GCA_049974825.1 Halothiobacillaceae bacterium | reverse complement strand
GGGCCTGCGGAGCAGGCCCGGGTAGGCGTTCCCAAGCGGAGCTTGGGAACGAGGGTGTGGGGGGTGGTTTGGGCTGGTGGTTTGGCCGGGACGTGGGGGATTTGGCCGTGGTTGCCGGATGCGCTGCGCTTGTCCGGTCTACGAGGTTGGTCTGTGGATTTGGCCTGTCGGCCTCGCCGCCGTCTTTGGCGTGGGCGCGATGCATTGTGTCTTTGTCGAAAATTCTGGGCCTGTGCTGACGTCACGCATTCACATATTCACGCATTGGAGAATTGCATGACCCGGATCCGGCAGGATCAACACCTGGGGCTGGTTTTGATGGGGCTGGCCGTTTTGACGATTCCGATGTCGGACACGATTGCAAAGTGGTTGTCCGCCAGCCTGTCGGTTGGGGAGATCGCCTGGCTTCGTTTCGTGTTTCAGGCAATCCTGCTGCTGCCCTTTGTGATTTGGTATCGACATCGCGGCATCCGGCCACGGGCGGTCTACCTGTTGCAAGGGGCGCTGATTGCCGCTTCGATCCTTTTTCTTTTCTGGGGATTGCTGTATCTGCCTCTGGCCAACAATATCGTTCTGTTTTTTGTCGAACCGCTGATCCTGGTGATCTTTTCCGCCTTGTTCCTGGGCGAGCACATTACGGCCCGGCGGTGGGTCGGGGTGTTTGGCGGGCTGATCGGCGCCGTGGTGATCCTGCGGCCAAACTGGAGCGCCTACGGGCTGGCCTCGTTGCTGCCGATTGTCTCGGCCGTTTGCTATGCGGGTTACCTGACTGTGACGCGGGCCTTTGCGAGCGCTTCCCGCCTTCAGGATGCCCTGTCGCTCCAGTTCTGGGTTGCGTCAGCGGCCGCGCTGGTCATGCTGGGCTTTCTCCTGGTCGGCCAGGGTTTCGACTGGTCGATTGCCCGCTGGACGCAGCCGAGCCCGATCCAGTGGCTTTGGCTGGCGACTGCCGGCATCCTGGCTTCCGTGACCCATGTGCTGATTGCGCTGGCCTTTGCGCGCAGTGATGCCAGCCTGTTGGCGCCGCTTCAGTATCTTGAGATTTTCGGGGCCACGTTGCTTGGCTGGCTGGTCTTTTCTGAGTGGCCGGACGCATACACCGTGCTTGGGGGGCTGATGATTGTCGCGTCGGGGCTGATCGTGATCCGCGAGCGGCCGGTCGAGACGCATCCTTGACCCTGCCGTGCCGGCCGGTGCATTGCTGCCGGGGCCAGGGGCGATTTCCTGCGAAGCCCGCCGGCGACCGGTTCGGCTCAGGACTGCTCCAGGGTGAGGATGTGGTTCCACTGAGCTTCGGTGACCGGCATGATCGACAGGCGATTGCCCTTGCGGACCAGGGGCATGTCGGCCAGGGCCGGGTCTTCGCGCATTTCGTTCAGCGTGATGACTCGGTTGGTATGGCGCCGGTACTTGACGTCGACACGGAACCAGCGCGGGGCCTCGGGCGTGGACTTGGGATCGTAGTACTTGGCCTCGGGGTCCCAGGCCGTGTCATCGGGATAGCCGGCACGGACGATTTCCATGATGCCCACGATACCGGGCATCTTGGTGTTCGAGTGATAGAAGAACGCCAGGTCGCCCTCCTGCATCTGGTCGCGCATCATGTTGCGGGCCTGGTAGTTGCGCACACCGTCCCAGGGTTCGACATCAACCCGTGCAAGATCATCGATTCCGAAAACATCAGGTTCGGATTTCATCAACCAGCAGGCCATGGCAGTTCCTCAATATGACGTGGCTTGGGGTAGGTTGGGGTCGCGCGCGTGCTTGCGGGGACGGCGCAGGCCCTTTTCGGTCAGGATCAGGTCAAGCGGTACATCCCAGGGCGCGTCGGGCAGTGCGGGATGACACTGCAACTCGAAGGCGACACCGACCAGCCAGGGTTTGCCCCTCCTGCCTGCAAAACCTGCCAGGCTGCGATCGTAAAAGCCGCCCCCCATCCCCAGCCGGTTGCCACTGGGGTCGAACGCGACCAGCGGCATGAGGATCAGGTCGAGTTCTCCGATGGGGCAGAGTCGGGTGCCCGCGGGTTCACCGATCCCGAGCCGGTTGCGGCGAAGAGGTGTTTTGGGCCACCAGCGACGGAATTTGAGGCTGTGATCGCGTTTCAGGCAGGGCAGGTACAGCTTCTTGCCTTCGTGCAGTCGGGCCAGCGGGGTCAGGTCGACTTCGCCGTCGTTGGGAATATACAGGGCCACGTGACGGGCCTTTTTCCAGCAGGGGCTGCGTTCGAGAGCGGCGAGAACATCCCGTTCGAGCCGGTGTCGGCGACGAGGCGCAAGACTGCGGCGCGCGGCACGAAAGTGCAGGCGCAGGGATTTGCGTTCAGAGGGGAGGGCAGAGGACATGCGTCTTGTTTGGGGGTCTTCCAAAACGCCGTCGCTGGCTCTTCGACCTTGAACCGAAAGGTTCAAGTTGGAGGTTGCGCAGGCACATCAGGCTTTCCGTCGAACGGACATGCACACAGTGCCGTGTGGCTTCCCCCGGTGTCGCTGATTAAGGCTCAAGGGAATTGAGAACCCGCTAGCGAACGTCTCAGAAGACTTGAATTCACTGTAGCCTATTTCGTGTCTGTAGCGCAATCGTCAATTGCCGCCTCGATTTCCCTGGCCAGCCAGCCCAGCCGTTCGGAAACTTCGTCGTCCACCGCGACCTGCCGGTCCCGGAGCTCAAGCAGTTCATGCGTGATGTTCAGTGCCGCGAGCACCGCGATGCGGTCCGCGCCGATCACCCGCCGGGCCGACCGGATTTCGCGCATGCGCTCGTCCAGATACTGTGCGGTGCGGTGCAGGACCTCCCGTTCCTCCGGCGGGCAGGCAATCCGGTACTCCTTGTCGAGTATGGTGATATTGACGGTGTCGGTCTGGTTCATGCGCCTGTTTCCTGTTCCATCTCGGGCAGGCCTTCGAGAATGCGCAGTACCCGCTGTTCGGCCGTCTCCAGCCGTTGCCTGAGTTCGTCCCGTTCGTCCCGAAGCTGGGCAACCTGTCCGACCAGCACGCCGTTTTCGGCATGCAGCTGGCGACACAGCTCAGTCAGTGCGTGGACCTTCTTTTCGAATTCGACCAGTTCCATTTCCCAAGGCGACTCCGAAGTGGACGGGGCGTGACGGCAGGACTCGCGTGGAAGGTGCGTCCGGCCCGTGCTGGTGGAATGCTGACCCGAAAGTGTAGCATTGCCCCATCGCGTTTGGGTCTCGAGTCGCAATCGAAAGGTTGCTTGGCAATCTCTGCACGAATGCATACCTTCCCGTGCAGGGCATGGATGCCCTGCCGCACA
>JBNGDJ010000175.1:0-3343 GCA_049974825.1 Halothiobacillaceae bacterium | reverse complement strand
CCATACCATTACCCACATCTCAAAAGGGCCAGAACCACCTGGGGGCTGGACACACAACCTCACATCTGCTGAGATAGCGCCCCATCACATTTGATGGGGGCGAGAGCGGATGGACGAGAGGATACCAAGCCGGCTGTGCGGACGGCCGTTCGATGGAGCGGATCTGGAGCAGATTCGCCAAGCGATCACCGAAGCGCAACCCCCGCTGCGCGCGGAGATCGCGCGCCGGGTCTGCCAGATATTGGACTGGACGAATGTCCAAGGCCGCCCCAAGCTCATGAGCGCCCGGGTCGGGCTGCTGCGCCTGCATCGAGTCGGACTGATCGAGCTGCCGGCGCCGAGGCGAGGCAACGGCAATGGTCGTGGTCTTGTGCACGGGCCGGAGCGCTGGCCCGAACCGATTCCGGTGACCGCCAAGCTCAGGGAGCTGACCGGCTTGCGCCTTGAGCCGGTGCGCGATCAACGCGCCTCGCGCCTGTGGAATGGGCTCATCGATCGCTACCACTATCTCGGCTACAAGCCGCTGCCCGGCGCCCAACTGCGCTATCTGATCCAGTGGGATGGCGGGTTGCTCGGCGCCATCGGCTTCGGTGCCGCGGCCTGGAAGGTCGCCGCACGCGATACCTGGATTGGCTGGGAGCGCAGTGAGCGCGAAGCCCATCTGGGTCGGGTGCTCAATAACGCCCGCTTTCTCCTGCTACCTTGGGTCCAGGTGAAAAACCTCGCTTCGAAGGTGTTGGCACTGGCCGCGAAGCACCTGCCTGAGGACTTCGCGGCCCGCTATGGCGAGCGGGTGGTGCTGCTGGAGACCTTCGTGGAAATCCCGCGGCATCAAGGCACCTGCTACCGCGCCGCCAACTGGCAGTGGCTCGGTGAAACCACCGGGCGTGGCAAACTGGACCGCCACCATCGGGCCGCCTTGCCGCGTAAGGCGGTCTATGTCTACCCGCTGGCGGCGAACTTCCGCACCGCGCTGGGGGTGCGGGCATGAGCGCCCTGGCCGCGGAGCTGGCCGCGATCGAGCTGGGCGATCGCCGCCTGAATCGCCGCGCCGGGCAACTGCTGGAGACCTTGGGAGAGAAACCGACGTTGAGCATTCCCGGTGCCTGCAACGGTTGGGACGAGACGCGTGCCGCCTACCGTCTGTTCGATCAGGAAACGGTCACCGCAGAGGCGGTGCTCGCCCCGCATAGCGCCTGCACCGAGGCGCGCCTGCGCGAGCACCCACGGGTCTTGTGCATCGAGGACACCTCCGAGCTGGACTATACGAAGAAGAAGGGCGTCGCCGGTCTCGGTCCACTGAACCTCGAAAGCCGTTGGGGGCTGTATCTGCATCCCACTCTGGCCATCACCCCCGAACGCGTGCCGCTGGGATTGCTCAAGTTCCACAGCTTCACGCGCGAGCCGGGCAGTCTGGGCCAGGACAAGGACGCCAACCGCGCGCTCGAAGAGAAGGAAAGCGTACGCTGGGTCGATGGCTTCGCCAACGTCAACGCGCTGGCCGAGCGACTACCCGACACACGCTTGACCTACATCGCCGACCGCGAAGGCGACCTCTACGATCTGTTCGTCGAGGCGCCTTGTCCCGAGCACGGCGCCGACTGGCTGGTGCGCGTGCAGCACCAACAGCGCCTGCTCGCCGACGGGCGCAAGCTGCGCCCGGTCCTCGACGCCGCCCCCGTGCTCACCGAGATCACCTTCGATCGCCCCGCCGCCAATGGCCGGCGCGCGCGCACCGTCTGCCAACAGCTCAAGGTCGTGCGCGTGACGCTCAAGCCACCCTCGCGCCCTGACCGTCGCTTGTCCGGCGTCACCGTCACCGTGCTCCTCGCCACCGAGCCGAACCCGCCCGCCGACGAAGACCCGCTCGATTGGGTCCTGTTGACCAACCTCGCCGTCGAGACCCCGGAGCAGGCCATCGAGAAGCTGCAGTGGTACCTCGCCAGGTGGCAAATTGAAGTGTTTTTCCGAATCCTCAAAAGCGGCTGCCACGTCGAAGAGCTGCAGCTGGAAAAACGCGAGCGACTCGAACCCGCATTGGCCTTCTACATGATCATTGCCTGGCGGGTTTTGCACCTGACCATGCTCGGGCGCGAATGCCCAGAGATGTCGTGCGATGTCGTGTTCGCCGAGGAGGAATGGCAGGCGGTCTATCTGGTCACCGAGCGCAAGCCGCCACCCGACGAGCCGCCGTCGCTCGATACCATGGTACGCATGGTCGCCGGACTCGGTGGCTTCCTCAACCGCAAACGCGACGGCTTCCCCGGTCCTCAGACGATATGGATCGGCCTACAACGCGCGGCGGATTTCGTGCTCGCTCTCGATGCCCAACGGAGCGCAGGAGAGAGTTGTGGGTAATGGTATGGGGCGCTACCGCCCGGACGACGCGCTGCTCGCCTTCCTGAAGAGCCTCTGATTATGCCGAATGATTTCCCCCGCCAAGCCAGAGCACCACCGGCTGTCACACCCGGGCTCGGCATAATCCGGCGTGCGGAATAATGCCGCAGCGCGTGCGAGTTGACGCGCTTCGGAATGCCTGCCGCCTGCCCCGCAGAATTGCAAAAACCGATAGCACCAATCCACGTAAGTCTGCTCTGTGCGCAGTGCATAGCGCTCCGCGCGCAGCGTCGTTGCCAATTGCCTCAGCAGCGGCTGCATGGCGGTCGACCGTGCGTAAACGGGGTTCGACGCGACTGCGGCATCAGGCGTCATCGCCGCGGCCCGCGTCGGATGCGACGCTTGCAACTCGCGGCCCGACTCGCGCAAATGTTCCCAATCGACAGCGCGCGCCGCGGAGGATTGTGCCAGATCAATGAGCAGCAATTGCAGCGCATCCACGGTTTGGCGAAACTGCCAGTCATTCAGCTGCTTTTCTCGGGCGTAACGAGGGAAAAACGCCGTGATCTCCGCCGTCGACACCTCCGACAACCGCTTCGGACGTACCGTCGCCACGAAGTCCTCCGCGCGCTGCACGTACCAGCGGCGGGCACTGGCTGGCACCCGCTCCCGCTCCAGCAACTCCAGGTATCGATCCCAGCCCGAAGGTCGCCCCGACTCGCGCCGCGGCGATGAATCGCCAGCGGCACGGCTGTTTCCGTTCGGGCGAGCATTCTGAATATGCATTGCTCCGGTCCAATATTGTGCTAGGCTGTCTAAAGGGTAGCACGCTACACACAGTCTGCTGCCCAGTTAACTGTTAGCTTCGGTCAATGCGCAATTTGAGGCAAGCAATCATACCCCATGACCGCCACTGTCTATGTCGAAACGTCCGTAATAAGCCACCTGACTTCCAGACCAAGCAGGGATCTTGTCGCGGCAGCTATGCAGACCATAACTCAGGAAT
>JBNGDJ010000174.1:0-3358 GCA_049974825.1 Halothiobacillaceae bacterium | reverse complement strand
CCGAGGCAAATTGCAGGTAGGGCATTTCCGGGATGTGGAAATAGACGTTGGAGGCGGAGGTGAAGGGTATCCCCGGATTCGGTTTAGGGTGAAGCTGTTTTATCCGGGAACAGGAATGATCGGGCGCGCGGGGGCAGCAAGGCATCGGGAAATGTGGAGTGGCGGTCCAGCTGGACCCGCTGTCTGTCGTGAATTACCGATACGGCGGGGATGAGCGGATCAAACCGGGGATCCCGGTCCGCGGCGGAATTCATCCAGCTGGTCCAGGTCGTGCCGCTTAGGGCCGTGCTGCCGATTTCGACGACCAGCGCGCCGCGCGGGGTTGGGCAGCGCCATTCAGCATCAGCCCAGGTGCCTTTTCTGGTGCGTTCGAGCGCCCTTGAGGCCCAGATGCGCAAAAGGCCCTCGCCGCGGCGTGCAAAGAGCCACTGGCCGGTTTGGACAACCTCATCAAAGGCCGCTGCCGGGAGGAACAGGTGAAACCACTGGTTTTTCTCCTTCGCGTCGATGTCGAAGAGATTCATGAGGAGGGTTTCCCGCATCCAGCAGGCCGGGGCGCAGCCGTGTCCCTGCCAGAATCCCGGACGCAGATCACCCGGCATTCCTGGCGGCATGTTGCCGGGGACCCAGAGCGGAGTGGGCTGGTCCATGTCCGCGAAGGCGTTTCTCGCGTATTTTTCCAGCAGATCGGGAGCGGAATTTGCGGCCCCCGAATGGCCTGGTGGTTGAAGCCTGGGATGATTGGCAAGAACGATCGCTTTCTCGTCAAGACAGGCGACCCAGGTGAAGTCGGTGTAGCGTGAAGCTGAGGCCGGTATGATGGTGCCGGAGAGTTGGGCGCCGGGGAGGCGCGTGGTGACGCGGAAGGTTTCCCTGATCTCGACATCCGGCTGGTAGAAGGGGCGGGTGTTCCAGTCGCTGCTGAATAAGGGGCCGGGCGACTGGGCGAGGGCGACGGTTTCCTTGGGCGGGCGGTATTCACTAAGGGCGGCCACGAGCACGCCGCCGATGAACCAGGGCACATCAAAGTCCTCCACGCCGCTGTCAAACCAGAGCCAGTGCAGTGGACGGCTCGGGCTGAGGCGGGCGTCGAGACGGTAGCAGCCGTACCCGCGCCGGGCCGCACCGGTGGTTGCCCCCGCATGGGCGTTGAGGGCAATTTCGCGGGCCATCAAGTCGAGGACCTGACGCGCGCAGGCGCGGATTTCCGTATCCGGGGCGAAGTCAAACAGGTTAAGCAGCGAGAGCAGGTTGACGTTTTCGTAGAGGTCGGCTCCCCATTCCTCGCTGCCCTGTTCCAGCCAGATGCGGCACCAGTCACGAATGAGGGTGCCGGTTTTGGCCACATGGTCGGATCCCGTCCGGCCGTCGTGAAAGACCGCATCCGGGAATGCCGATCCGGCCAGGTAACGCATGGCGTGCTGCAGCAGGTTGTGGTTTTCCGACATGCCGCCCGCGTGGTAGGGGTAGGTGACTGCACGCTGTTCGATGCGCTTGATCAGTCCGTGATCGATAAGGGCTTCAAAGGTCCGATAGCCACGCCAGACGGCATGGATGGCAAAGTCGCCCAAGTGCCATTTGTCGGCCTGACCGGAGAGCTCGTCGGCGATGTTTCGATCGATCAGGCCGAGGGTTTCCTCAAGCAGGCGGTTGCCGCCTGCGGTGTCACCGGTGGCCAAAAGCGCGAGGTAGAGGCCGTCGAAGCAGCGGTGCGGCCCCCAGATGGTGGTGTCGGCTCGCCCGGCTTGTGCGGCGTAGCGGTTGAACAGCAGGTTCTCCATCCTCACACGACCAACTGGTAATCCCGGCTTCCTGTCAAGGAATGGAGATCCGCCAGCGGAACGCGCGGAGGGTTCCCGGCTCGAGCGGGTCGTCGGCCAGGAAGCGCAGGATCTCCCATCCCGGCTCGGTGGCGGGCAGGATGTCGCTTGTGCCGACCGGGTCGTCCCACGCCCCGAGGTCGGCGGAGCCTTCGGCCTGGTAGGTACAGCCGCTGACGCCGACCGGCCGCTCAAGGGTCACGCGCAGCAACGGTCCGGTTGTTTCGCCTGCTTCCGGCAGCACCTCGATCGCGGCGAAGCGGCCGTTGCGGGCCGGCTTATGGATGGCCTCGAGCCATGCCTGCGCCATGCGCCGCCCGAGGGTCAGCATGCCCGCGCTGTCGTAGTGCAGCCAGTCGGATTTGGTCAGGTCGTCGGTGTCGACCCACGCGCCCATCCAGTCCCGCCCGGCCACGGCTTCCTGGCCGGCGCGGATGCTGTCCCAGTACTGGAAGGAGCTGCCGGGCGGATTGGTGGTGTCGATCGCAGCGAGGCGCCCGATCACCACCGGTATGCGCTCGCTTCCCCATTCCGCGCGCAGGGCGCTGACCAGCGCGCGCAGGTGCGCCGGGTAGGCATCGGCGGTCTGCGGTTGCGGCGGGGCGGGGGAGGCAGTCGCCGCTGATTTGGCGTCGGATTCCCCCTGCATCCAGAATATGCCGCTCAGCCACGGCTCGTGGCCGAGGTCGCGCAGGGCCTGCAGGGCCGTCCGCGTCTCCGCCAGCAGTACCGGAAAGAGGCGGAACCCGGCCGGATCGACGGCGTTCCAGTCGCTGTACAGGTAGGTCCCGTTGTAGGCGACTTTGATGACCGCCAGCGGCGTATCCAGATTTGAATACAACTCACGGCCGATGCCGATCTCCGGCCCGAAGCCTCCGTTCGGGTTGAGGAAGTTGCCGTTGCCGGGGTTGTCGGTCTGCGCCTGCAGGTGCGTCCAGGCGCCTCCCGAGCTGGCGTCCGTGCCGTCCGCCGGCGGGGCGCCCGTCCGGTAGTAAAACAGGATCTCCGCGTCCTCCGGCGCCGCCGCCAGCGCCGCCGCGTCGGTGCCTGAGCCGTTCGCGTTGGACTGCCCGGCCACCAGGAACACGCGGACGGGCCCCGCGTACACGGAGCCCGCCAGCATAAGCAATAGACTGAAAAGCAGCTGCCGGATGCCCCGGCCGGTCCTTCCGCGCATTGCCGCTCTCCTCCGGCCTAGCGGCCCAGACGGCGCCGCAGGAGCACCCCGCCGAGCGCCAGCGCGCCCAGCAACAGCCCGTACGTCCCCGGCTCCGGCACCGCGGCCGTGAAACTGTCCACCGTGATGTCGGAGAAGGTGGACGCGCTTCCACGCAGATTGATGGTGCCGATGCCGAAGCTGTGCTCGAGAGCGACAAAGGTCGGAGTGCCGTTCGAGTTGCCCGACGCGGCCAGTGCTACCGGGGAACCATTGAAACTCACCGTCAGGCGGTCGCCCACATTCGTCTGCGTGACGTCATAGTCAAAGCGGATGGTGTTTGTGCTGCCGTTGTAAAATGCCGGAATCGAGACGCCGAACC
>JBNGDJ010000173.1:0-3431 GCA_049974825.1 Halothiobacillaceae bacterium | reverse complement strand
TCTCGAAGGCGGGACAGTCTTCAAGAACCGCCAGCATGTGCTCGGCATAGTCGGTCCAGTCAGTGGCCAGGTGCCAGACCCCGCCGGGGCGCAGACGCTCCGCAACCAACTGAGCAAAGGCGGGCTGGACGATGCGCCGCTTGTGGTGGCGCTTCTTGTGCCAGGGGTCGGGAAAATACAGGAGCAGCCGATCCAGGGCGTCCGGTGCAAGATTCTGCTCCAAAACCTGGGCGGCATCGGCACACAGTACGCGCAGGTTGCCAAGTCCGCGCTTCTCGATTTCCAGCAGCAGATGGCCGACACCGGGACGATGGACTTCGATGCCGAGAAAGTCCCGGTCCGGCTCAGCCTCGGCCATCTGCGCAAGGGAGGCGCCGTTTCCGAAACCAATCTCGAGCGTCAGCGGCGCCTCGCGGCCGAAAAGTTGCGCCGGCTTGATAACGCCCTCGGGGATCACACCAAAGCGTGGCCAGAGTTCGTCCAGCGCCCGCTTCTGACTGGCCGTCAGGCGGCCCTCCCGCCGCACGAAGCTGCGGATGGGCCGGTGTCGCTCGGCCGGGGCGCCTGAATCCTCCTGCCGCGACTGGCTCATCAGAAGAACAGGCCGTCAACCGGCGAAGACGCCGAGGCATAGCGCTTGCGCGGCATGCGACCGGCCAGGAAGGCTTCGCGGCCGGCCTCGATGGCCTTTTTCATGGCCGAGGCCATCAGTACCGGCTTTTTCGCATGGGCGATGGCGGTATTCATCAGCACGCCGTCACAGCCAAGCTCCATGGCGATGGAAGCGTCCGAGGCGGTACCCACACCGGCATCCACGATAATCGGCACGCGGGCATTCTCGATGATTTCCAGCAGGTTGTAGCGGTTCTGGATGCCCAGCCCCGATCCGATCGGCGCGGCCAGCGGCATGACCGCCACGCAGCCGATTTCCTCGAGCCGCTTGCAGATAATGGGGTCGTCCGAGGTGTAGACCATGACCTCGAAACCATCGGAAACCAGTCGCTCGGCCGCGATCAGGGTGGAAACGACGTCGGGATAGAGGGTCTTCTCGTCGCCGAGCACCTCGAGCTTGACCAGGTTGTGCCCGTCCAGAAGTTCCCGAGCCAGATTACAGGTGCGCACGGCATCATCCGCGGTATAGCAGCCGGCGGTATTGGGCAGGATGGTGTAGCGATCCGGCGGCAGCACGTCCAGCAGGTTGGGCTCGCCCGGATTCTGCCCGATATTGCTGCGGCGGATGGCCACCGTCACGATCTCGGCGCCGGCAGCCTCGGTGGCCTCGCGGGTTTGTTCAAGATCCTCGAACTTGCCGGTCCCCGTCAGCAGGCGGGAACGGAACTGGCGGCTGCCGATGGTCAGCAGGTCTGCTTCGGTCATGACGTCGGTACCGGTTGTTTGCGGGGGCGAGAGTATAACGCAGCGGCCGCCCCCGTGGCGAAGGGCCCTGCGGGGCAGATTCCCGGGCAATGCCGAGGTTGCCGGTCTGCCAGCCAGAGCGGTCAGCGCCGGCGGATGCGGTAGATGGCCAGCTCACCGAACAGGTTGGGAAAGACACGCATGGGCAGAGTCTGTCGATGTGCCCGGTCGACCACGGCCCGATCGAGCACCACGCAATCCAGCTCTTCGCAAAGGTTCTCGAAGTCGCGCAGGGTGCACAGGTGGATGTTCGGCGTGTTGTACCAGGGGTTCGGCAGGGTCTTGGTAACCGGCATGTAGCCACCAACCCCAAGCTGCAGGCGATTGCGCCAGTAGCCCATGTTCGGGAAGGCGACAATCCCTTCCCGCCCGACGCTGAGCATCTCGGTCAGCAGGTGCTCGGGATGGCGGATCGCCTGGATGGTCTGGCTCATGACGACATAGTCGAAGCTGCCCGCCGGGAACCAGTCCCCGATGCCGTCATCCAGGTCTTCCTGAACCACCGGAATCCGGCGCGCCACACAGGCGGTCACGTTGCCGTCATCCAGCTCCAGGCCCACGCCGGTGACCTGCCGGGTGTCCCGCAGGTGGGCCAGCAGCGTGCCGTCGCCGCAGCCCAGGTCCAGCACCCGGCTCCCTGGCCGGATCCAGTCGCTGATGATTTCCAGGTCCGCACGCATCAGCCGTTCACCTCGTCAGCCACGTTGGCCAGGTAGGCGGCCAGCGTCCGGTGATAGTAGGGAATGGGGAACAGGAAGGCATCGTGACCCTGCGAGGCCTCCACTTCGGCGTAGCTGACCGTCTTGCCGGCCGCCAGCAGGGCCTGCACGATCTCCCGGGAGCGCTCGGGCGCAAAGCGCCAGTCGGTCGTGAAGGACATGACCAGAAACCGGGCACTGGCCGGAGCAAATGCCCGGGCGAGGTCATCGTCGCATTCGCCGGCGGGATCGAAGTAGTCCAGCGCCTTGGTCATGAGCAGATAGGTATTTGCATCGAAGCGATCGACAAAGCTGGTGCCCTGGTATCGCAGGTAGCTTTCGACCTGGAACTCCACGTCAAAACCGAAGCTCAGCTTGCCCGAGCGCAGCTCTCGCCCGAACTTGGCGCGCATGGCATCATCGGAAAGGTAGGTGATGTGCCCGAGCATCCGAGCGAGCATCACCCCGCGCCGCGGCACGACCCCGTGCTCGTAGTAGCGACCCTCGTGAAAGTCCGGGTCGGACATGATCGCCTGGCGCGCCACCTCGTTGAACCCGATGTTCTGCGCCGTCAGCCGGGGCGCCGCGGCAATCACCACCGCATGCCCCAGAGCCTCCGGGTAGCTGATGCTCCACTGCATGACCTGCATCCCGCCGAGGCTGCCGCCGATGACCGCGGCCCAGCGTTCAATGCCCATCCGCTGCATCAGCCGGTGCTGCGCGTTCACCCAGTCACGCACGGTGACAATCGGAAAGTCGGGCCCGTAGGCCTGTCCGGTTTCGGGGTTGATGCTGCTTGGCCCCGTTGACCCCTTGCAGCCCCCCAGGTTGTTGAGACTGACCACGAAGAACCGATCGGTATCGATCGGCTTTCCGGGCCCGATGGTGGACTCCCACCAGCCGGGCTTGCGGTCTTCCATGCTGTGGTAGCCCGCGGCATGGTGGTCGCCCGAGAGCGCATGGCAAATCAGCACCGCGTTGGAGCGGTCCTCGTTGAGCTGGCCGTAGGTCTCTACCACCAGGTCGTAAGCCGGCAGGCTCCGACCGCAGTCAAGGTCTAACGGCTCGGCAAAGTGCCAGGTTTCTGGCGTGACCAGCCCGACCGAATCGGGCGGCAGGGTCTCGGGCATAAGGCAGGTCGTATCTGTCCAGTGAAAGAAGCGAAAAGAAGCACAATCTTACTTCAGGAAACTCTGCACAAATCCATCCATGGATTTGTGGGCTTGCGCCAGCTTAACGCGCCAGCTGGCGGAGCCCGCGTTCAGACACGCATGGCCCGGTGGGCTGACGCCAGCTTCGCGTTCACGCCCGGGCCAT
>JBNGDJ010000172.1:0-3433 GCA_049974825.1 Halothiobacillaceae bacterium | reverse complement strand
AGGCGGCACGAGCCCCCTCCCGGTTTCGCGCATTGCCCTCAGGGGGCGTAGTAAAAGGCGGCGGAAGATGGGGCCGTGCGCCGCTCCCCGTCAGTGCTGCTGGTGGCGACCTGCTCGCGCATGGCGGCATAAAAGGCCTGGTCGAGGCGCAGTTCCAGAGTCGCCTCGAACATGTCCCCGGAAATGCGATCAATGCTGACCAGGGTGGCACCTCGAACAAAGGCATCGACCTGGGCACGGATGCGATCACTGTCTGCCGCCATGTCGCCAATGGTGGTCGAACCATTGATGCGCACGCCGCGCAGCTGCTCGGCCAGGTTCCGGTAGGCATCCACCCGCGCAGCCCGCATGCCCAGCAGGTGCCGCTGAGTCGCGCTGAGGTTGGGGTCGGTGGACCCGGCGCCCTGCCCCTTGGCACGGATCACCTGTACCGCCTGGGCCATGGTCGCTGACCTTTCGGCCGACGCGGCGTTCCCGGTCGGCAGGCTCTGGCAACCCGAAAGCGCAAGCGCGCCAGCCAGAAGGACTAGCGGACTGCCTTTGCGCAGGGTATCGAATACTTGTTTTTTCACGACGATGATTCCTCTTGGATTGGCTCCCGGGCGCGACACCCAGCCGGCGACGCGCCCCGTCCCAAGAAAAGCAAGAATTGCTCCAAAACAGGGTCACGAAGGCGCAAACATCGACCGACCGGCCGGTACGCGGCAAAGCGTCATGCCGGATCATCGGCTTGTCGGGAAAAAACTTTAAACCGGGTGACGGAAATACGACGCCCAGCAGGGGCATCGCGGCGATGCCCCAGCACCTCACCTGGGTAATGACGTCCGCCGACCGATGCTGCGAATGGCTTGAAACACGGGCCGCAGGGCGCGGTTCGGGACCATTTTGGAAAAACGGCCAACCTGCCCACGAGAAATTTATAAAACAATCACTTGCAAGGACTTTCCCGGGGCGCACTCTCGCGGCGAAGCTGGATCAGCCTGCACCCAGCCCCCGGGCCAGATCGGCGCGGATGTCATCGATATGCTCAAGCCCGACGGCAATCCGGACCAGCCCCTCGGTGATGCCGGCCTCCCGGCGCTGCTCATCACTCAAGCGCCCGTGCGTGGTGGTGGCTGGATGGGTGATGGTGGTCTTGACGTCCCCGAGGTTGGCGGTGATCGACAGCATGTTGGTCGAGTCGATGATCCGCCAGGCAGCCTCGCGCCCCCCGGCAACCTCGAAGGAGACGATGCCGCCGAAGCCGTCTTGCTGGGCGGCGGCCAGAGCATGCTGGGGATGGGCGGCCAGCCCCGGGTAATAGACCCGTTCAACCGCCAGTTGCGATTCAAGCCACTCGGCAAGCGCCATGGCGTTCTCGCAGTGAGCCTTCATGCGCAGATCCAGGGTTTCAAGCCCCTTGGCGAAAATCCAGGCGTTGAAGGGGCTGAGCGTCGGGCCAGCCGTGCGCAAGAAGCCTCGCACCTCTTCACCGACCCGCTTCGCGTCTCCAACCACCGCCCCACCAACAGCCCGTCCCTGCCCATCGAGGTACTTGGTGGCCGAGTGGATCACCAGGTCCGCACCCAATGCCAGTGGCCGCTGCAACGCCGGCGTGCAGAAACAGTTGTCCACGACCAGTTCAGCCCCCGCCTCGTGACAGCGATCAGCCAGCCAGCGAATATCCACCAGCTCGGTGAGCGGATTGGACGGCGTCTCGACAAATGCCAGACGGGTTCCGGGCCGCAGAGCGCGCTCCCAGCCGACCTGATCGGTCAGGTCAACCCATTCGACCTCAAGCCCGAACTTGGCCAGGTACTTGTTGAACAGCACCGAGGTGGTGCCGAAAACCTGCCGGGCCACCACGACCCGGTCCCCCGCGCTGCACAGGGCCATAAAGGTGGCGAGGATCGCCGCCATTCCGGAGCCGAAGGCAACGCAGGATTCGCCTCCTTCCATGGCAGCCAGGCGCTCTTCGAAGATGGCGGTGGTGGGATTGGTAAAACGCGCGTAGATGTTGCCCGGCTGGGCCCCGGAGAACCGGTCGGCGGCCTCCTGGGCGCTGTTGAAGACGAAGCTGGACGTGGTGAAGATCGGTTCGCCGTGCTCGGACTCTGCGGTTCGATGGTGACCGACCCGAATGGCCCGCGTGCGCAGGTCCCAGTGTTCGTATTCGTTGCTCACTCGACGATCTCCTCGTGCATCGGGTAATGCGGTTTCAGCGGCTTTCGTGCCACTCGACCGCCAGCGCGTCGAACCGCGCGATTGCCGCTTCCAGCCCTGCCGTGTCCTCGGGCCGTTCCGCGAAACTGTGTTCGGCCATGGGGTGAATGTGCGCAACCATCGGCGGACGCTCGTCTGATTCCAGCAGCGCGCGCATCCTCGGCAGGAAAACCCACTGCAGCCACTCGTGAAAGAACAGCGTGTCGTGACAGAAGGGCATCATACTCGCCAGCGCCTCAGGCTCCGGCGGCTCGCTCGACCAGAAGCCAACAGTCTTCATCGCCGCTTCGATTTCGTCCAGCCCGGCCGCAAGCCGTGCCTGCATCGTACAGTCCGGCTCAGTGGATGGACACATTGCCCGCCTCGATTTCAGACAGGGGGTCCTCGTCATCATCCGCATCCGCCCAGAACAGCCGGTGGGGCACATGCTGCCCCAAACCCAGCCGGGCCCCCGCCTCCAGCGCCGCCTGGGTATAGTCCTGCGCCTGGTGGACCGCCATCGGCAAGTCGGCACCCTGCGCCAGCAGGCCAGCAATCGCCGCGGCCAGAGTGCATCCGGAGCCATGATAGCTGTGCGGCAGCCGGGGCCAGGTGAATTTCTGCAGCAGGCGATGATTGCCGAACAGGTAGTTGTGGACCTCGGGCGTGCGCTCGTCACCGCCCTTGACGAGGGCGTAGCGCGCACCCAGTTCCAGCAGCGCCATGCCTCGGGCCTCGGCACTGTCGTTGCCGGGGACGAGAGCCCGGGTTTCCAGTGCATTGGGGGTCACCAGCGTGGCCATCGGGAAAAGCAGCGACTTGATGGCCTCGGTCAGATCGTCCTCGGCCAGGGATCCCCCGCCGCCGGCCACCAGGACCGGATCCAGCACCACGGGAATGTCGGGATAGTCGCGCAGGATGGAATGAATCACCTCCGCGACCGCCACGCTGCCGATCATGCCGATCTTGATGGCCTGTACCGGCATGTCCTCGAGCACGGCCCGCGCCTGCTGCACCACAAGCGAAGGGTCGACCTCGACGAAGCCCTTCACGTCCCGGGTATCCTGCACGGTCAGCGCGGTGAGCGCCGAAGTGCAATGACAACCCTGGCTGACGATCGCCTCGATGTCTGCCTGAACCCCGGCCCCGCCGGAGGGGTCGTGACCGGAGAAAACCAGCACCACCGGCACCGTCTGCACCGAATCCATGATCTCGCTCACCTGATGTTCTCCCTCCTGCCATTCGGTTGGTT
>JBNGDJ010000171.1:0-3462 GCA_049974825.1 Halothiobacillaceae bacterium | reverse complement strand
GCAGTCCGAGGGTCTGTCGCGCGCGGTGAGTTTCTTCAAGGTCGATGACTCGGCGCTCACGCACGATGCGCCGCGCCTGGGCGGCAGCAACCGACCTGCGGTGGCCAAGGCCATGGCCAGTCAGGCCAAGTCTGCCGGCAAGGCGGGTTCCCGCCACGGGGGCAAGCCTGCCAAGGCACCGGGCAAGTCCTCTGGCTCAACCACCCATGCTCAGCGTGGGGGGCATGATGAGGATGACTGGGAAGAGTTCTGATCGTCTCCGAGGCTGCGGTTGAAGCACGGGTATTGTCGTCGCGGGCCCCAGGTGGCGGTTGTGATTCCTGACCGCGCTGTTGCATTATTGGGCATTCGGTCGCAGGCGTCACGTCGCGAGCGTTGGCTGCATGCTGGCTTCCTTGCCGGGATCCATGGACGGGTGCTGGCCGGTTTTTTTTCGAGAGGGGTCGGGAATTCAGGCGCAAACCCTGCCCGGCCCGGTTTCAAAGTCCTTGAGGTAGATGGAAAATGGCGAAGATTTTGACGGTCGATGATTCCGCGTCGATTCGACAGATGGTGTCACACACGCTGAAGGGCGCCGGACACACGGTTTCGGAAGCCGTTGATGGCCAGGATGGCCTGGACAAGGCCAAGTCTGGCAGTTTCGACGTGATCTTCACGGACCAGAACATGCCCCGGATGGATGGGTTGACGCTAATCAAGCAACTGCGCGGACTGCCCCAGTATCGCAACACCCCGATCCTGATGCTGACCACAGAGTCCAGCGAGGCCATGAAAAGCCAGGGTCGCTCTGCCGGTGCGACGGGCTGGCTGGTCAAGCCCTTTGACCCGCAGAAACTGCTCGACGTCGTGAAGAAGGTGGTAGGTTGACCGAGAACGGGCAAAAACAGCCGGGGGTGCTGCGATGAGCATGGACATGAGCCAGTTCTATCAGGTGTTCTTCGACGAGGCGGCCGAACACCTGGCGAACATGGAGGGCCTGCTGCTCAATGTCGACGTCAACCAGCCGGACCTTGAGGAACTGAACGCGATCTTCCGGGCCGCCCATTCGATCAAGGGTGGGGCGGGAACCTTCGGTTTCACCGACATGGCCGATGTGACGCACGAACTCGAGACGCTGCTCGACAAGTTGCGCAAGGAAGAGTTTCCGCCGACGGACGAGATGATCGATGCCTTTCTCAAGGCCGGTGATGTACTCAAGTCACAGTTGGCCGCGCATCAGGGAGATGATGGCGCCGTCGACTCCGAGGAGGTTCAGGCCGTCTGTGCGCGCCTGCAAGAGCTGGCAGCCAGCGGAGGGGCGCCGGTCGAGCAGTCGGCTCCGGCATCATCGGGCGAAGGGCAAAATTCCGGGGCTCCCGAACCCGAGTCTCCTCCAAGCCCCGTCTATCGCTGGCTGATCGACTTCAAGTCCGGCGAGGACGGGCCGGATGAAGAAACCCGCGCCGCCCTCTATGATGACCTGCGCGAGCTCGGAACCCTTGAGGTGCTCGAATCCGAGTCTTCAAACGAACATCGCCTGCGCCTGGTGACCACGGCGGATGCGGAGGTGATTCGTGACAGCTTTGCCTTCGTGCTTGATGCCGATCAGGTCAACATCGCGCAGGAGGCCGAGCCGGAAGAGGAAGACGAGGGCTTTGGTTTCTTCGACGACGCGCCGGGCAGTGAACACGCCCTGGATGAGCAGCGCGGCTACGGCTTTTTCGAAGACGCACCGGGTCACGAGGCGCTGGAAGATGCGCGTCGTGGCTATGGCTTTTTCAAGGACGCGCCCGGTTTTCATCCCGTTGACGGCAGTGGTGACGAGGAGGGCTTCGGTTTTTTCGAGGACGCCCCCGGCGCAGACCAGGTCAAGGCGGTAGCCGAAGCGGCCGAGGCGGAGAAGGCCCAGGGCTACGGCTTTTTTCAGGGCGCACCCGGTCGGCCGGGTTCCGGTACCTCCGGCGGTTCCAAAAGCGAAAGGAAACCGCCGGCATCCGAGCGCAAGGCGGCACCCACCCGCAAGAGTGCAGCTTCTGACTCCTCCATCCGCGTCAGCGTGGAAAAGGTGGACTCCCTGATCAACCTGGTCGGGGAGCTGGTGATTACCCACGCCATGCTGGCCGAATCGGCCAGTGATCTTGATCCGGTCGCCCACGAGCGCATCTTTGACGGCTTGTCGAACCTGGAGCGCAACTCCCGCGACCTCCAGCAGGCGGTGATGTCGATCCGGATGATGCCGATCAGTTTTGTTTTCAGCCGATTCCCGCGCGTGGTCCGTGACACGGCAAACTCGCTGAACAAGAAGGTCGAGCTCAAGCTGGTTGGCGAGGATACCGAGCTGGACAAGGGCCTTATCGAGAAACTGGCCGACCCGCTGAACCACCTGGTCCGCAACAGTATCGACCATGGCATCGAGCCGCCCGAGAAGCGCGTGGCCGCCGGCAAGCCGGAAAAGGGCGAGATCATCCTGCGCGCCAGTCACCAGGGCGGCAATATCGTGATCGAGATTGCCGACGATGGTGCCGGTCTCAGCCGTGAAAAGCTGCTGGCCAAGGCGGCAGAGCGGGGTATGCCGATTTCCGAGAACGCACCCGACAAGGAAGTGTGGCAGCTGATTTTCATGGCGGGCGTTTCCACGGCCGAGAAAGTCACCGATATTTCCGGGCGTGGCGTCGGCATGGACGTGGTGCGCCGGAACATCGAATCCATGAACGGGCGCATCGAGATTGAATCCCAGCAGGGACAGGGCACGCGCATTCTTATCCGCCTGCCGCTGACACTCGCCATTCTCGACGGCATGTCGATCCGGGTCGGCGAGGAGATTTTCATCGTCCCGCTGACGGCCATTCTCGAGTCACTGCAACCTCAAGAAGATCAACTCAAGACCGTCACCGGCAAGGGGCGTGTCGTGCACGTCCGCGGCGAATACCTGCCGCTGGTTGCGCTGCACGAGGTCTTCCACGTGGATGCGCGGTACACCGATCCGCGTGAGGGGATCGTCGTGATCGTCGAGTCCACCGAGGGACGTGCCGCGGTTCTCGTGGATGAGCTGGTGGCCCAGCACCAGGTCGTGATCAAGAGCCTTGAGGAGAACTACCGCAAGGTGCGTGGCGTATCCGGTGCCACGATCATGGGCGATGGGCGCGTGGCGCTGATTCTTGACGTGGACGAACTGGTGCGCCTGAACCAGGATGGCGGGACTGCCTAGGGAAACTCTGCACAAATCCATCCATGGATTTGTGGGCTAACGCCAGCTAAACGCGTCAGCAGGCTTTGCCCGCGTTCACGCCCGGGCCATGCTCCGCAATTCAATGGCTTGCGCCTTTGAGCGTCGGGGCATCCGCACCCCGGTCGGGAATTTTCCTGCGAAGGGTGCAGGGTGGCCGACGCACGCTGAGGAAACTCTGCACGAAGCCATCCATGGCTCCGTGGGCTAACGCCAGCTACGCGTTCAGACACGCCCGGGCCGATACATGCTCGGCC
>JBNGDJ010000170.1:0-3470 GCA_049974825.1 Halothiobacillaceae bacterium | reverse complement strand
ATGGATGGCGGCAAGGGGTGTAGACCAGGGACGAATTTGGGGCATCCATGCCCCAATCGGGAATCTGAAGCATTCGTGCAGAGATTCCCTAAACAAACGGAGTGCATTGATCTTGGAAACATTGTCGATTGCCGTGATTGGCGCGGGCATGGCCGGTGCCAGCTGCGCGGCTCATTTGGCCGAGGCCGGCTGCAGGGTTCAGCTTTTCGACAAGAGCCGCGGTGCGGGCGGGCGCATGGCGACCCGTCGCGGGCGGGATGCTTCCGGGGGTGCCTGGCAGATGGACCATGGAGCGGTGGGTCTGGTGTTTGGGCAGGGCGCATTCGCCGAGCAGGCAGGCCGCTGGGCTGACGATGGTCTGATGGCACCATGGCGTCCCCGAGTCGGTCGGGTCGATCAAGCCGGCGAGGTGTCCGATTCCGGTGGCTCGGACAATGGTTGCCTGCGCTCATCCCCGTTGCCGGGTCATCAACCCGCCTGGGTTGGACTCCCTGGCATGTCGGCACCTGCGCGGGCACTGATCGCTGACCTGCCGCTTTGCAGCGATTGGCGGATCGGGACAATTGCGCGCGGTTCGGATGGAGGATGGTGGGTCGGCAGATCGGATGCCACCGAAGGCCCCTTCGATGTCGTGGTGGTGGCCTTGGTGCCTGTACAGGCCGCCGAATTGCTTGTCGATATCCTGCCTTCTGTCTCGGACTATCTTCGGCGCGTGCCCTGTGACCCACGCTGGACTGTGCTTCGAGTCGGCGGCACTGCGCTTTCGGGGGTGTGTTCATCCTTTGATGTGCTGCGCTTCGATAACGGACCGATCGAGCTTGCCGTGCGCAACGACAGCCGTCCGGGCCGTCGGGACAGTCCCGGCTGGGTGCTGCATGCCCGTCGGGAGTGGAGCCGGCAGACACTGTACCGCCGGCCTGGCTGGGTATCTGCGGCGCTGGAAGCCGCTTTCGCCCAGGTTGGCAGTCCAGGTCCGGCCTTTTCCCGGGCCCACCGCTGGCGCTACGGTCACCCGCTTGATCCGAACTCCCCGGGCTTCCTGCTCGACTCCGGCATCGGTCTATGCGGAGACTGGCTGGTTGACGGATCGGTCGAAGGGGCCTGGCACAGTGGTCGCCTGCTGGCCCGGGCGGTGCTCGATCAAAGGGATTTAAGCCCGTGACCCTGAACATCCACTGGTTTCGCAATGACCTGCGAGTTGATGACAACCCCGCACTGAACGAAGCCGCGCGGGATGCCACTGCCTTGCTGCCGCTGTACCTGCATGACCCGCGTCAGGATGAGACAACCCCCTGGGGTTTTGCCCGACGCCGGTCGCATCGTCAGATTGCCCTGCGGCGTGCGCTGGATGAACTGGACCAGGAACTGAGGGCGCGCGGCAGCCGCCTGATCGAGCTCCAGGGCAAGCCGGAAGCAGTCCTGCCCCGGCTGGTGAGCGCGTTGAACGCCACGCGCCTGGTGGCCGAACGAATTGCGGCGCCCGAGGAAGAGGCGGTCGATGCCGCGCTCGTCGCCGCGGGTGTGCCGCTGGCGTTGCACTGGCAGTCGACCCTGCTGATGCCGGAGCACCTGCCCTTTGCCATCCCGGCATTGCCTGACGTATTCAGCGCATTCCGACGGGCGGTGGAGAAGTGCGGGCTGCCGGTTCGCTCTGCCGTCCAGGCGCAGCGTTGTCTTCCACCGCTGCCGCCGGCCTGGGCACAATTTGTCCGGCCGTTCGCTTGTCGTGCGGTCGCGCCGGGAGATCTGCCGCCGGTGCCGCCGACCGGAACCATCTCTGGCCGAGAACACCTGAATCGCTACCTGGCTAGTGACCGGCCGGCACGCTACAAGCAGACACGCAACGGTCTGATGGGCAAGAACTACTCGACTCGCCTTTCGGTGTTCCTGGCGCTGGGCGCGCTCTCGCCGGTACAGGTGCATGAGGCGTTGTGCCTGCACGAAGATCGTCAGGGCGTGAGCGAGGGGAGTACATGGATCCGCTTCGAACTGCTGTGGCGGGACTATTTCAGGTTTCTTCACCGGCAGCATGGTCGGCGACTGTATCAGGCGCGCGGGTTGTCGGAAAGGCCCGAGCCGGCGCACGATCCGGCGGCCTTTCGCCGCTGGTGTGCCGGGGCCACCGGTGAGCCGTTCGTGGATGCCGGCATGCGCGAACTGCATGTGACCGGTTTTCTCTCGAACCGCATGCGGCAGAATGTGGCCAGTTATCTCGTCAATGATCTTGGCTGCGACTGGCGTGCCGGTGCCGCCTGGTTTGAGGCCTGTCTGATCGACTACGACGTGTACAGCAACCAGGGAAACTGGCTTTATCTTGCCGGACGGGGCACCGACCCGCGGGGTCAGCGACGATTCGACCCGCAGCGACAGGCGGGCATGTATGACCCCATGGGCGAATATCGAAAACTTTGGGGAGGTGCGCCGGCCATACGGCCCTGGTGACAGGGTGTCGCGAGCCCTCTGCGACCAGCACGGGCTGCGGGTCTCTGAGGTCAGGCCTGACCGCCCGAAAGATCCGCCTGGCTGTTCAGGCGCACACCTGCGCGGAGCAGCAGTTCCCGCAACTGGGCTTCTCTTCGGAAAGCGCCCTGGCCGCTGCTTGAGAAGCCGAAAAGTGGATGTTCGGAGCCGTCCGACAGATCAATGACCACCCGGTGCGTGGTACGTCTTCCGGAGCCGCCCGAGCGGGTGGACTCGACCCGGATATTGCTGATTTGTGCCAGCGGGATGCGCTGCACCTGTCCCCCGGACTGCCACCAGCGACGTCGGCGCAGCACCAGCAGCCCGCTGCCCGTGTCAATTCGGGCATCCGCCAGGGTGCGCAGGCCCATCACCATCAGCAGGCCCACCAGCGGGAAGAGCCCCAGAATGCCCGTCAGCAGCCAGCCGGGGCGGTGGGCCAGGGTCAGCGCCGGCTGATCTGAATCGAGAAAGCCCGTGACGGAATCGACCAGCGCCTGATGTTCGGCCCGGCCCGAGGAGCCGTAGGCAGACAGCTCAAACTGGCCCGTGGCCGTCAACAGCTGCGCTCGGTAGGTTGTCGAGCTGCTGCCGGAGGAAGTGCTGGTGCTGTGCACAATGCGCGCTCCTTCGATCGCGTTGACCGGGAATTCGCGAATGGTGGTGGCAAAGGGGTAGGCGTTGCGGGTTTCGTGGATGCATTCGCCGCTCTGTCGATCACAGTGCAGTCGGATTTCGTGCTGCAGGACGAACCAGCTGAGCAGGCCGCCAAACAGCAGCATCAGGGCCCCGATGGTGAGTACGCCACGATGGCTGAAGGTGACCGCGAGATGATGCGGGTGTGAAGGCATGTCTGCAGCTCCCTCCGTGGTCGTGCGTCCTTGTCCTCGGCAGATGGCAGGGTTGTGGCGGGCGCTTCAACGGCCCGGTCGTGCCTTTCAGTCATCGCAAGATACACCCGAGACATCAGCAGGCACAAGCGGCATCAACGCAGCCTCTGCCGCCGGCAG
>JBNGDJ010000169.1:0-3492 GCA_049974825.1 Halothiobacillaceae bacterium | reverse complement strand
CGAGCAGACAGACGATCACGACCTGATTGCCTACCTGATCGCCGCCCACCACGGACGAGTGCGCATGGGATTGCGTGCCCTGCCAGAAGAAAACGAGCCGCCGGAGTCGGGGAAACCGTATGCCCGGGGGATCTGGGATGGCGACCGGTTGCCCGGTGTAGATCTTGGTGGGGAAACCTTTCCCGAAACGACCCTGCATCTCGACCTGATGCGCATGGGAAGCGGGCCACAGGGGCCGTCCTGGACCGAGCGCACGCAGCGTCTGATGGAGGAATACGGTCCCTTCCGGCTGGCCTGGCTGGAGGCGCTGTTACGCATCGCCGACTGGCGGGCCAGCGCGCGTGAAGAACAAGGAGGACAGCAATGACCCATCGAGTCGTGCTCGCCGGCTGCACCCCAGTGCCGCTCGCGTCGTATCTGAAGGCGCTGGGGGTACTGCGGCTGGTGGCGGAACAGGCCGATCCCGATGCCCGAGGTTACTGGGCCAACGAGCAGTTCGTGCTTGAAAGCCAACTGGACGAGGATGGGCTGAATCGTTTTTTTCTGGAGCAATACGAGCCGACGCCGATTATCGCGCCGTGGAACGGCGGGAGCGGGTTCTACCCCAAGGATAACAAATCCGGTATTGAGCCGATCGAGAAAGGGGATGCAGCACGCCTGAACGCACTTCGAGATGCAATTGAGGTCGCGCGGACGAATCTCGACCGGCTTGGTCTGCAAGCGAAACCGGAAGAGGAAGCAAAGCGAGAGCTTCTCAATTCCCTTCGAGCCGAACTGGATGATCGGGCGCTTGCGTGGCTGGATGCTTCGGTCCTGTTGACCGAGGAAAACCCCAAGTATCCGCCGCTCCTCGGCACCGGGGGCAATGACGGTCGTCTCGATTTTACAAACAATTTCATGCAGCGGTTGATGACATTGTTCCAAGCGAATACCGGACAACCAAGTGAAGAATGCGAGTCCTTGCTGCAAGAGTCACTGTTGGGGGACACCATAGCCGGTGTCGGATCTGCAGCGGTGGGGCAATTTGCTCCCGCTGATGCTGGTGGCGTCAATCAGACATCGGGCTTCGAGGCGAAATCGCTGGTCAATCCCTGGGACTTCGTCTTCATGCTGGAGGGGGCTGTGCTGTTTGCCGCCTCCGCCACCCGGCGGCTTGCGAGCGACGAATCGGGTGCTTTGAGTTATCCCTTCACGGTCCGCGTGACGGCAGGCGGCTCGGGAGTCACGGCACTGGGCGACGAAGACAATGCCAGGGCCGAAATCTGGATGCCTCTGTGGTCTTCGCCGACCAGTCCCCGGGAGCTGGAGGCCCTGCTCGCGGAAGGTCGGGTCACATTGGGGCGGCGTCCGGTCCGGGACGGACTGGATTTTGCGCGCGCCGTTGCCGGGTTGGGCGTCGATCGGGGGATCAGTGCCTTCCAGCGCTACGCCTTTCTCATGCGTTCGGGCAAGGCGTACTTTGCCACGCCCCTGAATCGGGTCGATGTCACCCGGAACCCGGCTGCCGACCTGATCGATGAACTCGAGCAGGGCGCGTGGTTGTCACGCTTTCGACGGTTTGCCCGCAAGGAAGGCAGCCATCGCCTGCTTTCCCTGTTGCGCAACCTGGAGACGGCCATTTTTCGCCTGGCCCTTGATCACCGGGATGCGGCGGCTTCCACGCGCAAGCTTCTGATCCAGCTGGGGGAGATCGACCGGCATTTGGCGCGCAGTCCCAAGGCTAGAGAGAACTGTCCACCGATTCCCTCGTTGTCTTCCCGCTGGATCACCCAGGCCGAGCCCGGAGGTGGGACCGAATTCGCGCTCGCCGCGGCACTGGCCGGGATACACGGGCGACAAGGCGGTGATTGGGTCTACCCGATGCGGCTGCACCTAGCCCCGGAGCGGTGGGATCGATACCCGCGATGGGATGAGCAGGCTGCTCACCAGGTCACCTGGGGGTCGGGAGACGCGGAGTCCAATCTGATCGCCACGCTGCAACGGCGTTTGCTGGAGGGCGAGCGCATGGAGCTGGACGACAAGCCGCTGGTGCCCTCGCGAACCGCCTCGCTCGCCCAGGTGGCCGCCTGGCTGGCGGGGGAAGTGGATGCGACTGAGTTGGCAGAACTTCTTCCCGGTCTGATGTTGACGCGTATCCCCTCCGGTCGGGTCGGGGACGATCTGCCGCCGTTACCGCTGCCCGCCGCCTATCGATTGCTCAAGCCGTTTTTTGCCACCGACGGGCAGCTGCGTCGGGCGGGGCTCCTGCCTGCGGACCAGCAGTTGCCGATCCCGGCCGATATGGTGCGGCGGCTGGCAGCCGGTCAGGTGCATTCGGTGATGTCCCGGGCCATGCGTGCCTTGCGGATTGCTGGTCTCGCGTCCGAAACACTTGCCCCGGCACCCGGCATTCACGACGGCCGACGGTTGTTGGCCGCATTGATGGTGCCGATTTCCGATCACGATCTCCAACGCCTGTTGCCTCGCAAGCGGGAGCAGGAAGACCAACAAGCAAGCTGAAAGGAGTCCATCCGATGTCTTTGAATTTCCACGACCTGAGCCAGAGCCCCCGTTTACTGATCGAAGCGGATCTCGAGCCGATCCAGGGCACGCGCTTCCAGCCCACCGGTTTCCCAGACCTTGGTGCAGCCGAGTACACCGCACCCGACGGCGATGGCCAGATGCTGCTAGTCGAGTCCGCGCAGAGTATGGCCAATCGTCTGGAAGTGGTGTGCTGGAATGATCTCGAAGATGACTGGGTCGATGTCCTCCGGGGCCTGCCGTTCGTGCGGGTCCTGAATGACAAGGGCGAGGTCCTGACCAGTTCAGTGCTCGAATCGCACCGGTTGAACTCGCCCTACATCCTCAAGGGCAAGGACACCACGGTTCTCGACATGCTCAAGTCCGAGTTGGCGGACCAGGAGCAGGGCCGGGTGGACTTGCGCAAGCTGGCCGCGACGCTGGTTCGCGTGGACACTAACGCGGCGTTGCACGGGGTGTTCCTGGCCAAGAAGGAACTTGCGGGTGGTCGCCTGCGCCTTCCCCGCGCTCTGTCGGGCTTTATCGAGGCGGAAGGTGTCAAGGTCGCACCCAGCGGGGGCGTCAAGGTCGACACCGTCGATCCCAAGGGCGACACGTCAAAGGGCTTTGGCAATGTCCCCTATGCGCGGGACGAGTATGTCGCCTCTGCGATCACTGCCTACTTCAACCTCGATCTGGCCCAGATTCGCGCCTTCGGGCTGGGGGAGGCGGCCGAGAACCTGCTGATCGGACTTGCCCTGTTCAAGATTCGCCGCTTCCTCGAGACGGGGCTACGTCTGCGTACCGCCTGCGATCTGGAGTGCAAGGCTGCCCGGGTGACACGGCCCGACTCCTACGAGCTTCCCACGCTGGGCGATCTCGAACAGGCCATGCCCAAGCTTGTCGAACAGGCCGCCTCCGCCGGCCTGTTCAACGAGCCCCGCATCACCGAGATCACCTACAGGAAATGACCATGCTGGCGATCGCATTCAA
>JBNGDJ010000168.1:0-3496 GCA_049974825.1 Halothiobacillaceae bacterium | reverse complement strand
ACATCAAGGAGGCCGGTGCCCCATGAGGAATGCGCCTCGGCGCCGACCAGGGATTTCCAGCCGGCCAGGTTGAGGGTGATGGCGCGGGAGGCGTCCGGGAAGGCGATGGTGGAGGCGGGCGTGTACCAGTTGTTGCCGTCGCTTGCCGGCGAATAGGTGCTGATAAACTGTGACCAGCTGGTGGCGCCGGCGGCGTCGATAAGCGTCTGGCCGGCGTCGAGGCAGACCAGGCTGGAGTTGCTGATCTCGACGTTGCCGACCGGTCCGCGGAGGGGCCCGTCGCCGATGCGCAGCTGGGTCTGGTTGCCGTAGACGAGGCAGCCGTCGATGACGACATTCTCCGACTCGGTGATATAGATGCCGCGGCCGACCACCGGGTTGGCCGGGCTGGTCTGGATGTTGTAGGCGAAGGTCGAATTACGGACCTCGACGGTCGTGGCCGACCCGAGACCGGGAACGGTGTTGGCGTTGTTGTTCTCGATGAAGATGCCGGTGGTGGTGTTGTCCTTGCTGTAGCAATTCTCAACGAGGATGCCGGCGTTGCCGGTGTCGATCCACATGCCGACCCCGTAGTTGTTTTTCACGAACAGATGGGTGAAGCTGACATTGCTGCTCTCGCCGATCTTGAACCCGCCGTAATCCCAGCCGTAGAATTCGGCGACATCGGCCTGGCGGCTGTTTCCCTCGAAGCGGGAGTCGGTGACCAGCGCGTTGGCGGCCCGGAATCCGGCCCCGGTGGCGCCGTTGCCGGCGATCGTGCAGCGGCGCACGGTGAAGGTCGTGGCGCTGTTGCCCTCAAGGGCGAGGCCGCCGTTCTTGTTGTCCGCGAAATGGCAGTCCTCGAGGATGAAACCGTTGTGGTTTTGGGCGCGGAAGGCGGCCCCGGCAAGGCCGGGGGCGGCATGCCGGAAGACGAGGTTGCGCACGACCAGCGGGGTGGGGGAAGTCTCCGCCTGCGGCCGGAAATAGCGCAGCAGCGTGCGACGGGTGCTCACCTCGACCAGTTTTGTGTTCAAATCGGCAATACTGACTGGCGGCACGACCCGGATAAGGTCCGCCGCTTCATCAACATGGAAATAGCCCTCGGAGGCGGACAGGTTGGCGATGGTCGGGTCGCCGGCGTCAAGGACCTCGTAATAGGTGACCCCGCCGACATGGACGAGATGGTAGGTGCGGACGACATCAGGCGGCGTGATGTCCGGCGCGAAGATGTTGGTCGATAGCCCCCAATCGTAGGGCCACGCCTTTTCCCATGCCGTGCGGCCGTTCTCCGTGCCGGCGTTGGTCCACCCGCCGGACCAGTCCTCGGAGCCGCTGATGACGACATCGCCCGTGTGGGTTCCGGGGGACCAGCCCGACCCCTCAAGGATGAGGGGCCGGTTTGCCGGGATTGTCCCCGGAAGGCTGAGAGCCGGCTCGGTGCCCACGGTGCCGGGGCGGTGGGTGCCCGGCAGCAGGATGATCCGGTAGCCGCCGCTGCCGGCACTGTAGCGCGCGAAGGCCTCCGCCAGCGTGGCCAGCGGCGAGCCCTCCGTCCCCGGATTGGCGTCGCTTCCCCCGAAGGCGGCCACATGCAGGGTGGTGGTGACCAGCCCCTCGTCGATTTCAGGCGCCCCGGTGCCCGCGGCCATGGCCGCTGGGTTGAGGGAAAGCACCGACAGCGCGGCCAGAACGGTCCGCAGGATACATTTATGCTTGATCATGGGGGATGTGTTTAAACTTTGAATACAATCTTACTGGGGGACAACCTGTGCGCGGAAGAAGCGCGGGGTGCCTGAGACATCGTACAGGCCCTCATCGGCGGGCACCCAATTCTGCAGATCGGTGCTGGTCTCGAGGTAGACCTCGACAAACACCGGAGTCCCGCTGGTTCCGTAGGCGGTGACGGATACATCCGAAATTGCGAGGACCGCGGAGGCGGCCGAATAGGCGCCGCCCGGCTCATCCCGGTAGGAGACCCACTTGATCCAGAGGTTGCCGCCGGCCGGGCTGTTGATGGTAACGCCCGTCGCCGAACGCAGTGACCGCGCCGACAATTCCTCCGCCCCGGTAACGTTTCCGTTGGCGGTCCCAACATGGGGGGCGGTGTAAAGCAGGGCCGGGACTTCCGTCCATGTGCCGCTGGCGAGGGAGGTCGCGTCGGAGGACACGTAGACCCGCATCTGCTGGGCGACGGTCGTCTTGTAGAACTGCGAGGCAAGGTAGCTGATGTCGACCGAGATCAGGGGGGATCCGCTGGTGTTGGCAATCCGCACCCCGTAGCTGGCATCGCCGACCGCAGTTCCAGTACGGGCGCTCAGGAAGCTTTTGCGCGGCTCCGATTCCGTGGTGTTGCGGTTGTGGTAGAAACCGGTCGCGCTGACGCCGGTCTCCCACTGCGGAACGTAGGCCGTGGGGGCGGCCGCCGCGACCGAGCTGTACAGGTACCAACCGGGGATCGTCGAGTCGTCGGTCCAGGGAGTTGAGGCCCCCGTGACGGTGCTCAGGCTGGTGAAGTCCTCGGTGGAAGCCAGAATGGGAGCATCCGAGAAGGTCACGGAGACATTCGTGACGGCCAGAACGGCCGAGCCGGCCGTGTAGCCCCCGCCGGGCTGATCCCGGTAGGAAACCCACTTGATCCAGATATCGCCGGCGGGCGCGATGGCGGCCACAGCGCCGCTGATGCTGATGATCTCACGCGCCGCGAGCTCCTCCGCAGCGGACACGGTCGCGTTGCCGGTCGTGTAGGGGGCGATGTAGGCCGCCTCGGTAATTTCGCTCCACGTGCCGGTGGCCAGCGAGGTCGCATTGGTCGAATAATAGACGCGCATCTGCTGGGCTACGCCGGTCTTGTAGAATTGCGAGGCGGTGAAGGTCAGGTCAAACGAAGTGAGGGTGGCGCCGGTATTGTTGACCATGCGCAGGCCGTAGGAGGCGTTGCCGATCCCGCTGCCCGTGCGCGCCCCGATGAAGCTGGTCTCCGTGTCGGTCGTGTTGCGGGCATGGTAAAAGACGCTGGCGTTGATGCCACTTTCCCACTGCGGCGTGTAATCGGCCGGCGTGCCCGAATTCGATCCAAGCAGATACCAGCCGGGAAGCGTGCTGTTGTCCGCCCATGCCTGGGCCACATTGGTGTCCGTGCTCAGACTGCTGAAGTCCTGGATGTAGGGGGTGCCGGTGCCCGTGATGCTCACTTGCGCCGTGGCGGTGAGGGTCAGGGCGGTCGCCCCGAGTGCGAGAAGGAGATGTGTTTTCATGGGAGTTTCGCGTTTTTGAGGTTTGTTCAATCCGTCCCGTGCAGGGACTGCGCAGGGGACGAAATGCAAGCGTGGACCCTTTCCCGCCGCCCGCGAGCAGGCCGCCTTTCAATCGTTTAAAAAGCGAGGGCGCAGGGTATAAAAAAGGGTCCTCGCTGTTTTCAGTGGAAGCCAGGTTTCATTGGATCACGTCGCCGGCCTCAAGGAGGCCAAATGCCATAGCCCAGGGCCAGCCAAGCGAAGCGCAGGCGCAGCCCTGG
>JBNGDJ010000167.1:0-3533 GCA_049974825.1 Halothiobacillaceae bacterium | reverse complement strand
CCGAACTCTGTTATTGTTTCACGATATCACCCGCCGCGTCCGCATCCGTCAAGCGGATCGGTTTGCCATGCCCCCAACCCGTCCACGGAGTCGACGCGATGAAGTCGCTCAAAGCCCGCGCCCAGTCACTGCATGACAGGATCTGGCAGGAGCCGAGCCCGGAGGGGCCACTCGCCCGGGCGTTCCGGCGCATTGCCCGAATCGGGCTGTGGACGGGCAGCGAACTGGGCGGCGGCATGCTGCAGCTGCACGCCATGAGCCTGGCCTACATCACGCTGCTGTCCCTGGTGCCGTTGCTCGCCGTGACTTTCTCGGTACTCAAGGCTTTCGGCGCCCACAACATGATCGAGCCGACACTGGAAACCCTGCTCGAACCACTGGGCGAGAAGGGACCGGAAGTGACGGCGATGATCACGAACTTCGTGGACGGCATCAGTGTGGGGGTCCTGGGGGCCGTTGGGATCGCCGTGCTCTTCTACACCGTGTTCAATCTCGTTCGGAAGATCGAGCGGGTGTTCAATCTCATTTGGCATGTCGAGGAAGATCGTTCCACGCCGGTCCGTTTTGCCAGCTACCTGTCAGTGCTTCTGGTCGGGCCAGTGCTGCTTTTTGCAGCCGGCGCGCTGGCTACCACCTTCCTGACCACCCCGCTGATTCAGGACCTGCGCCAGATCGCGCCATTTGGACAGGTAATCGCCTGGCTGACCTCGCTCGCGCCCATGTTGATGATTATCGCCGCACTTGGCTTCATCTACGTGTTCATTCCCAATGCGCGGGTGCATGTCGGTGCGGCGGTCGTCGGGGCCGTGGTGGCCGGCCTGCTCTGGCATCTCGTTGGCTGGGGTTTTGCCGCCCTGGTAAGCGGATCGGCCAATTACAGCGCGATCTACTCGGCCTTCGCCTCCCTGGTGCTGTTCATGATCTGGCTGCAGATCGCTTGGATGATCGTTCTGCTCGGCAGCCTGGTCACCTATGCCTGGCAGAACATCGACGCCCTGGCCCCCGGCGGCAACCTGATGGACCTGAGCGGGTCCGAACGCGAGGCCCTGGCCATTGAGCTGATGAATGAAATCTGCCGGCGCTTTCAAGCCGGGGAGCCACCGCCGGACGAAAACACGCTGGCTCGATGCGTCGGTCTGGGCGCCAAGGTAATCCGCGTGGGTCTGCGGGACCTTCAGGGCAACGCGCTGGTGCGCCCGATACAGGGCAGTCCTGCCGGCTGGCTGCCCGCACGCCCATGCTCCGACATTAGCCTGGCCGAAATCCTGATTGCCGTCCGGCGAGACAACCAGCCCCCTCGCCTGAAACTTCAATCGGCAGCCGGGCGCGCCTGGCAAGAACGCATGAAGGCATGCCGCGATGACTCGATGAGCAAGGTCCACCTGCATCCGGAAGATGCCTCACAAGCAGGTGAAAGGCAGAATCGCCGAGCCGGACACCCGGGCACCGAAAACTCGACCGGCGGTCAGTGACTGACCGGCACGTCCACCGGGTGATCGATGTGTCGGCCCGCCAAATGCCGCAGGGCATACCAAGCGATAAAGAACAGCCCGTAGACCAGGCCCGCGACCACGCCAAAATCGACGATCCCGTGCCAGGGCTGCGGCAGCTGGCTGACTAGCAGTACCAGTACCACGATGCCACTGGTCACCAGGATGGACACCATCCTGCGGCGGCGCGTCGCATGCACAAACCCCATACAGTAGGCCGGCGCCAGCAGCACGTGCCACCAGACCGGATTGCGCGCCAGATGCACGGCCCGGGCAACCACTCTCGGGGAAAAGCCCTTTTGGAACCCCCGGTAGCCCTCACCGTACACCATGAATACCAGCCACCCGATGAAAAACGCCCACTGCATCGGCGTCCAGGCCATCTGCAGCGACAGCCAGGCATTCTGAGACAGCCGGAACACCGCCCAGCCAACCAGCAAGAAGATGCCGAGCAGGCCCCAGACGGCACCTGCCACACCCAACCAGCGTTTCGACACGACCCAAGGCCCCTCTGGCCAGCCACGGAGCCTGACGGCAGAAACCGTGACCGGCATGCATGTACATGGCGCGCAAAGCCCGCTTGCGGGCGCGCGAGAACCACGATCGGCACGGATGCCACCGGCAGCGCGCGTGCTCGCGCCTCGCTCACCGCCCGGCAGCGCCCATCCGATCGGTGCGCGAATATACCACAGCCGACTCCAGCGACTTGTGGCTGGCCGCCTGTCTCGGTGCCGTCCAATCCCCAGCAAGACCCTGCAAAAAAACGGGATGTCGACCCGATCGTCCCTCGGCCGTTGACTGCCCGTCCGGCAATCCCCAAGATGCCGGCATTCCCATCCCAGACATTCCGATGAACCGACATACTCGCGCGGAAATGTTTCGCCGCTTCCACTACGCCAATCCCGAGCCGACCACGGAACTGGAATACCGAACACCTTTCGAACTGTTGATTGCGGTGATTCTCTCGGCACAGGCAACGGACAAGTCGGTCAACCTCGCCACGCGCAAGCTTTACCCGGTCGCCAGTACCCCCGAAGCCATACTTGAACTGGGCGAAGAGACGCTCTGCGAATACATCAAGACCATCGGTCTGTTTCGATCCAAGGCAGCCAATGTCATCAAGACCTGTCAGCTGCTGATCGAGCGGCACGGCGGGCAGGTGCCCGACAACCTCGCAGACCTTCAGGCCCTGCCCGGCGTGGGGCGCAAGACAGCCAACGTGATCCTCAACACCGTGTTTCGACAACCGGCCATGGCCGTGGACACGCATATATTCCGCTTGAGCAACCGCACCGGCCTGGCCCCCGGCAAAACCGTGCTGGAGGTCGAGAAGAAACTGTTGCGCAACGTGCCCGCGCCCTACCTGCTCGACGCTCATCACTGGCTGATCCTGCACGGGCGCTACGTCTGCACCGCGCGCAAGCCCAAATGCGGCGAATGCATCGTCTGCGATCTTTGCGACTATCGACACAAGACCGCCGAATGCAGCCCCGAGATCATAGGAAGATTTACCGAAAGCGCACCGGAGACTGACTGCGATGTACGGCAATGACCGCAATGCCCTCAGACAGCGATTCATCGACGCCTGGGAGAAAGGCCGCAGTGGACGCCCCCTGGACCCGCTGGAGACCATCATCGTGGATGTGGTGGCCATGCACCCGGAATATCACGCCCTGCTCGACAGCGGCGAGCGGGCCCTCGGCCGGGACTGGCTGCCCGAGGATGGCGAAACCAATCCTTTTCTCCACCTGAGCATGCATGTGGCGGTGCGCGAGATGGTGCTTGCCGGCCGCCCCGAGGGCATCGGCGGTGAATACAAGCGGCTCTGCGATCATTTTCAGGACGTAATGGACGCCGAACACGTCATCATGGAGCAGCTCGGCGAGATCATGTGGCAGGCGCAGCGAGAAGGCCGGGAACCCGACCAGGCCGCCTTTATGGAGGCGATCGGCCGCATCGGCCGCTGAACCATTTGCCTTCAGAACACCAGTCCGGGACAGGCACGCGGATGCCGCAACGGCAGGAACTTATCGGGAAGGCCGG
>JBNGDJ010000166.1:0-3540 GCA_049974825.1 Halothiobacillaceae bacterium | reverse complement strand
GCGTTCTGGATGCCAGCACGCAGGAGATCGTGAACACGGCCAAACGGACCGGCGCCCAAGTGCGCGGGCCCATTCCCCTGCCGAACAAGATCGAGAAATTCACCGTCCTGCGCGGGCCGCATATCGACAAGAAGTCGCGCGACCAGTGGGAAATCCGCACGCACAAGCGGCTTCTCGACATCATCGACCCGACGCCGCAGACCGTGGACGCGCTGATGAAGCTCGACCTCGCCGCCGGCGTCGACGTCGAGATCAAGGTTTAAGGAGGGCACCCGGATGCGCTCTGGAGTGATCGCAAAGAAGGTGGGCATGACCCGCCTGTTCATGGAGGACGGCCGGCAGGTTCCGGTGACTGTCCTGCAACTGGATGGCTGTCAGGTCGTGGCGCAGCGCACCGCGGAGAAGGACGGATACACCGCCGTCCAGCTGGGTGCGGGTGCGGCCAAGGCCAAGCGGGTGTCGGCGCCGATGCGCGGCCATTTCGCCAAGTCTAACGTGGCGCCGAAGCGCAAGCTCGCGGAATTCCGCGTGGTCCCGGAGAACCTGATCGAGGTCGGTGAGGAAATCACCGCAGATCACTACTTCGAAGGCCAGTTCGTGGATGTCAGCGGCACTTCGATCGGCAAGGGCTTTGCCGGCGCCATGAAGCGGCACAATTTCGGCGGCCTGCGTGCCTCGCACGGGGTGTCGATCAGCCACCGTTCGCACGGTTCGACCGGGCAGTGCCAGGACCCGGGCCGCGTGTTCAAGGGCAAGAAGATGGCTGGCCACATGGGCGCCGCCCGCGTGACCACGCAGAACCTGCAGGTCATCAAGACCGATGCCGACCGGGGCCTGATCATGGTCAAGGGCGCGGTGCCGGGCGCCAAGGGTGGCTGGGTGACGATCAAGGACGCGGTCAAGAAACCGACGCCCGAGAACGTGATCCTGCCCGCCGCGCTGAAATCCGCCGCCGAAGAGGCCAAGCGGGCTGCTGACGAGGCCGCCGCCCAGGCTGCCGCCGAGGAGGAAGCCGCCGCCAAGGCTGCCGCCGAGGAACAGGCCGCCGCGGAAGAGGCCGCCCTGAAAGAGGCCGAGGCCAGCATCGAGGCCGAGAAGAAGGACGGTGAGGAATGAAACTCGACGTGATCAAGCTGGATGGGGCCAAGGCCGGCACCGTCGATCTCGGCGACGAGGTCTTCGGGCTGGAGCCGCGCGCCGACATCCTGCACCGCGTGGTCCGCTGGCAGCGCAACAAGGCGCAGGCCGGCACCCACAAGGTCAAGACTCGGTCCGAGACCAGCTACTCGACCAAGAAGATCTACCGCCAGAAGGGCACCGGTGGCGCACGCCACGGCGACCGGAATGCGCCGATCTTCCGCAAGGGTGGCGTCTACAAAGGTCCGACGCCGCGCAGCCACGCCCATGACCTGCCCAAGAAGTTCCGCAAGCTGGGCCTCAAGCATGCCCTGAGCGCGAAACTGAAGGCGGGCGAGCTGGTCGTGCTGGACAGCGCCGAGATGGCCGCGCCCAAGACCTCGGATCTGGCCAAGTCGGTCAAGAATCTGGGCTGGAAGCGCGCTTTGATCATCGACGGGGCCGAGGTGAACGAGAACTTCGCCATGGCCGCGCGCAACATCGAGGGTCTCGATGTGCTGCCGTCGGTGGGCGCCAACGTTTATGACATCCTCCGCCGCGACACGCTGGTGTTGACCAAGGCGGGTGTCGAAGCTCTGGAGGCTCGACTGAAATGAGCGCGAAGGCTGACCATTACGACGTGATCCGCAAGCCGATCATCACCGAGAAGGCGACCATGGCCTCGGAGGCCAACGCCGTGGTGTTCGAGGTGGCGATGGACGCGAACAAGCCCGCCATCAAGGAGGCAATCGAAAGCCTCTTCGGGGTCAAGGTGAAGGCGGTCAACACCACCATCACCAAGGGCAAGACCAAGCGGTTCCGCGGCATCCGCGGTCGCCGCAAGGACGTCAAGAAGGCCTATGTGACCCTCGAAGAGGGTAACACTATCGACGTCACCACGGGTCTCTGATAGAGGGACCCGACTCAGCGGCCCCGGATCGCCCGGGGCCGGTTGTGTTTGAGACCGGGGCGCGTGCGCCCCAGACGGAAACCGGACCTATGGTCCGAAGCTGACGGAAGACAGAAAGCATGGCACTCAAGTCGTACAAGCCGACGACGCCGGGCCAGCGTGGGCTGGTGCTGATCGACCGTTCGGAGCTTTGGAAAGGTCGCCCGGTCAAGGCCCTCACCGAGGGTCTGACCAAGAAGGGCGGTCGGAACAACACCGGACGGATCACGATGCGTCGTCGCGGCGGGGGGGCGAAACGCCTGTACCGCGTCGTCGATTTCAAGCGGAACAAGATGGACGTCTCGGCCGTCGTCGCCCGCATCGAATACGACCCGAACCGGACCGCCTTCATCGCACTGATCCAGTACGAGGATGGCGAACAGGCCTACATCCTGGCGCCGCAGCGCCTGGCCGTCGGCGACAAGGTGATCGCCTCGGCCAAGGCCGACGTGAAGCCGGGCAACGCGATGCCCTTTACCGGCATGCCGATCGGCACGATTGTCCACAACATCGAGCTGAAGCCCGGCAAGGGCGGCCAGATCGCGCGCGCGGCGGGCACCTATGCCCAGTTCGTCGGCCGCGACGGCGGTTATGCCCAGCTGCGGCTGTCCTCGGGGGAACTTCGCATGGTGCGCCAGGAATGCATGGCCACCGTGGGCGCGGTGTCGAACCCCGACAACTCGAACCAGAACTTCGGCAAAGCCGGCCGTTCGCGCCACATGGGCAAGCGTCCGTCGGTCCGCGGCGTCGTGATGAACCCGATCGACCACCCGCACGGTGGTGGTGAGGGCCGCACCTCGGGTGGTCGTCACCCGGTGACCCCTTGGGGCAAGCCCACCAAGGGCGCCCGCACCCGCCGCAACAAGGCGACGGACAAGTACATCATCCGCTCCCGTCACGCGCGCAAGAAGGGTCGCTAAGCCATGACACGTTCTGTTTGGAAGGGCCCCTTCGTCGACTCCTATGTCCTGAAGAAGGCCGAGAAAGCCCGCGAATCCGGCCGCAACGAGGTCATCAAGATCTGGTCGCGCCGCTCCACCATCCTGCCCCAGTTCGTGGGGCTCACCTTCGGCGTCTACAATGGCAAGAAGCATGTCCCGGTGAACGTTACCGAGGACATGATCGGCCAGAAGTTCGGTGAATACTCGCCGACGCGCACCTATTACGGGCACGCGGCCGACAAGAAAGCGAAGAAGAGGTAATCGCCATGGGCAAGGACAAGAACCCCCGCCGCGTGGCCGAGAACGAAGCGATGGCAAAGGCGCGCATGCTGCGCACCTCGCCGCAAAAGCTGAACCTCGTCGCCGCGATGATCCGTGGCAAGAAGGTGGACCGCGCGCTGGCCGATCTGACCTTCTCGAAGAAGCGGATCGCCGAGGACGTGAAGAAATGCCTTCAGTCCGCCATCGCCAATGCCGAGAACAACCATAACCTCGACGTCGACGAACTGATCGTCGCCGAGGCCTATGTCGGCA
>JBNGDJ010000165.1:0-3563 GCA_049974825.1 Halothiobacillaceae bacterium | reverse complement strand
TCCATTGGAGGAATCACATCATGATCGAAGTGAACGCGCGTCTGCCGGAATGCACCCTGCACTGTCGCGGCCAGCAGGGGCTGGATGGCATCACCGTCACGGAGCTGACCCGCGGCCGCCGGGTCGTTCTCTTCGCGGTTCCCGGCGCCTTTACGCCGACCTGCTCGGAAGCGCACCTGCCAGGCTTTCAGGCCGCCGCGCACAAGCTGCGGGACCTGGGCGTGGAAGAGATCGCCTGTGTTGCGGTCAACGACCCCTTCGTCATGCGGGCCTGGGCTGAAGCGCTGAACGTGGGCGACGAAATTTCCCTGCTTTCCGATGGCAACGGCAGCTTCACCCGCGCGCTGGGCATGGACCGCGACATGAGCCAGGCCGCGATGGGCGTGCGCTCCAAGCGTTACGCCATGGTGGTCGAAGACGGCGTGGTGCGCTGGCTGGGCGTGGACGAGAGCGGACTGGAAAACGCTTCGGCCGAGGCGGTACTGGCCTTTCTGGAATCACGCTGAAGCTCCCTCCGGAAAGTCTGCGTTTGTGCAGACCTTCCCTGCCGGACACTGAAGGCGGCCCCGGGTAAGGGTTCTTGCCCACGGCCCGAATACAACAGGAACAGGGCGACCCGCGCTTCAGCGGATCATTGGCCACATTTCCTGGACCGGGGCCCGGATGAACTCCGGGAGGTCCGCAAGGCGGCTTGCCGCCTGCTCGAAGCGCGTCCGGCGCAGGTCTTCCGGGCCAAAGATCAACACGGTGTTGTCGCGATCCGGCAGATGCACCGCGAGCGGCGCATGGGGAAAGCTGCGACTGATGGCACTACACTGCCTTCCGAAATCGGTCAGCCGCGTCCGCCACAGATTGACCGCCATGACGCCGTCGTCGACCAGTCGTTCACGCAGGGCGGCAAAAAGCGGCTCGTCCAGAAGCACCATGCCCTCGGCGTCGAACAGGTCGACGAATACCAGCTGCTGTCCACCCGGCAGCTGTTCGACACGGTCGCGCACGTCACCGATCAGCACAGAAAGGCGCGGGTCGTCCACCGGCAGGCCGAAGTGGCGTTCAGCCAGCGCGACCACGGCCGGCCTGAGCTCGATGGCGTGCAGACGTGCCGGCGTGTGCCCCAAAAGCAGCCGGGCGAGCGCCCCGCCGCCAAGACCGAGCAGGGCTGCCTGCTCCGGTCGGGGCACGAAAGCCAGGGCGCAGGCCATGGCCCGGTAGTAGCTGAAGGAAAGCAGATCCGGCGCGAAACGGAACAGCTCGGTCTGGGCGATCTGGTTGCCGAAGTACAGCCGGCGCGCATCCACGGTCTCGTAAACCTCAAGCAGGCCATGCTCGTCGCGCAGGCGCTCGATGCAACGACCCGGGCGTTTTGCTGTCATAAACGTCTCGGCAACTCAAGTTTCAGGATCAGGACAGGATGATACGCGCAATCCGCCAACTCACCATGGCTGCCATCGCACTGCTCTTCGCAGCATCGGCACTGGCCCAGGAATTTCGCCCAGGCGACCGGGTGTTCATCCCGCTGTTCTCCGAAAATCTGCGGGAGGACGGCTACGCGACCGGACGCGTTGAAGCAGTCGACGAGCAGGGTCGTCTGGACGTGGTGATTTCACGTTTCGAGGAAGGCAAGAGCAAGACCCTGTACGGAACCTGCAGCCCGAACTCGGCATCGGTGCTTGCCGGGGCACGCATTGTCTCCGACCAGCCGCGCGCCCTGCGCGTTGAGCACAATATCGACCCGCAGGATGTCCTGCCGTACCGGGAAGGACTGGACCGCTACCTGGAACGCGAAAACCTTTCCACGGTGCTGTCCAAGTGGCTGGGTGACGGCATGGCGATTACCCCGCAACGGCTGGATGTCGCCGAGCGGCGCGCTCAGGATCTGGCGCTGCCACGGGTTGCCCTGGCCGTGGACCTGGCCCGTGAACAGGTTCGTTCCACCGGCGGCAACGGCTTCCCGGTTCCGGCGCAGCAGGCGCTGGCCGGGGCGGCCCCGATGCTCGCCAAGGTAGGCCACAAGCTCCAGGCCGCGCCCGGCGGGCTGGATACCGCCGCCCTGATTCTTTCCGGCGCCGAACCAATGCAAGGCGATGACCTGCTGGCCGCGGTGGTCGCACGGATCGCCCTGCTGGTTCGGGACCAGCTGGACACGGTCACCGCGCAGATCGGCTCACCCGATCAGGCCGGCGAGGACCTGGCCGCACTGGAGAACGTGTATGTCGGCTGGTATCGCATGATGACCGCAGACGGAACCCGCCCCTACCTCAATGCCGACCTCGACTATTACCGTGACCAGGTCCGTCAGACTCTGGCGCGCAATGAATGGCCCGAACTCTACTGACCCTCAGCCGAAGCGGAAAAAGACGAATCGCGGGGCGCTTGAAGCGCACTGTCGATCGACGCACGAGAACCGGGCGGGGCAGGTTACAGCCCAATGGCTTTTGGTCCAGACAAAAAAGGCCCCGGAGAAGTCCGGGGCCTTTTTCATTCGCAATCCCATGAGCGGGCCACCAAGGCCGCCCGTGAGGGCAGGCCGTGGCGGAGCCTGATCGATATCGATCAGCGACCGCGACGCTCGATCAGGTCATGGATCATCGGCGTCAGGATCAGGTCCATGGCGTAGCTCATCTTGCCGCCGGGCACCACGATGGTGTTGTAGCGGGACATGAACGAGTTGGGAATCATGGACAGCAGGAACGGGAAGTCCGCACGCGCCTTTTTCGGATCACGGAAGCGGATGACCACGAAGCTCTCGTCCGGGGTCGGGATGTCCCGCGCAATGAACGGGTTGGAAGTATCCACCGTGGACACGCGCTGGAAGTTCACGTCGGTCTCAGAGAACTGCGGCGTGATGTAGTTCACGTAGTCGGGCATGCGGCGCAGGATCGTGTCGACGATGGCCTCGGCGGAATAGCCACGCTGGGCATTGTCGCGGTGGATCTTCTGAATCCACTCAAGGTTGACGATCGGCACCACGCCCACGCCCAGGTCAACGTGCTGAGCGACGTCGACCGTCTCGTTCCTCACCAGGCCATGCAGGCCCTCGTAGAACAGCATGTCAGTGCCCTCGGGCACGTCTTCCCAAGGCGTGAATTCACCGGGCTTGAGCTGGGTGTTCAGACGCTTGTTGTGGAACTCGGCCTCTTCGACGCTGTGGATGTAGTAGCGCTTCTTGCCGCTGCCGGATTCGCCGTAGGTCTTGAACAGTTCGGCAATCTTGTCGAAGTGGTTCGCTTCCGGGCCAAAGTGGGAGAAGCTGTGGTTGCCTTCAGCCTCGGCCTTCTTGACGGCCTCGCGGAATTCCATCCGGTTCAGGCTGTGAAAGCTGTCACCCTCGATCACGCAGGGGGTGATGCCCTCGCGGCGGAAGATGTGCTCGAAGGCCACCTTGACGGTGGTGGTGCCTGCGCCGGATGACCCGGTGACGGCAACGACAGGATGCTTGATGGACATGGAAAGCCCTCCTAAGACATGAATGAAAACGGACGCATTCCGAAAGGCGTCGGGCCAGCCGGGCCCGGCCAGAGATGACTTTCGGAAAGCACCCGGCAGACCGGCCCCTACTCGCC
>JBNGDJ010000164.1:1432-3565 GCA_049974825.1 Halothiobacillaceae bacterium | reverse complement strand
GGCAGGGCATCCGAGACCGGCACGGGAAGGTCTGCATTTGTGCAGACCTTCCCTAAGCCTCAGTTAGCGGGTATTTTCTCGAGGATTTTCGACATGAAAGAGCTGGTCGCCAATTTCAGTATCACCGCCAAGATGCTGGCTGGGTACGGGTTGGTGCTTGCCCTGCTCTTGATGATGGCCGGCACGACGGCAGTCAACCTGCGCACGGTCGAGCGCGCGGCCGTCGAGGTGACGCAGGAGCGACAGCCTGCAGCCTTTGCGGCCGATGCCATGCTCATTGCTCTGGAGCAGATGGTTGCCTCCCTGGGCTTCTATCTGCAAAGCAAGTCGGACACGGATCTGAACAGTTTCGAGGCGGCCAGCGAGCGTGTTTCTGAGGCGCGGGCCGAGCTGGCCCGGTACAGTGACCGCGATCTAAGCGCCATTGACCGACGTATTCAGGCATTTTCGCAGCTGGCAGCAGAGATCATGGCCATCTCCGGGGACGAGACGCGCAACATGCCGGGCCTGGCTTATGCCAACCGCCATGCCAATCCTCGCACGATGGCGATTTCCCAGTACACGGCAACGCTGCTCTCCCAAGAGGACACCGTCGCCTTCACCGCCGAGCGCAAGCCGTTGCTGATCGAGCTTGCCAATCTCAGGGCCGACTGGAACAGCGTGCTGGCCGCCTTTCGGGGCTACCTGGCCTTCCGCAGCCCGGCTCTGGGTGAAAACTTCACGCTCTATCTTGACCAGGTGATCTCCCGGGTCGAAACGATCCGTGCGCGCTATGCCCGGCTGCTGACCTTCGAGCAGGAAGAGGCCATCGAGGAGCTGGCCGTCATCCTGCCCGAGTTCGCGGCGGCGGCGCGCGAGGCGTTTGAAATTCATGCCGGCGAACAATGGCGTGTGGATGCCTATCGCGTTGCCAACGAGCTGATTCCGGAGTTCAAGCGGATCGAGGCCGAGGTTGGCGGTTTTGTAGCCGACGAGCAGGCGGCCATCCGCGAGCAGACCGAGCGTCTGGCCGGTGTCATCACCACGACCTGGCTGACCACCGGCCTGATTTCCCTGGCGGCCATGCTGCTGGTAATTCTCCTGGCGAGCCTGTCCGTGGTGACGCTCTCCACGCCCCTAAAGCAGGTTGCCCGACGCATGCAGGACATTGCGGAGGGTGAGGGGGATCTGACGCAGCGGCTGAAGGTGGTCGGGCGAGACGAGATCGCCCAGGTTAGTTCGGCGTTCAACACCTTTGCGGAGACGATTCAGCAACTGGTCCGCCAGGTGATCGGCACTTCCGGCGAGCTCAAGGGGTCGGCGGCGGGACTGCTGGCCGCATCTGAGCAGGGGCGCAGTGGCACGCACAAGCAGAGTCACGAGACCAGTGCCCTTTCTCAGGGGATGAGCCAGACCCTGGAGGCCGCCGAAGAGGTGGCGCGCAGTGCCGAGCAGACCGCTCAGGCCGTTCGCGAGGCGCAGTCGCTGGTGGCCGAGGGGCAGGCGGTGATCCAGACCAGTGCCGATTACGCCCATGCCCTGAACGAGAACATGGACAGCGCCGAGTCCTTGATCGACGATCTCGCCCGGCAGACCCAGACCATCGGTACCGTCCTGGACGTGATCGGCGGCATTGCCGAGCAGACCAACCTGCTGGCGCTCAATGCAGCCATCGAGGCGGCTCGTGCCGGCGATCAGGGTCGCGGGTTTGCCGTGGTGGCCGAGGAAGTCCGGTCGCTGGCAACGCGGACCCAGCAGTCTACCCAGGAGATCACCGGGATCATCCACCGCCTTCAGGAAGGTGCGCGCAACGCCGTCGAGGCGATGGGGCAGGGTCGTGACCAGAGTGGGCGCAGCGCCGAGGCAACTCAGCGAGCCAAGGAAACCTTTGACCAGATTCTGGCTGCGATGGAGCGGCTGACCGACATGAACAACCGGATTGCGGCTTCAGCCGAGGAGCAATCCTCGGTTTCCGCGCAGATGAAGGAGAACATCGACGCGATCAATGTGATTGCCGGAGAAACGGCCGTGGCCGCCGACGAGATCAGCCGCTCCGGCGAGCAGGTATCACGCCATGCGGACGAGCTGGAGTCGCTGGTGCGTCAATTCAAGGTATAGCCCCGGCGGTGCAGGGAGGGCCTGCATTCGTGCAGA
>JBNGDJ010000164.1:0-1332 GCA_049974825.1 Halothiobacillaceae bacterium | reverse complement strand
ACTGCGGCCAGGGCCAGGTCCAAGGGCGTGCCCACGGTGGTGACAATCAGCGGGTCATACAGCACGGCAGCCAGCACACCTACCACCGCGGCATTTGCACCGGTTACCGTGCCGCGCAGCGCGGGACGATGGGCAACCCGGTACCAGATGGGCAGCACGGCCATCAACAGCAGAATGCCGGGAAGGAAGATCGCCGCCAGACCGAGTATCGCTCCCAGCATGGGAGACTGGGCCGGGGCCAGCAGGTACCCAAGATAGGCGGCAAAGGTAAACAGCGGGCCGGGAACCGCCTGGGCCGCGCCGTAGCCGGCCAGAAAGGCCTCGGCATCGACCTGTCCGGTCTGCACGAAGGAGCCCTCCAGCAGGGGCAGGACGACGTGGCCGCCACCAAAGACCAGCGCCCCGGCCCGGTAGAAGGCGTCTGCCAGGGCAAGGCCCGGCCAGTCGAACAGGCTGGAAAGCAGCGGCAGGCCGAACAGCAGGGCTAGAAACAACAGCAGTGGCAGTCGCCATCCGCCGGATGACATGTTCTCCGGTGGCAGGGAAGGGCCGGGTGCTCGGTGGACAAGTGCTCCGGCCAGCCCCCCGGCCAGAATGGCAGCCACCATGCCAATCATTCCGCCGAACAGCGCGATCAGGACGATGGCCAGCACGGCGATGGTGGCGCGCGGCCCATCCGGGCAAAGCTTGCCGGCCATGCCAACCACGGCGTGGGCCACGATTGCCACCGCCACCAGCTTCAGGCCATGAATCATGCCGTCTCCTGCCGGTCCGGAGATGAGCACCGCACCCGCAGCAAAGGCCACCAGCAGCAAAGCCGAGGGCAACGTAAACGCCGCCCAGGCCAGAAGCCCGCCGGCCAGCCCGCCGCGCTGCAGTCCCAGGGCAAAGCCTACCTGGCTGCTTGCCGGTCCTGGCAGGAACTGGCAAAGCGCCACCAAGTCCGCGTAGCGAGCATCGTCCAGCCAGCGCCGGCGGTTGACGAACTCTTCGCGGAAATAGCCCAGGTGGGCGATGGGCCCGCCGAAGGAGGTCAGCCCCAGCCATAGAAAGGCCCGGAAAATCTCCAGAAGACGGGCAGGTCGTGTACTGGAGGCGGTATCGCCGGCCATGATCGGTTCCTCTCGGAAGTTCGCGTGGAGCAGGCAGCCCGGACAACGCCGGTCTTTGGCCTCATCTTGCCAGAACGCCGGCCGGGCAGGTGGACATCCCGGTGTCCTGGGCAGGAACAATGCGTGGGCTGACCTTGCGCCGGGGCCCCCTGAATTGACGTCAGGCCGCGCAAATAAAAACACCGGCAGATGCAAGATCTGCCGGTGTGCCATTCATGCC
>JBNGDJ010000163.1:0-3612 GCA_049974825.1 Halothiobacillaceae bacterium | reverse complement strand
CTTGCTGCCAGAGCCTCTTTCAGCGCCGCCAGTTGCCGCTGCCATTCACCGGCATCGGCTTCACGCAGCGCGAGCACCAGATGAGCCAGCTCGTTTGCCAGGTGACTGCTGATCAGCGGGGAGGCCTCTTCCGGGTGCAGATCTTTCTGCCAGCGTGCCCGCCCGGTCAGGTCCAGCCGCGCCACCTCTTCGGCCAGCCAGAGCGTTTCGATGCGATCATGCAGCCCCAGCCACTGTTCCTGTCGTGATTTCGCCGCCATCTTCGGTTTTCCTGAAGTTTCTCCACGTCGAGCGAAAAGCTGTTTCGATACTTTTCGAGCGTGCTGGGTGCAGCGAAACCGGCGTCAGAGGCATGGCACGGTTGCGGTCTACACCCGCCCGTACTCGCTGGCTTCGCCCACCCAGCGGTGAATCAGGGGTTCGACTCGGTCAGGGTGGTCTGTCAGCAGGCGATCGCATGCTTCGCGGGCTTCTTCAAGCAGGTGGCCGTCCCGGGCCAGATCTGCGATGCGCATTTGCGCCAGGCCAGTCTGACGGGTGCCCAGTACCTCGCCGGGGCCGCGCAGGCGCAGATCTTCCTCGGCGATCCGGAAGCCATCCTGCGTTTCGCGCATCAGGGCCAGCCGGGCCCTTGCTCGCTCGCCCAGCGGTTCTTCGAACATCAACACGCAGTGCGAGGCGGTTGCGCCGCGGCCGACCCGTCCGCGCAGTTGATGAAGCTGGGCCAGTCCCAGTCTTTCGGCGTTCTCGATGAGCATCAGTGAGGCATTGGGCACATCGACTCCCACCTCGATCACGGTGGTGGCGACCAGCAGATCCAGTTCGTGCGCCTTGAACCGCTGCATGATGGCGTTTTTTTCGGCGCTTTTCATGCGGCCGTGCACCAGACCGATCCGCAAGTGCGGCAATTGCTCGGACAGCGCCCGGGCCGTGCTCTCGGCGGCCTGCGCGTCGATGGCTTCCGACTCCTCGATCAGCGGGCATACCCAGTAGGCTTGCCGCCCCGCGGCGCACACCTCGGATATCCGCGCGATGATCTCGTCGCGCCGGTTGGCGTTGATGGCGACGGTCGTTATCGGCGTGCGGCCAGGGGGCATTTCGTCGATGACCGACAGGTCCAGGTCCGCATAGGCGCTCATGGCCAGTGTCCGGGGAATGGGCGTGGCAGTCATGACCAGCTGGTGGGCGCGTGCGCCCTGCGGCCCCTTGGCGGTCAGGGCCAGGCGCTGATGGACGCCAAAGCGGTGCTGTTCGTCCACGATCACCAGGCCCAGTTGCCGGAACTGCACGGATTCCTGGAACAGCGCATGGGTGCCGACCGCCAGATCGATTTCGCCTTCCGCCAGCTTTCGGTTGCGGTCGCGTCGCTCGCGCTCGGAAAGCAGGCCGCTGAGCAGGGTGCTGCGCACCCCCAGCGGTTCCAGCCACTGGCCCAGGTTGCGGGCATGCTGTTCGGCCAGCAGCGCCGTGGGTGCCATCAGGGCGACCTGGTGGCCCGCCTCAATGGCGGTCAGCGCGGCACCGGCGGCCACCAGGGTCTTGCCGGAGCCCACGTCCCCCTGCACAAGCCGGAGCATGGGCGCGGGCTGTGCCAGGTCGGCCCGGATCTCTCGCAGCACCCGTGACTGGGCGCCCGTGGGCGCAAAGGGCAGGCCCGCCAGCAACTGGTCGTGCAGCTTGCCCGGCGGGTCGAGCACCGGCGCCGGGTCGCAGCGCAGTTGCCTGCGCGCCACGCGCAGGGCCAGGTGCTGGGCGATCAACTCCTCAAGGACCAGTCTTCGGCGCGCCGGATCATCACCCAGGGGCGCGCCCGCCTCCCGCTGCGGTCGGTGCAGCCGCTCCAGTGCCTCGTTCAGGGTCGGCAGTGCGAACCGGTGACAAAGAGTTTCCGGGAGAAGGTCGGGCAGCGGGGAGGACTGGTGCTGAATTTCGAGCGCCTGTCGGGAAAGGCGGCGCAGCACGACCTGCCCCAGGCCCTCGGTGGTCGGGTAGACCGGTTGCAGAAACGCCCCGTCGGCTTCGTCTGCCAGAATTTCCGGGTGGGCAAGATCCAGGCCGTGTGCCCCCTGCTTGAACTCGCCGAACAGCCGCAGCCGTCGGCCGGGCGGAAACTGCCCCGGGCCGGGCCCGTACTGGCCGAAGAACCACACCGTGGCCTGTCGCTCGCCGTCGGTCACGGACAGGACGCAGCGGGCCTTGCCGCGGTACAGCGCGCGTGCCTCAACTACCGTCGCCTCGATCAGGGCCTCGTCACCGGGCAGGATGTCGGCGAGTCGCCGCGGGGTACCGCGGTCCTGGTAGCGGAAGGGCAGGTGCAGCAGCAGATCCTGGACGGTGCCAATCCCAAGGCGGGCGAGGCGTTTTTCCAGGGCCGGACCGACGCCCTTGAGCCCGGTTACCGGCAAAAGCGCATCCGTTGATGCCATATCACAAGTTTTCCGTTTCTCCGGCGCCGATTAGGCCTTATAATCCTGAGGATTCCAATTCGAACAAAGCATGTTGCTCGCAGGAGAAATCAAAGTGGCACAGGAAACCCCCAAAGTCGATCCCGTATCCAAGCTGGTCACCTTCATTGGCGTGGTCCTGCTTCTGATCACCGTCCTGTACATGGTTCAGTCCTTGTTGAAGACGGTCGAGGAAAACACCACCCGGGGCCCGACCGTGGAAACCCCGAACGTGGCTGAAGCCGAGGAAGTGGCCGCTGAAGCCGAGGCGGTTGCAGTCGCGGAGGAAGCAACCACCGAGGCCGAAGCGGTTGAAGAGGCCGCTGCCGAGGAGACAGTGGCCGCGGCGGCTGCCGGCGACGCGGCCAAGGGCGCCGAGCATTTTCAGGCCAACTGTGCCAGCTGCCACGGCATGAATGCTGAAGGTCAGGGTTCTTTCCCCAAACTGGCCGGCATGACTGCCGAGGAAGTGGACGCCAGCCTCAAGGCCTACCGTGCCGGCGAGAAGACCGGTGGTCAGGCGGCGATGATGGCGCCGATGGCCGCTGGCCTCTCCGACGAGCAGATTGCCAACCTGGCCGCGCACATTGCCGAAGTCGGCGGCCACGGTGCACCGGCCGCTGGGGATGACGCAGCGGCCGAGAGCAGCGCTGCCGAAGAGGAAGCGGCCGAGGCGACGGACGCAGCCGCAGCTTCCGGTGACGTGGCTGCCGGCCAGCAGAAGTATCAGGCGCAATGCGCCAGCTGCCACGGCATGAACGGCGAGGGCCAGGGCATGTTCCCGAAACTGGCTGGCCAAAGTGCTGAGCAAATCGTTGCCAGCCTGAAGGCTTACAAGGCCGGCGAGAAGACCGGTGCCAACGCCGCCATGATGGCGCCGATGGCCGCCGGCCTGTCGGATGCGGACATGGCCAACCTGGGTGCGTACATCTCCGGGCTGTAATCCGCCCGGCATGACCGGACGACCGAAAGTCCGGTCGATCAGACAAAAAGGCCGCCCCTCGGGGCGGCCTTTCGGTTTTCGGCATGGCAATGGGATGGGCACCTCGAAAAACCTTTCGAAGCGCCCTTAGGGGAAACTCTGCACAAAGCCATCCATGGCTCCGTGGGCTATAACGCCAGCTGAACGCGTCAGCTGGCGGAGCCCGCGTTCAGACACGCCCGGGCC
>JBNGDJ010000162.1:3351-3619 GCA_049974825.1 Halothiobacillaceae bacterium | reverse complement strand
GGGCCGGTGGCAACCGCGGCCGGGCACTACCGCCGGCAGGCCCCCGAGCGCGGTTTCGCCGTGCTGCGGGACGGCGAGGACCGATATGGAGTCTGGCGGCTGACACTCAGCCGCCGCGGGCAGCACGCGGTCGTGAGCTTGCGGCCGGCGGACCGAAGCGGCAAGATGACGGACATTCTGGTGATGATCAGCAAGCCTCCCGGAAGGCCGGGACAGCAGGAGTGACGAATGGCGGAAGAACAGACAGGAATCAGTAACGGCAAGCTGT
>JBNGDJ010000162.1:0-3341 GCA_049974825.1 Halothiobacillaceae bacterium | reverse complement strand
GGTGATCTACAACATCAACATCGAGTCCGCCCTCCGCCGGGGCGAAGGGGACAGGGTGGGGGTTCTGCAACTGAAGCGGAGCATCCAGGCCGGGCGGCAGATCACGGAAGCGGACCTGCAGGTCATTGAGATCCCGCAGGAAACGTATGACCGCATCGGCAAGCCGCTGACGGAGGAACAGAAGTACCTTGCCCTGAAGTATAAACCAGTAAAGGATTTGGAGCGGGGAGACTGGGTCCTGCAGAGCGATATCATCAAGGATCTGAACCAGAGAACGGCTGCCTCGCTCGACCAGAAGAAGGTGGGCGTGCCGATCCATTTCGACCCGAACAACTCCCCCGGCAAGGCCCTGGGGCACGGCGACCGGGTGAACGCAAAGGCGATTACAGGCGTCCCGCCCCGCTTGCGGGGCGGGCATGCCTGTAATTGCGTGTTGATCGAAGCCGCGGTCGAATGTGCCAGAGGGTTGGCTATGGACTTGTCATGATCGGCGTGCGGTCTGTGCAGCGTGGGGCTGAACGTACAACAGGAGCCGTGCATGGCGGATTTCACCTCTGGCCGAACGGTTCGCCGACCGGAGCGGCGTGGAGAGGCTGCGTGTCGGTGGCTTCATTGGCCATTCGGCGCACAGCTGCCATGGGCACGGCGTCACGGGGCAACGTCGCGTGTCATGACGGTCGGCCAACGGGAACCGGCGGCGGGAAGATGGGCGGGCTGGGGCTGTCATGAGGAGTCTAGGGTCTCCACCGGCCGGGCCAGGACGGACGCCGACGCCAGACGCAGCATCGCGTGTCCGGCCGGAAGCTCCCGACGACGCAGGGCCCCACGGCAGCGCGGGCAGGTTTTCCAGTCCTTTTCGTCGCCGGGCAGGGTGAGTGCCGCCGACGGGGATGGGGTGGACGATGGTTCGGCGGCGCTTTCCAGAAGGGCCCGGCAGCGCGCCAACCGGGTATCGACATTGCGGCCGGCCATCAGGCCGTAGTGGCGGATGCGCACAAAGCGTTTGGGCAGCACATGCAGCAGGAAGCGCCGGATGAATTCCTCGGCGCTGAGCGTCATCTGCCGGATCTGATTGCCGTGGGCGTAGTCCTTCCAGTGGAACCGCACCCGGTCGCCTTCCATCGCGATCAGCCGCGAGTTGGCGATGGCCACGCGATGGGTGTAGCGGCCCAGGTAGCGATAGACGTGCTCGGCTCCTCCGAAGGGCGGCTTGGCGTAGACAATCCAGTCTTGGCGGTACAGTTGATCGCGCAGGGCGGCGAAGGCTCGCGGATGGTTCAGCGACTCGGTGCTTCCGGCGAAGCTCAGTTCGCCCGTCTCGTAGAGCTGCTGCAGACCGTGAAGGAACTTGCCGCGGAACAGTCGGGCCATGACCTTGACCGGCAGGAGGTAGCCCTCTCTGGCCGCTACCCAATGATCGCCGTCGGCCGTTAAACCACCGCCGGTGACCACGCAGTGCAGGTGGGGATGGAACAGCAGGTTCTGGCTCCAGGTGTGCAGCACGGCGGTCAGGCCGATCTGCGCGCCAAGGCGCTTGGGATCGGCCGCCAACTGCAGCAGTGTCGCCGACGCGGCACGGAACAGCAGTTCGTACACTCGTCGGCGGTTTCGCAGCACGAGGGGCTTGAGCGGCTCGGGCAGCGTGAAGACCACGTGGAAGTACGGCACCGGCAACAGCCGAGCCAGGCGTTGTTCGACCCATTGGGCCCGCTTGGCGGCCTGGCACTTGGGGCAATGCCGGTCGCGGCACGAGTTGTAGGACACCCGCTGAAAGCCGCATTGGTCACAGGCATCGACGTGCCCGCCCAGCGCCGCGGTGCGGCAGGTGACCAGGTGGCGCATCACCGCCGCCTGTTCGGCCGAGACCCGATGGTTGGCCTGATAGGCCTCGCCATGGGCGCGCAGAATGTCCGCCACTTCCAGAGCCGGTCGCATGGGTCCCCTCCGGCTCAGGAGGCCGACTCGATGATGTCCGGCGGAAGTTGATCCAGCAGGCTGGGCGTCTTCTGCAGCAGGTCCGTGCTCACATGGGTGTAGACGGTCGTGGTCTTCACCGAGGCGTGGCCCATCAGGGCTTGGAGCACGGCCAGGTCGGTGCCGGCCTCCAGCAAATGCGTCGCGAACGCATGTCGGAGGGTGTGCGGCGTGCACCAGCGTCCCAACCCCACTTCCTTCCGCGCCTTGGCGAAGACCTGCCGCACGGTGTCGGGGGAGATGTGGCCCGCCGCGGTCCCGCCGGGGAACAGCCAGCCCTGGGGCTTGTAGAGCCGCCAGTAACAGCGCAGCATCTCCAGCAGGCGTTGCGGCAGGAGCGTGTAGCGTTCCTTGGATCCCTTGCCTTCACGGATATGGATGACCTTCCGAGTCGAATCGATGTCCTCCGGGCGCAGCCGGCAGGCTTCGCCGATGCGCAATCCCGACGCGTAGCAGGCCATCAGCAGGGCGCGGTACTTGGCCTTGCGCAGCGCCCGGAACAGGACGAGCAGTTGGTCGCGGTTGAGCACCTGCGGCAGCTTCCTGCGCTGGTGGCGGGGAAAGGGGATCCGCTGGACCTCCCAGGGCCGGTTCAGCGTGACGGTATACAGGAATCGCAGCGACGCCAGCACCTGCCGATACGTGGCGTACGCCACCTGCTCGATCTGGATCAGATGCAGCAGGAACTGGCGAATCTCGGTCTCGCCCAACTCCTCGGGGCTGCGCCGGTAGTGCACAGCCAGTCGCCGAGCATACAGCAGGTAGTTCCGCCGGGTCGCGGGGCTGTAGCCCTTGAGGATCAGATCCTGTTCCATGCGGTCGTGAAGCTGTCCCATCGTCGGTCTCCTTGAAAAGAGTGAAAAGGTCAAGGAAACCAGCGTAAACCGACCGGGAAGAACCCGACAGGCTGCCCTCCGCCCCCAGCCCCCGCGACAACCGTCTCTCCCCTCAGTCCACCCTCTCAAGCTGCCGCGCAGCGGCTTCGTTCAACATCGGGCTCTGCCCCCGCCAGTGGCGCCCGTCCCAGAAGCCCCACATCAGGAACCCCTCCGCGGCGGGGTGGGAGAACAGCACGGTCATCACGTCGCGCGTGTAGTCGGCCAGGTCGTCCTCGAAGGGGGTGACGTAGTCGTATTCGGTGATCATGATCGGCAGGCCGAACCGTCCGAAGCGGTCCAGGATGCGTAGAAGCGCTTCCGGTGGCACGGCCTGTCCGGAGAAGTGCCCCTCCATGCCGATCCCTCCGATCGGCGCGTCGGCGTCGATCAACCGCTGGATGACTCCCTCCAGGTGGGCTTTTTGATCGGACTGCTCGTTGACGTCCGAGAGGATGCCGAATTCATTGATGTACAGCCGCGCGTCTGGAT
>JBNGDJ010000161.1:0-3705 GCA_049974825.1 Halothiobacillaceae bacterium | reverse complement strand
GGTTTTCCTGATGGTCCAGTAGGACGCTAATGATTGGCGCCAACTTGCCTACCGCCCATTCAAAGTGCAACTCAAGGTTGTTTATGAGAGCGACGTTACCTTTATTCGTGCTTGGCCTGCCGATTATCGAGCTGGTCGGGCTGATTGCCATGGGCTCGGCCTTCGGGCTGATCTTCACCCTGCTGTGGATTGTCGCCACCGGCGCCCTGGGCGTGTGGGTCCTGCGGGTTCACGGCCCGCGCACCATGGACCAGGCCATGCGGGAGGCAGCGCGCCAGGAGGGTGCCGTGTCTGGTGGGCAGGCGCTGGACATGCTGGCCATGGGGCTGGCCGGCGTACTGCTGGTCATTCCCGGCCCGCTTACCGATGCCCTTGGCCTGCTGCTGATGATCGGGCCGCTGCGCCGATGGATGCTGGCCGCCTGGCTTGGCAGCATCCTGCGCAATGCCTCGGTGCGTCGCTACGAGGGCAGCGGGATGGTCATCGAGGGCGAGGCCGTCCGCGAGCGCGACGAGGACCGCAAGTCCGACCGGCACCTGGAGTGACCCGGCTGCTGCATGTCCCGGCGGCCGGCCCGTCCCGGCAGTGATGCCGTGCCTGTCTCCCCGGTTCAATCCGCCTGGGAGACATAGTCCCCGTGCTCGCGGGTGGCGAGGAATCGCACCTCGGGCCAGCGTTCCTGGGTCATTTGCAGGTTGACCCGCGTCGGGGCGACATACACCAGGTCACCGGCATGGTCCCGCGCCAGGTTGCCCTGGTTCTTGTCGATGAACTCGGCCATTTTTTTCTCGTTGTCGCACTCCACCCAGCGGGCCGTGTTGACGTTGACCGGTTCAAACCGGCATTCGACCTTGTACTCGTCTTTCAGGCGCTGGGCGACCACGTCGAACTGGAGCACGCCCACCGCGCCCAGGATCAGGTCATTACTGGTCAGTGGCCGGTAGAGCTGGGTGGCGCCTTCCTCGCAAAGCTGGGTCAGTCCCTTCTGCAGCTGCTTCATCTTCAGCGGGTCCCGGAGCTGGGCGCGTCGGAACAGTTCGGGTGCAAAGTTGGGAATCCCGGTGAAGGCGAAGGATTCACCTTCGGTAAAGGTATCCCCGATGCGAATGGTTCCGTGGTTGTGGATGCCGATAATGTCGCCGGGGTAGGCCTCTTCCAGTCGTTCGCGGTCGGAGGCCATGAAGGTGAGGGCATCGGGAATCTTGATGTCGCGCCCCAGGCGCACGTGCCGTGATTTCATGCCGCGTTGCCAGCGACCGGAGCAGACCCGCAGAAAGGCGATCCGGTCGCGGTGCTGGGGGTCCATGTTCGCCTGGATCTTGAACACGAAGCCCGAGAAGGCCGGCTCTTCGGGCTGCACCGCGCGTTCGGTAGTGCCACGCGCCTGCGGGGGCGGCGCCCAGGTCACGAACCCGTCCAGCAGGGCCTGTACCCCGAAGTTGTTCATGGCCGAGCCGAAGTACACGGGCGTGAGTCGTCCGGCCAGATAGGCTTCGTGATCAAAGGCATGGCTGGCGCCCCGGACCAGTTCAATCTCCATGCGCAGGTCATCCGCCTGTGCGCCGAGGGTTTCATCCAGGGCCGGATTGTCCAGTCCGTCAATGGCCGTCGGGCCGGTGGCCTCGTCGCCCTGTTCCCCCCGGAACAGGTACACCCGATCCTCGCCCAGGTGGTAAATTCCCCGGAAGGCCTTGCCCATGCCGATCGGCCAGGTCATGGGCGCGCAGTCGATCTTCAGCACGGTTTCTACTTCGTCCAGCAGCTCCAGCGGGTCGCGGCCCTCGCGGTCAAGCTTGTTGACGAACGTCATGATGGGCGTGTCCCGCAGGCGGCAGACATCCATCAGCTTGACCGTGCGTTCCTCGACGCCCTTGGCGCTGTCGATGACCATCAGGGCCGAGTCGACGGCAGTCAGCACGCGGTAGGTGTCTTCCGAGAAATCCTCGTGGCCGGGGGTGTCCAGCAGGTTCACGATGCGGTCCCGGTAGGGGAACTGCATCACCGATGAGGTGACGGAAATGCCGCGCTGCTGCTCCATGGCCATCCAGTCGGAGGTGGCATGGCGCGCCGCCTTGCGCCCCTTGACCGTGCCGGCCAGCTGAATGGCGCCGCCGAACAGCAGCAGCTTTTCGGTGATGGTGGTCTTGCCCGCATCCGGGTGGGAGATGATCGCGAAGGTGCGGCGCCGGGCCGTCTGTTCTGCGTGGCTTGATTGGGACATGTAGGGATCTTTTCGGTGCGCCGGTCTTGCACCGGCATGGGTTTGATGCCGCGTATTGTCTCCGATCAGGCCGTCATCGCCAATCGAAAGCGCCCGGCTGCCTCAGGGCCTGCTATGCTCCACGAAATGACCTGTTCCCTTGAAGGTATCATGGGTATGTTTTTCGGGCGGGGAGCGACCGGATGAGCAGGGAAACGGCAATCGATCCTTCCGACAGTCTGACGGCGCGATTCCTGCGTCAGGCCGATCGCTGGCCGGATCGGCCGGCCTATGTCTGGCATGATTCGCAGTCCGACAGCTGGCGCACGGTCAGCCGGGCGGACATGCGGCTGGAGATCGGACGATGGCAGGGCGCGCTGAAGGCCGAGGGCCTGGTCTGCGGTGACCGGGTCGCCATCATGGCACGCAATGGACCGCAGTGGGTGGCTTTCGACCTGGCCGCTCTGGGGTTGGGGCTTGTGACCGTGCCGCTCTACGTGGACGACCGGCCGGAAAACGCGGTGCGCATCCTCGCTGAGACCGGTGCGCGGCTGCTGGTCCTCGGCCAGTGGCGGGGGTGGCCGGCGCTCGCTCAGGCCGGTCTGCCCGAGTCGCTTGGCCGGGTTGTCTGCCTGGAGGCCGAATCCGCGCGGACTCAACCGGGGCCGATGCGGCCGATGCCCCTGGCTACCTGGCTGCACGGGCGTCTCGAGGAGCCGGTTGCGCTGGCCAGTCGGGATGATCTGGCCACGCTTTCCTACACCTCCGGCACCACCGGCCATGCCAAGGGCGTGATGCTGACGCACGGCAATATCCTCTCCAATGTCGATGCGGCGGCCTCGCTGACCCCCATCGATCATCGCGACCGCTTTCTGTCGTTTCTGCCCCTGACCCACATGCTCGAACGAACCGCCGGCCTCTATCTGGCCATGGTCACGGGCGCGATAGTCTGCTTTGCGCGCTCGGTGCAACACCTGGGCGAGGACTTGCAGCTTCATCGGCCGACCGTGCTCATCTCGGTGCCACGCATCTACGAGCGGGCCTGGGCGCGTCTGGCAAAGACCATGGCCGATGCCGGTGCCATTCGGCGTCGCCTCTTTTTTATGGCGCTGGCGGCGGGTGAGGCCCGCCTGGACCATCGGTTGGGCGAGCCGGCATCCCCGCTTCTGCGGATGCTGGCACCGCTCATGCAGCGGCTGGTGGGCCGGAAGGTTGCCGCCCGCTTTGGCGGGGCGCTGCGCCTGGCCATCTGTGGCGGAGCGCCGTTACAGGCCGTGCTGGCCCGGCGGTTCGTGGCTTTGGGCGTGCCCCTGCTTCAAGGCTACGGCTTGACCGAGGCCGGCCCCGTGGTGTCGGTCAACCGGCCGGAGGACAACCGCCCCGGCTCGGTGGGGCCGCCCCTGCCCGGGGTTGTCGCCCGGATCGCCGAATCCGGCGAGTTGCAAGTGCGCGGGCCAGGCATCATGCGTGGCTACTGGGCGCAGCCTGAAGCCACGGCCGCCGTG
>JBNGDJ010000160.1:0-3736 GCA_049974825.1 Halothiobacillaceae bacterium | reverse complement strand
ACGAAACGATCGCGGACATGCCGGCCAACTCATGACGAGCCGCCCCCCGCCGTCAGCGACTCCAGTGCCGAGAGCAGCGCGTCCCGAGCCTGCTCGAACTGGGGCAGCCGGCGACGCAGCACCTCGCCACGCCGGGCGGCAGCCGCTTCCACCAGGTCGCGGGCAAGGGCGTGGACCTGCCGATGAAGTTCCTCGATGCGGGCATGTTCGTCACCCGGTCCGATCCGGGCCACGCCCGGCCCTTGGTGCCAGCGCCCGAAAGCACAGCGCCGGGCGTCCAGTTCGGGCTTGGGCTGGCGCTCGGGATCGGCCAGGTACTGTTCCACCTGCCGAAGCCATTGCCGATAGCCGCGATGGGCTACCGAAAGCGGCAGATCGGCGCTCTCACCTGCCGGGATCGTCAGGGACGCCAGCGGGCGACGGGCACGCCAGTCGCGAATCCAGTTCAGCAGCTCGGATTCGGGCATGGGACGGGCAATGCCGTATCCCTGGGCCTGGCTGCAACCCAGGCCAAGCAGCATCCCGGCATGGTCGAGGGTCTCCACGCCCTCGGCGATGACCCCGCGATTGAAGGCGGCACCCAGGCGGACCACGCCGTCGACAATGCTCAGGTCGTTGGGATCGTCCATCATGTCGCGCACAAAGGTCTGGTCGATCTTGAGCACGTCCACCGGCAGCGAGCGCAGGTAGCTGAGCGAAGAATAGCCGGTGCCGAAATCGTCCAGCGCAAAGCGCACCCCCAGCTGGCGACATTCGCCGATGACACCCGCAGCATTCTCCAGGCTGGCCAGGGCGGTGGATTCAAGGATTTCCAGCTCCAGGAAGGCCGGCGGCAGCGCTGGGTGGGCGGCCAGCAACTCGGACAGGCGTCGGGCAAAGCCGGGTTGCAACAGGTGGTTGGCACTGATGTTGACGCTGACCGACAGCGGAAAGCCGGCTTCGTGCCAGCGCAGTGCGGCGGCCAGCGCGTGATCGATCACCCACTCACCAATCGCCATCTCGGCGTCGCTGCCGGTGACCGCTTCGAGGAACGCGCCCGGCCCGATCAGCCCCTGCTCGGGATGCATCCAGCGGATCAGCGCCTCCACGCCGATCACCTCGCCCCCTTCGAGATTGACCTTGGGCTGGTAGTACAGGAGGAACTGGTCTTCCTCCAGCGCGGCGCCCACATCCTGCAAGTAGCGCTGACGCAGGCGGACTTCGCGGTCGCGCACCGGATCGAAGTGATGGAATCGGCTCTTGCCCGCTTCTTTGGCCCGGTACATGGCCTGGTCAGCATGGCGCAGCAGCAGGTCGGGGTCCGCATTGTCGACGGGGTAAAGCGTGACCCCGATGCTGGCGGTGACCTGCACCTCGATGTCATCGAGCCGCAACGGCAGGCGGACGGCCTCTAGGACACGCCCGAGCAGCAGGTTGAGCTGCTCGAAACTGCCCATGTCGGAGAGCAGCAGAACGAACTCGTCCCCGCCCTGACGGGCCAGCGTGTCCGTCGAGCGCAACTCGGCCCGCAGACGGCCGGCAATCTCCATCAGCAGGCGGTCGCCAACCTCGTGGCCGTGGGCGTCGTTCACCGGCTTGAACCCGTCCAGGTCCATCAGGCAGACCGCCAGCTGACGTCCGTGCTGGTCAGCGTGTGCCACGGCCTGGGCCAGCCGATCGTCCAGCAGACGGCGATTGGGCAGGCCGGTCAGCGAATCGTAGTGGGCAATCCGGTCAAGCTGCGCCTCGTGCTCCTTGAGCTGGCTGATATCCGAGGCCACGGCCACGTGGTACTGCAGCCGGCCCTGCTCGTCATGCACCGTGGTGATTGACAGCAGGACCACGTACACCTCGCCGTTCTTGCGCCGGTTCCAGACCTCGCCGCGCCAGGAACCCTTCTCCTGCAATGCCTCCCACATGGCCGCGTAAAACGCCGGCCCCTGCCGTCCGGACGAGAGCATCGCCGGATCGCGTCCCAGCACCTCTTCCTCAGCGTAGCCGCTGATGCGAGTAAAAGCCGGGTTCACCTGGACAATGCGATTTTCCGCATCGGTAATCAGCACCGCCTCGTGGCTGCTGTCGAACACGCTGGCGAACAGGCGCTGGCGCTCCTCGGCGCGCTTGCGCTCGGAGATGTTGGTGTGGGTCCCGATCAGCCGCAGCGGTTCACCCGCCGCATCCCGCGTCACGACCTGCCCCCGGCACTGCACCCAGATGTAGCTGTCATCCCGGCAGCGGTAACGCAACTCGATCACAAAAGCGGCATCAGCCGCGACCTGCGCCCAGGTTTCGCTCTCGACGCCGGGCAGGTCATCCGGATGCACCAGCGCCCGCCAGTCCTCGTAGCGACGAGGTTCGGTCCCCTCGGCCAGCCCCAGCATCTCCCGGCAGGGCCGATCCCAGACCAGACGATCGGCGGCGAGATCCCAGTCCCAGATACCCACGCCGCTGGCCGTCTGCGCCAGCCGGTAGCGTTCCTCGCTGTCCCGAAGCGCTTCGCTTGCCTCGTGCCGGGTGGTGACGTCCACAACCAGCGCGGTCAGACCCTGCACTTCGCCCTCAAGCGAGCGCGTCAGGCCGAGATAGGCGTCCACCCAGCGCCATTCGCCACCGGAATCACGAAAACGAAAATGCTGGGTGGTTTGCGCTTCCTCGTCCGCTTGCATGGCCTCGACCGCGGCCACCACTCCGGCGCGATCGTCGGAGTGGATCCACTCGGCCAGTGGCTGGGCATGGCGCTCCAGGACTTCCGGGTCGTGCCCGAAAGTTCGGGTCACATTGCGCGAGACATGACAGACCGGCCATCCGGGCGCCGCCTGCAGTTCAAACAGCACCATTGCGCTATGTCCGATCAGCCGTCGTTCATCATGCAACGCCTGAAGGGCCTGCTTGTGCTCGGTCAGATCAAGCAGGCTGCCCACGTAGTGATGGACCTCGCCGCTTTCATCCGCCACGGCACTGATGCTCAGGTACTCGGGATAAATTTCGCCGCTCTTGCGCCGGTTCCAGACCTCGCCCTGCCAGTGTCCCTCGCGCTGGAGGACAGACCACATGCGCTCGTAAAAGGCCCGGTCATGCCGGCCACTCTTGAGCATCGCGGGCGTGTGGCCGAGCACTTCCTCGCGCGAGAAGCCGGTCATGCGCTCGAATGCCTGGTTGACGCGCTCGATGCGCGCCTCGGTGTCCGTCAGCATCATGGGCGTGACCGAGTCAAAGGCCATGGCCGCAATGCGCCGCTCCTCCGCCTGACGGATCTCGTCGGTGGCATCGTGAAAGGCTGCCGCGTAGCGTCGGCCACGACCTTCGGCCCCGGCCATGGCATGGACGGTCACGGCCAGGGCGCGCCGCGCGCCGGTCGGATGCCGGAACCAGAACGTGCCCCGCCAGCTGCCTGCCTCGGCCATGCGCTCGGGAATGGTGGAAAATCGCTCGGAACCGTCCGGCCCATCGGCCAACACGGCATCCGGCAGAGCCCCGACAGCCGCCTCGGGCGCCAGGCCGGTAATGCGCTCGAAGGCCGGGTTGACCGACTCGATGCGCCCGGACTCGTCCACCACCATCACCGCGTCCACCGATGAATCGATGACCTGTCGGGCAAGCCAAAGATCCTGACGGGAACGCAGCAAGGCTTCGTCCCGCTGCCGCAGGGCATCCGTCAGGCTGGCCAGGTAGTCGCGCTGGATGACATTGAGGATGTCCCGCATGGACAGCAGGCCGATCAGCGCGCTGTCCTCTCCCGTGATGCCGAGGTGGCGCA
>JBNGDJ010000159.1:0-3757 GCA_049974825.1 Halothiobacillaceae bacterium | reverse complement strand
GCCCGGGCCATGCTCCGCAATTCAATGGCTTACGCCATTGTGCGGCAGGGCATCCATGCCCTGCACGGGAAGGTCTGCATTCGTGCAGACCTTCCCAAGGGAAACTCTGCACAAATCCATCCCTGGATTTGTGGGCTAACGCCAGCCAAACCCGTCAGCAGGCTTTGCTCGCGTTCAGCAACGCCCGCGCGGATACATGCTCGGCCCAAGGACGGGTTTTTTCGGGGTTCCCGGACGAAGAAATGTCTCAGCGCAGGCCGCGCAGATACCACCATTCAAACAGACGCTTGGCACCGTGCATCAGGCGGCAGGGCGGGAGGACGAACTGGCGCTTTTCGTTGCGGAATACCAAGACGCCCCGGTCCAGCATGTCCATGATGCAGACCAACTCCCAGCGAAACGTGGCCTGAACCGGTCGATCATGCAACTCATCGATCAGGTTGCTTGCCGCGGCCCGAGCCTGAAGATCAGCCATGTGGGCCTGTTTCGGCGCCCAGTCCGGCCCGGGGTAACTACCTGAATCCCCCACCACGTAGACGCGTTCGACGCCATCGACCCGACAATGCGCATCCGCCGCGATCATGCCCCCGGGCGAGCGGGGCAAGGTGGTTTCGTCCAGCCATGCCGGGCCGGTCAGGCCGGGCATGAAAAGAATCAGGTCGGCAGGAAACTCGCCCCCCTCGGTAACGACCCGGTCAGCTTCAAAACGCTGCGGCTTGTGGCCCAGATGCGTTTCGATGTCATGCGCCGCCATTCGCGCCAGGAGTCGGTCGACGGCCCGGTCACCCAGCCGGTTACCGGGGCGCTTGGCCGCGCTGAAGAAGACGATCCGGAAGCGGTCTCTGCGACCCTGCTGCCGCAACAGGCGGTCAATCCCGAAAAGCAGCTCAAACATCGGTCCGCCGCGCACTGCGGCCGGCTCCTTGGGATTGCCGCCAAACCCGACGGCGATGGTACCGCCGTCGAGAGAATCCAGTCGTTCGCAGATCCGCTTTGTCGACTCAATACCCTCGCAGATTGTCAGCGCATGCTCGATGCCGGGGAGCTTTTTGATAAAGCGGCCGCCACTGGCGATGATCAGGCCGTCATTCTCGATTTCACCCTGCTCGGTAATGACCCGGCGGCCATCCTCGGACAGCCCGGTAACACGACCTTCGTGAAACTGCACATCGAGGCGCCGCAACAGCGGCCGCAGGTCGACAATCAGGTCTTCGGGCTTGCGCAGGCCCGAGGGCATCCAGATCAGGCTGGGGTAATAGACGAATTCCGGCCGGGGCGCGACCAGGGTCAGCTCCGCAGTCGGCAATTGCTTGCGCAGAGTGCGGATTGCGGTCAGTGCGCCGAAGCCGGCCCCGATCACGGTAATCCGGCTCATGCGGTTTCTCCGCAGCGTTCATTGGCCGGCACCGCTTCGTCAATGTAACGCGGCTTGGGCAGGGCAAGCGCAGCCATCTTCTCGACGAATTGCTCTCGCGAGAGACCGGCCACATAGGGGTTGATCGCCTTTTCCTGGGCAACGGTACTGACACGGCGCCCGTTGTAATCGTGCGCGGGGAATACCAGCAGGTCATCCCCCTGGGCCAACAGCTTGTGAATGCTGTCGTAAAGCCGCTCGGCGCTGCCCTGCTGAAAATCCGTCCGGCCGCAGGCGTCAATCAGGAGCGTATCGCCGGTGAACAGCCGGTCTCGCCAGCGGTAGGACGTGCAGCCGTCGGTATGCCCCGGGGTACTGAGGGCGGTAATCGACTCACCGCCAAAGCTGATGGATTCGCCATCGGCCAGAAGCCGGTCGGCGCAATCAAGCGCGGTCCCCGCGCCCGCGACAAACTCCGCTTCCGTGGCCGCACGGATACGCCCGCCACCGGTGATATGATCGGCATGCACATGGGTCTCCAGAATGTACCGCAACGTCACGCCGGTCTGTTCGAGTACCTTCATGTCCCGGTCGAACTGCGCATGCACTGGATCAATCAGAATCGCGTCCAGGGTCTTTTCGTCCGCGATCAGATAAGTGTAGGTGGAGGTGTCGTCATCGAAGAGCTGTCGGAATATCGCCATGCCGTCGCCTCTCCCGTATCGTTGCTTATGGGGATATCAGCATTCTAAACACAGAGAAGGGCCAATGACAGCCTGCAGACCTGCCGACAATGGTGCCCCGTCATGAACAATGCTCAACGTGACCAGGTGGTGGTGCAATGGGTCCGGGACGATCTGGGGCTGGCACCGATCCACCCGATCAAACCGGCCAGCGCCGACGCCAGCTTTCGGCGATATCTGAGAATCCAGCTGCGCGACCAATCACTCGTGATCATGGATGCACCGCCCGAGCACGAGGACGTTCGCCCCTTTATGGCGGTGGCAGAAATCCTGACCGACGCGGGCGTGCGGGTGCCGCGAATACACGAGGCGGACCCGGAGCGGGGTCTGCTGCTCCTCGAAGACTTCGGAGACCGCCACATGCTGGCGGCTCTGCTCCAGGAGGACCCTGCAGCCCGGTTGGCGCGTTACCGGGAGGCCATAGATACCCTGCTGCAGATCAGGGCCGCTCGGGCCGACATCTTGCCCGCCTACGACAACGAACTGCTGACCCGGGAAATGAACCTGTACACCCAGTGGTATATCGGCCGCCACCTGGGCGTCAGCCTGTCCGAAAGTGAGCAACAAATCTTGGATGAAGGCTTTGAACGAATCCTGAACGTAGTGAGTGAACAGCCATCGGGTTTTGTCCATCGCGATTACCATTCCCGAAATTTAATGGCACTCGATGACAACCGGGGTCTCGGGGTACTGGATTTCCAGGATGCTGTCGCCGGCGGGGTGACCTATGATCTGGTTTCCCTGTTGCGCGACAGCTATTTCGAGCTGGACGAGGCCATGGTCGAAAACCTGATCCGCCATGGCTACGATCAATGGCGACAGGCCGGCCTCGAACCCCTTGCCGACTGGAGCAGCTTTCGTCGCTGGTTCGACCACACCGCTGCGCAACGTCATCTCAAGGTTCTTGGGATATTCGCCCGACTGTCGCACCGCGACGCAAAGCATGGCTATCTCGCCGACATGCCCCTGACACACCGCAATCTTCTGCGTGCGCTGGCACCTTGGCCTGAGCTGGCCAGCTTTCGTGAGCTGATCGCATCACTCGACCCGGAACGCAAAGCCTCATGAACGCGATGATTCTGGCCGCCGGACGCGGCGAACGCATGCGTCCTCTGACCGATCACGCACCCAAACCCATGCTGCAAGTGCTCGGCAAACCGTTGATTGCATACCACGTGGAGCGACTGGCCGCCGCCGGCGTGGAGCGAATCGTCATCAACCTCGCACATCTTGGAAAACAAATCGAGGAATACTTCGGGGATGGCGACCGGTTCGGTATCCCGATCATATACTCGCGAGAGCCCAAGGCACTTGAGACTGCCGGCGGCATACGCCAGGCCCTGCCCCTGCTCGGAGACAACCCCTTTATCGTCGTGAACGGCGACATCCACTGCGACTACCATTTCGAGCGGCTGCTGCAACCAGAGCAGCCAGTGGCCCCAGCCCACCTGGTGCTGACAGCAAACCCCGATCACAACCCGCGAGGAGATTTTCACCTCAAACCGGACGGAATGCTGCGCGCCGTCGACAAGACTGAATCGCATCCAGATCAGAAGCCAACGTACACATTTACCGGGATTGCTCGCTATGAGCCGTCCCTGTTCGGCAAACTTGTGGAAGGCGCGCACGGCGCGCTCGGCCCGCTTTTTCGGCAGTGGGC
>JBNGDJ010000158.1:0-3845 GCA_049974825.1 Halothiobacillaceae bacterium | reverse complement strand
TTGGTCATCACGTTGAGGCGACCGACCAGGTTGAAGTGCTGGAAGACCATGCCTACCTCGCGACGAATCGCACGCAGGTTCGTTTTGCCCAGCACCGTGCCATGGACGTTGATCCGGCCGGCGCTCGGGGTCTCCAGCCCGTTCATCAGGCGCAGCAGGGTGGACTTGCCCGCGCCCGAGGGTCCAAGGATGACGGTGAAATGCCCCGGCTCGATGGACAGGCTGATGTCCTTCAAGGCTTGGGTGCCGTTGGGGTAGGTCTTGGCCACCCGGTCGATGACGATCGCGCTCATATGTGATGCCTTTGAAAAAACGGTTCACTCCGCTCGAACGAGCGAAGCGATTGAAAGCGATGCCCCGGTTTGCATCGAGGCGCAAACCGACACTCCGACCAGTCAGGGCGCACGGTCATCGCCCGCCCTGTTGGGAGCATCGCGGTCCAATCCGCGACAAGCGGCCCGATCGCACACGATCAGATGCCCGCCGAGTCATTCGATTGGACGCTATCGGCTCGTGCCTGCCGACATGCACCCGGGCAATCCCGGGATATGCTCGTGCATGTATGCGTCAAGACAGCCGCTCACTTGAGGATGTCGTCGTCGCTCAGTCCCAGTTGCTCGGCCATGTCGCGGACGGGCTGGTAGTCAGCCGGCGTCACGGCCTCGTAGTGAGAAAGCGCACCGTAGCCGGACACCTCGATGTCCTTGTGAGCGTTGAGGATGGCCTCGCGGATCTTCGCTTTCTTGTCCTCCGACAGGTCACCTCGATAGGTGAGCGGAGAGCCCGGGATGGGGTCGGATTCGCGGATGATGCAAATTTCATCCCGGCTGATCTGTCCCTTTTTCACCATCCTTTCGTAGGTGATGTCATTCGTGGCCGCCGCATCCACGCTGCCGTTCTTGAGGGCTAGCTGGCCGGCATCGTGGCTTCCCGCGTACGTCAGTCGGGAGAAATACTCCTCCGGTTGCTGGCCTGTCTGGCTCACTACCATGTAAGTCGGCACCAGGCCGCCGGACGTGGAACTCGGGCTTACGAAGGCCATCGTCTTGCCTTCGAGATCCTCGAGATTTTCGATGCCGGAATCGCAACGGGTCGTGAGAATGCCGACGTACGAATGGGAGTCCGAGCCTTTGCGAACCCCCGCGGCGAACGGCTCGGCCCCGGCTTCCCGCTGGGCCACGACATAAGAAAGCGGCCCGAACCAGGCGACGTCGATACGCTTGCGTCGCATTGCCTCGATGACACCGGTGTAGTCGGTGGCGGTATACACCTTCACCGACTCGCCGAGTTGTTGCTCCAGGTAGGCGCGCATCGGCTCGAATTTCCTCACCATTTCCTCGGCGCTCTCGGCCGGGATCAGGCCCATGGTGATTTCGGCCTGGGCGACCGGGGCGGCAAGGCTGAGCCCCGTCAAGGCGGCCAGCAGGGTTTTCTTGATGCTCATGGCAATGGTCTCCAAGGGTTTGCGTCGGGAAAGGACGGGTTCGACAGCGGGTTACACCGTCACCGACAACTGGACGCGGTCGGCACGGAATCTCGTGAGTGCGTATTCCACCGGCGCACCGGTGTCTTCACGCACGTTCAAGCTCTTGACGCGCAGCACCGGCGCGTTTCGCGGCATGGAAAGCAGTTGGGCGTCGTCGCCTTGCGGCAGCGTGGCGGTCACCAGGCTTTCCACGCGTTGTAGCCGTTGGTGCAGGTGTGTCTGTAGAAAAGCGTGTAGCGAACCGCCCGTATAGGCACTCAAGGGCTCGGCGTACTCCCGGGCGGGCAAAAAGTGCGAGACCAGGCAGAACGGTTGCCCATCGGCATGCCGGCAGGTCTCGATGAACAGCAGGTCTTCGCCCTCGTCCAGATCAAGACGCCGCGCCACGCCGTTGGTGGCGGGCACGATCAAGCGACGGACGATGTCGGTGTTGGCAGAGCGGCCCTGCGATTCGAGTTGTTCGGTGAATCGGGTGCGGGTGGATATGGGGTAGTCGATCAGGCCCAGCACGAAGGTGCCGCGTCCATGGCGGCGCTCGAGCAAACCTGCCTCGATCAGGACGTCGACTGCCCGGCGCAGCGTGTGCCGGTTGACGCCGAACCGCTCGGCCAACACGGTCTCGGCGGGGAGTGTGTCGCCGGGTCGATACAGGGACTTAATTTCCGCTTCAAGGGCTTGAGCGATCTGGCGGAAAATTCCGCCGCCTTGGTTGCGGTTAAGGGCATGGAGGCTCATGGGTAGTTACTTGTCTAGGCGTCTGTACGTTTGTTTGTTGAGCGCAATCCTCCATGTGAGCCGTGACGGATTTGTGAATATGGGGTGAACTTTTGATTAAGTGGTGCGGGTTCTGAATCGCCCCAGTTTTTTGGCTCTTTCGCGGATCGTGTGGGCAACAACGGGTTGGCGCGGGGTGGCGCCAGAGGGGTGAAGCCCGATATCTTGTGGCATAGATCACGCCGTAGAGGAGCCATGCCATGACGATGGAGACGACGCTGTTCACCGCCGCCCTGGGACTGACTCCGCCGTGGGAGGTCACCGACATCCGCTTCGACGCCGCGGCCAAGCAGGTCGATATCGACGTGGGCTTTCCCGCCGGCAGTCGCTTTGCTTGCCCGGCATGCGGGGCGGCGGATCAACCGGTGCATGACACGCGTGCGCGCCGCTGGCAGCACCTGCACTTCTTCGAGCATCGGGCCTTCATCCATGCCCAGGTACCCCGGGTGCGGTGTGGCCACTGCGGCAAGACCAGCCAGGTGAGCGTTCCCTGGTCGCGTCCCGGCAGCGGCTTTTCCCAACTGTTCGAGGCCATGGCCATCACCCTTTGCCGGCACATGCCGGTGAATGCCGTCGCCCGGCTGGTCGGCGTGGGCGATGACGCCATCTGGCGCATCCTGCACCACCACGTCGAGACGGCCCGTGGCGAGGAGGACTTCAGCGAGGTCCGGGCGGTCGGCGTCGACGAGACGGCCGCGCGGCGCGGCCACGAGTACATCACCCTGTTCCATGATCTGGATCGCCAGCGCGTCCTGTATGCCTGCGACGGGCGGGACAAGACGACCGTCGCCCGGTTTGTCGATGATCTCGCCGCCCACGGCGGCACCGCCACCTCGGTGGAGGCCGTCTGCATCGACATGTCCCGGGCCTTCATTGCCGGCGTCGATCAACATCTGCCCGGGGCGGCCGTCACCTTCGATCGCTTCCACGTCATCCAGCTGGCCAACGCCGCCGTCGACGAGGTCCGTCGAGCGGAGGTGCGCGAACAGCCCGACCTCAAGCGCAGCCGCTGGACCTGGCTCAAGGACTGCTCGCGCTGGACCCGTCGGCAGATCGACCAATTCCACCGGCTCTCACGCATGGGGCTGAAGACCGCCCGCGCCTGGCGTCTCAAGGAGCGCCTGCGCGAGATCTTCGTCGAGGCCAACTGCCCGGCACAGGCCGACGCGTTGCTCACGGCCTGGTGCCGATGGGCGCGCCGCTCCCGGCTCGCCCCGTTCAAGAAACTGGCCCTGACACTGCGTGAGCACTGGCAGGGGCTGCTCAACGGCTTCGATTCCCGCCTGTCCAACGGCAGCGTCGAGGGCATGAACGCCATGATTCAGGCCGCCAAGGCCCGGGCCCGCGGTTACCGAACCCGCCGCAACCTGATCACCATGACCTACCTCATCGGCGGCAAGCTCAGCCGCCTCCCGGCGTCACCCTACGACACAACATCTGGTCAGGCGGCGTGACCGACGCACCCACACGATTCGCGAAAGAGCCGACTTGCGGGCCGCTGAATATGTCCGCCCCGGTTTTGTTTATCGTGCCAAGAGCGTTTGGGGTAATCAGGGAGAAAAGCTCTACGATCGCGATTGGCTTA
>JBNGDJ010000157.1:0-3862 GCA_049974825.1 Halothiobacillaceae bacterium | reverse complement strand
CGCGACTGGTTCCGCCGCCATCAGGAGAAGGGGTCGGCTGGAAGTACCTAACCGAGGTCCGAAGTGGCACGCATGGAACGCGGTCCACTTTATTGCGCTCTGTTTTTTTCCCCGGACCATCATCTTGTGCGCCTCGTACGCGATATATGTAAGAAGTAGCGTGCCATGCGTTCCACTTGATGCAGGTGCTTGCATATCAGACGGTTACGGGTTCTCGTTCCGCGTGCCAGTCGCGTTCCACTCGCGTGCCATGCGTGCCAAAGTTGCTCAGGTTCACACGCCGGATGTTGGGATCGAGCCCGACGCCGGTGTACACCCGCAGGCGAGTGCCGTTGCATCGAGGCTGCGCCCTGCCCAAGGTCGGCAGCGCCGCCGCCAGGTCGCGGCCGAAGGACTGCTTCGTGCCCGGGTGGGTGCGTCCGCTGTCGAGGCAGTAGTCCTTCCATTCGTCGAACAAGGCGTCCATGCCCACCTGGGCGCACGGCTCGACGACGCAGCGTTCGCGGAGGAAGGCGCTGATCGGACTGGCCAGGTCCTCGAGTTCCTGCATGGCCGTCTCGCTGCTGCCGGGCTGGACGAAGTGCCCGCGCTCGTTGAGCCGACGCCATCCCTCGATGGCCCAGTTCAGGATGCCCGGCAGTTCGGTCAGCAACCTGGCGGTCAGGCCGTGGTCTTCACGCCCGTAGAAGCTGCGCTTGAGCGTCAGCAGGATGAACCGCCCGGCCAGCGCGCCCGAGGCGTCCATGAGCTTGGGCAGTTCGTTGGTCAGGATCAGGAAGCGCGTCGGTAGCTTGCCCGTCCAGGGCGATAGATGTTTGCGGTCGGCGGTTACGGTGTCCTCGCCGGAAATCGACAGCAGCCGCTCGGTCACCACGGCCTGGTCGGTGCGGCCTGACAGCCGGGCGTCGGAGATGATCGCCAGGGGCTTGTGCAGCAAGGGCCAGAGGCCGAAGTTGGTGCCCAGGCTGCCGAGGGTCGGCCCGGCGACGTTGGCCTTGCCCAACATGCCCGTGAGCACTCTGGCGATGGTGCCCTTGCCGCTGCGCTTGGGGCCGACGATCAGGGCGATCTTCTGCTGGCTCGTATCGGGCAGCAGGAAGTAGCCGAACAGCTCCTGCAACGTGTCGATGCACTCGGTGTCGCCGTCGAAGATTTCCGACAGGAAGCCGGTCCAGGCCTTGGGCGCGGGCGCAATTGGGGCATGGTCGTATTCCACGGCGTTGAGGCTGAACAGCTCGTCGCTGTGGTCATGCATCACGCCGGTGGGCAGGTGGAGCAGCCCGTTGCGGCAGGCCACCAGCTCCGAGGCCTCGGGCCGGGTGAACGTGCTCATCCACACCGGGGCGTCCGTGGCGTCGGCCAGGTAGTCGATCTTGAGCTGCAGCGCGATCTCGCGGATGTGGGCGGTCTTGGGCACCACCTTCTCGAGCACGACCATCAGGTCGTTGTAGTCGGGGTGCGGCACCGCGCCATCTTCGTAGCAGCCGTTGCGGTCTTTCCTGGCGGGCCGAGACCACCACCCGACATCGGTGATGAACCTGGCCAGGCGAGCGCCCAGTTCCGCCTCGGCCACCTCCTGGTAGCAGGTGCCGGTGTAGAGGTGGAAGACGCCTCGCCAGTAGATGATCCGCTCGTTGGCCTCGACGAACAGACGGGCCACCTCGTCGGGCCGGTACAGGGGCGGCAGGTCCTCGCCAGGCCCGCCGTCGGGCGCGGGCTTGCTGAACGACGGGCGCTTGCGGGGCCGGTACTGGCCCGTCACGCCCGCCAGGGCCTTGTCGATGGTGTCGCTGCCGTAGGTGCCGCCGGGGCGGGCCTCATCCCACTTGGCACGCATCAGGCCCGAGGAGCGGAAGATGCGGTCGATCTGGGCGGCGTCCTTGGTGTAGTACGCCAGGGTCCAGCACAGCGAGGAATCCGCCTCGGACGCCGAGTTGAAGTGGTCGTTCCAACGCCCCTCGAACAGAGCGGCGAACTTGGCCCCAGCGCCGTTCTTGCGCTTCGGGTCGCCCGCCAGGGCGATGATCTCATCGTCGGCCAACACGGGCGAACCTGGCGCGTCCGTCGGCAACACGGGCGCTACCGGCAGCGCCGCGCCCTTGTCGCCGAACACCTCGGCGTACAGGGCGTCCACCTGCTCCTGACGGTCATGGACGCCGGGATCGACATCCTCGATCCGCTGTCCCGTGACCGTGAAGAACCGGCGCTGGTCGTACATCTCAACTTCGCCGTCCTCGAATCCGGTCTTGCAGCGGTCGCCGGGCTTGCGGGCCTGGACGAAGATCTTCACGCCACCGCCGGAGGGGCTGACCTCGGCGTAGCTGTTCATCTCGTCGATGATCCGCCGGCCCCAGGCCTTCATCTGGCCGTCGGCGTCGATGCAGTCGTCCAGGTCGATGCCGCAGAACTCGTCCTCGGCCGTGAAGACGAACCCCACGCCCTCGAGGGCGCTGAAGCGTTTGCAGGCAGCCAGTGCGGCGTCCAGGCTTGACCATGTACTCGGGTCGGTCGAGTCGGCGTATCCGCCCGAGTGCGGGCTGATGGGCACCTTGGTGGCCTTGCCGCCACGCTCGACATACTTCCAGCAGACCCACTGGTCTTTCTGCCAGAGGCACACCGGCACGTTGCGTCGAACTTGCTGGTCGTCATGCACGGCGGGCCTCCTTCTGTTCACGCCGCCACTCGGCCAGCAGCCAGGCGGTCAGGGCCTCGGCGCGTCGATCCCAACGGCGCTGGGTGGCCGGGTTGTATTCCGCGCGCTCGACGGTGAACTCGAACTTGCCGATGCGCTCGGCGACTTGCTCGTCATCCGTGACGATCATGGGAACCTCCACGTAGGGACTTCCGGTGGAGGCGAGCGGAGGGTAGGCTATGCGTCGTCAACACGGTGGGCCTACCCGGCTCACCCCCGCAAGGCCCGACATGGGTTGCCGCCCATGCCGGGCTTTCTTATGTCAAAGAGTTCAAAGAAGGAGGAGAGGGGCACCGAGCCGCCAAACCCGGATGCCCCTCCCGCTGCCATGGAAGAGCTATGCTTCGCCCTTGGAGCGGACGGCGGCGCGGGGGTCGGCCAGCACGCTGCCGAAGTCGTGGAAGACTCGCCAGCTGACCGCCAGGCGGCTCACGTCCTGCTGCAAGCCGAAGAACTCCACGGTCGGCGTCTGCTTGCCGTGGAGGAAGGCGACGATCATCGGCACCGCACTGGGCTTGGTGAACAAGAACCAATGCTTGCTGCTCGCGGCCGACCCGAACTTGGTGGTGTTGCTCAGCCGAGGCTCGACCTCGAGGTTGACGGCCCGGCGCAAACTGTTACCAGTCGGCACGTCCTCGGCCCTCTGGACGTACTCGGACTCGAGCAGCATCCGGGCGACGGGCTCCAACTCCGGCGTCACCAGCAGCGTCGCGGGCCGCAGGTCCAAGTCATTGCCTTGGGCGTCCCGCTGGGTCCGCATCAAGGCGATGGCGTTGGCCAGGCCGTCGATGGACAGGGCGCTGTCGGCACCCTCAAGCAGGTTGCCGTTGGCCAGCGAGAAGAAGCTGCCCTCGTTGGCCAGCAAGACCTGGTACACCAAGTCCGACACCTTCCGCATCGCCATGCGCCCGAAGGCGGCGGCGGTTTCGGAGAAGACGCTCAAGTCGTCATCGATCAGATTTCGTCGATCAATCGAGAGCAGCCTCCCAAACGTATCAATCTTGAACTCGGTCAGCGCCTCGGTGATGCCGCCGTGCTTCAACTCGCCGCCGGGAGCGACCTGCTCCAACTGGCCGGTCCAAGACGGGCGGATGGCGGTGTTGACCTTGAAGTCGTTGGTGCTGCGGGTCGCGCAGAACGCGCGCCACGAGGCGGGCGTCTCGGAGTACG
>JBNGDJ010000156.1:0-3929 GCA_049974825.1 Halothiobacillaceae bacterium | reverse complement strand
CTCCCGCGAATGACGACCTCGAAAAACCACAGGGAAGTGGTTTTTCGAGGCTCCCAAAAGGCGACCACCAGAACCATCGCCGACTTTTTCACGCACAGGCCAATGACGGCAGCCGGCCTTCCTCGACCAGCTTCAGACAGGCATCCACCGCCGATGGATCGTAAAGGCGGCCACGCTGGTCTCGCAGTTCGGTCAGCGCATCGTCGATGGACCGGGCGGGTCGGTAAGGACGGTGGGAGGACATCGCCTCAAGCACATCGGCCACGGCGAGAATGCGCGCCTCGGGGAGGATCTGCTCGCCGGTCAGTCCGTCCGGATAACCCGACCCATCCAGGCGTTCGTGGTGTTGACGGACGATCCGGGCGACTGGCCAGGGAAATTCGATGCCGGAGAGAATGTCTGCGCCGGCGACGGGATGCTGCTTGATGATCTCGAACTCTGCGGCTGTCAGTCGGCCCGGACGGGAGAGGATTTCCACCGGCACCGCGACCTTGCCGATGTCGTGAATTGCCGCCGCCACCGACAGTCCACGCAGCCGCTCCGATGACAGACCCATTGCCCGGCCAATGGCTTCGGCGATTTTTGCCGTGCGCTTCTGATGCCCTGCCGTGTAGGGATCGCGCATCTCCAGGGTGGCAGCCAGAGCCTCGATGGTGGCCGAAAGCGAACGGGCCTGAGCCTCTCGGGCTTCAAGCGTCTCGATACCGAAGCTCAGATCCCCGGCCATTTCCACCAGCAATTCGACATCTTCGAGCGCCGAAAAGGCCTCCGGATCAATGGCATGAACCACCAGCGTCCCAATGGGTCCGGAGGGTGCCTCAAGCGGCAAGGCCAGAAAGACTTCGCTCCGGCCGGCAGGCATCTGCGGGCAATGCGCGGAATCGGCCAGCGCCACCATCGGCCCGTCTGGCAGACCGGACAAACATTCCCCCGGCTTGCAGGCGCTGCCGATCCCGGCGGCCTGCCCGTTCTGCAACTGGACTGTGGCCGAGGCGTAACCACCCTGCTCGACAATCGCGCGGCACATCTGCTCCAGCAGGCCTTCCACGTCCTCGGCCCGTACAACGGCCTGGTTGCCCGCCGACAGGGTGCGCAGGGCGCGGGTGCGGTCCGCCACCCGCGCCTCCAGCGACTGCTGCAAGGTCCGCAGGCTCAGGTGGGTGTGTACTCGTGCCACTACCTCCTCGGCCACAAAGGGCTTGGTGATGTAGTCCACCGCACCCATTTCGAAGCCCCGAAGCTTGTCCGCCGGGTCGTTCGAAGCGCTGAGAAAGATGACGGGAATGTCTGCCGTGTCCGGGTCTGCCTTGAGCTGCCGGCAGACCTCAAAGCCATCGAGCTCGGGCATCCGGATATCCAGCAGCACCAACTCGGGCGGACGCAGCCGCACCGATTCCAGAGCCTGCCGGCCACCGGCGGCGACCCGGACCGCATGCCCGAACTCCCGCAGCAAGCCGACCATCAGCCTCAGGTTGGCCGGGTTGTCGTCTACCACGAGGATGCCGCCCGGTCTCATGCACGGCCATCCTCGTCCAGCAGTGCAAGCACGCGATCGAACTCGAATCGGGCCACTTCGCTGCCAAGTACCTCGGCCACGTTCCGGTCGAGCCGCGCGATTCGAAGCAGCAAATCATCAATGACGTCCAGGTCGCCGACCTTCAGCGCATCACGCAGGGCATCACGCACCTCGGCCGGCAACGCAGCAATGCGATCCGGCAGGTCCGCCAACTGCATTTGGGCGGCATCATTCGCAGAATCCGGCAAATCCTCGGCATGGCGGTATTCGATCGGAAGATGATCGGCCATGGTCGAGAAAATTTCCTCGGCGTGGAACGGCTTGTGAATCAGTGCCACGCAGCCGCTGGAGAAGACCTTTTCCCGGTCATCCAGGGTTGAGCTGGCCGTCAGCGCGGCAATCACGGCCTGCTCGCCCCCGCGCAAAGCGCGGATCCGGCGCGTTGCGTCATAGCCGTCCATCTCGGGCATGCGCATGTCCATCCAGATGAAATCCGGTTGCCACTTCTCGAAGACCTCGACGGCCTCACGCCCGTTGCGGGCTTCCCGAACCACAAAGCCGACCTCTTCAAGCAGCCGATGCAGCAGAACCCGGTTGGCATCGGCATCATCCACCACCAGGACGCGCCACTGCCGGTCACCTTTCAGGCCGATGACTCGGCCGACCCTGCGCGGTTTGCCGTTACTCTGGCGACCACCATCAATTGCCTCCAGAGGCAATTCCACGGTAAAGCAGGACCCTTCGCCCAGACGACTTTCAACGTGGATTGATCCACCGAGCAGGGTCACAAACTGCCGGGTGATAGGCAGGCCAAGACCGGTCCCCTCGGTCGCCCCGCCCCGCGTACTTTGAAAGAACGGCTCGTAGAGACGCTCGATCTCTTCCTCGGCAATGCCGCGGCCGGTATCGGCCACCTCGACGACCATTCGAATCCCGGCCTGCTCGCCGGCAGTCTTGGCGCGGGCTCGAACCGAAACCGAACCGCGATCGGTGTACTTGACGGCGTTGGAAACCAGGTTGACGAGAATCTGGCGCAGCTTCATCCCATCAGTGCGCACCAGGGCAGGCAATTGCGGGTCCACTGCCAGGGACAGGGCCAGTCCCTTTTCCTCGGCCCGAGGACGCAGCATCTGGACCGCGTCCACGAAGGTTTGCTCAAGATCGACCCGGTCGAGCACTCGCTGCTGACGCCCGGCCTCGATCTTCGCCATGTCCAGCACATCGTTGATCAGCGACAGCAGGTGCTCACCGTTTCGCTGCACGTAGATCAGGTTGTCACGCTGCCTTTCGCTGACCTGGTCTTCCTGCAGCGCCAGTTGCGAAAACCCGAGAATGGCATTGAGCGGCGTGCGCAGTTCGTGGCTCATGTTGGCCAGGAACACGCTTTTGGCCCGATTGGCCTCCTCTGCGCGCTCACGCTCGGCCTCAACCTCGGCCGTTCGTTCACGGACCCGTTCTTCAAGCCCCTCGTTGAGATGATGAATCCGGACGGTGGCCTCGTGCTGACGCCGAAAATCCGCCACCAGTCGCTGGCGCGCCATGAAAATCCCCAGCAGGCCCAGCAACCAGACCAGCGCAAACGAGGCCAGCGTCACCCGACTGAGAAACGCTTCCTGGGCCATGTGCCGACCCAGGGGAACCGCCACCGAGACCCCGCCGCGCACGTCACCGACCTGATAGCCCTGGTGGGCATGACACAAAAGACAGCCGGAGTCGGTCATCATGGGCGCCATGTAGCGCAGATACGGTTCCCCGTCGATCTCGGAAACCTCGCTGACCTCGCCACCCCCGGATTCAAAATGCAGCAGCGCCTGGCGCTCCCAGGCATCGGGCTGGTTGGCCGGTCGCAGGGGGTCAAGGCTGGTGATATGGCCACGCACACCGAACAGCTCGCCGAACTGCTCATTGAGTTCGCGCACCATGTAGGCGGGATTCATCAGGGTCAGGGCACGCCCGGAAGGCGTGACCAGGTCACGCTCCGGCACATGCGCCAGAAAGGGGTTGGGCGGTGTCTCTTCAGAGACCTCGACATAGACACCACCATGCATGGTGGCCCAGAAGCGAAAGGCCTGATCCTTGTTGAAGTTCGCCTCGGCCTCCTTGCGCGCCAGTTCCATGGTCATCTGGCTGTACTGGCTGTCAAGAATCGCAACCATGCCGGCCAGCGTGACGGTCCAGACCAGGGCCGCCAGGCTCAGGTACAGGTCCAGTCGACGGCGCCGGCTGCGATAGTCGGAAGCGGACGGCTGTTCGCTCATGGATAAAAGACAACCCTCAGGGCATTTTTGTGCTGTGACCGGCTTGGCTAAGGAAACTCTGCACAAATCCATCCATGGATTTGTGGGCTTGCGCCAGCTTAACGCGTCAGCTGGCGGAGCCCGCGTTCAGACACGCCCGGGCCGATACATGCTCG
>JBNGDJ010000155.1:0-3987 GCA_049974825.1 Halothiobacillaceae bacterium | reverse complement strand
GCCCCGAACCTGACCGGCTCAGCCCTGGCCTTGCTGCTCGGCTTCGGCGATCTGGCGACGCACGTCGTCCATGTCCAGCTCCTGAACGCGGGCGATGACCTGTTCAAGCGCCTGCTTGGGCAGCGCACCGGCCTGGTTCATGAGCATGATCTGCTCGCGAAAGACCATCAGGGTCGGGATTGAGCGGATCTGGAAGTGACCGGCCAGGGCCTGCTCGTCTTCGGTATTGATCTTGCCAAACGCAATGTTCGGGTGCTGCTCGGAAGCCTCCTCGAAGATTGGCGCAAAAGACTGGCAGGGACCGCACCACGGCGCCCAGAAATCCAGAATCACGATGTCGTTTCCGGTAATGGTCGACTCGAGGTTGTCGGCGGTCACGTTGATAACAGGCATGAAAAAGCGCCTCGGGGTTCGATGAATGAACAGCTGAGTATACCCTCCCGAATCGGTCACACCCAAAGCGCGGCCTGTTCCGGACGCCGGGATTGATTTACCCATGACCCAGCCCATGCTCGGCAATTCAATGGTTTGCACCATTGCAGGTCGAGGCATCCATGCAGCGCCGGGGAACGTCCGTCCTTGCGCGCAGCTTGTTATTCCACGGGGGGAAAGCCGATTTGCACCAGCGCCGCATCGATGGCAGCCAGGGCACTGTCGAGGCACTCGGCTTCGAGGATGCGCTGGCGCTCGCCCAGTGGAATGGGAAGGTTTTCGGACAGCCGGTAAATCACCCAGACCGGATCGTCCATCTGCCGGGCATGGGCAGGGAAGCGGGCTGGATCGTTCTCGATCAGTGACTCAAGCAGCTGCCGGTAGGGTTCAAGCGCCACATTGATCCGTGGTTTGTGCGCAAGCATCTCGACCTCGGCCATCGCCAGTCCGTCACCCTGGGTACGCAGCGTCCCCAGGCGGAAGCGCTGCTCACCGCGGGTAAAGATGCCCAGCAGGCCGTCGGACCGCAGGCCGCTGTCGACAATGCGCGCCGTGGTGCCCACCGGATGCGGCTTGACCCCCGCGCCGACCTCGCTGCCCTCGTCGATCAGAACGACACCAAAGGGCCGATCCTCGCGCAGGCAGCGCCGCACCATGTCGATGTACCGGACCTCGAAAATGCGCAACGAGAGATTCCCGCCCGGGTACAGCACGGTGTGAAGCGGAAACAGCGGCATTTCCTGATCGCTCATTTCTCCTCCTCACCCCAGCGCGGCATCAGCGCATGGGGCACGTCCAGGTGATCGAGGATCCGGGCCACAACGAAGTCCACGAGATCCATGGCCGTTTGCGGCCGGTGGTAAAAGCCCGGGTTCGGCGGCAGGATCACGACACCCAGGCGCGCCAACTTGAGCATGTGTTCTAGGTGGATGGCCGAATAAGGCGTTTCCCGGGGCACCAGGATCAGGGCGCGCCGCTCCTTGAGTACCACGTCGGCGGCTCGCTCGATCAGGTTGTCCGAGGCGCCGGTCGAGATGGCCGCAAGCGTGCCCGTGGTGCAGGGGCAGACGACCATGGCATCCGGCGGGTTTGAGCCGGAGGCCAGAGGCGCAGTCCAGTCCTCCCGGGCGAAGGCTTTGAGCCGTTGCGGATCCACCTTGAAACGCGCACAGAAATGGGCGGCCAGCTCGTCCGTCCGGGCAGGCAGATTCCAGTCCGTTTCCAGGGCAGCCACCGCATGGGCCGCCCGCGAGAAGAGCAGAGACACCTGTATATCCTCGGCCCGCAACAGCATTTCGAGCAGGCGCACGCCGTACTGCAGCCCCGAGGCGCCGGTCACGGCCAACGCAATGTGTCGCGAATGCTGCTTCATGCCGTATTTTCCGCCTCCAGCGCGGCCAGAAGGCGCTCGTGCAGCCCGCCGAACGCACCATTGCTCATGATTACCACGTCGTCCCCCGACTCCAGCATTTCAACCAGGAGGCGGCAAAGGGTTTCCGGGTCCGGCCCGAGGACCGGCGGCGTCGGGAGCCCGGAAAGCATTTCCGCCGGCGACCAGCCCAGGGTATCCGGCGCATGCACGAACACCCGGTCCGCTCCGACCAAGCTCTGCCTCAGGGCATCGCCGTGCACACCTGCACGCATGGTGTTGGAAGCCGGATCCAGCACCGCCACCAGCCGACGTTCCGGTGATGCCTCCCGCGCCCCGGCCAGCGTGGTCGCGATGGCGGTGGGATGGTGGGCGAAGTCATCGAAAATGCGGATGCCCAGGACCTCGCCGCGCAGCTGCATGCGCCGTGCCACCCCCCGAAACTGCGACAGCGCCTGCAGCGAGACGGTCACCGGCACGCCCGCATGACGCGCCGCCGCAATGGCCGCCAGGGCGTTTTCCCGGTTGTGTGCTCCGATCAAGGACCAGTCGACCCGCCCCTGATCGCGACCCTCATGGATCACGGAAAAACCGGCCCGATCGGCCGAGCCGATCTGCCATTGGCCGTCCGTACCGAAAGTTTCCACGGGCGACCAGCAGCCGCGCTCCATGACCCGGGCCAGCGGCCGGCTCCCGGCGTTGCGGATGGCCAGCCCATTGCCGGGCAGAATGCGCATCAGGTGGTGAAACTGGGTCTCGATGGCCGCCAGATCCGGAAAAATATCGGCATGATCGAATTCGAGATTGTTGAGCACCAGCGTGCGCGGGTGGTAGTGCAGGAACTTCGAGCGCTTGTCGAAAAAGGCCGTGTCGTACTCGTCGGCCTCAATCACGAAAAAGGGCCCGCTGCCCAGCCGCGCAGAGCGGTCGAAATTCGCCGGCAGACCACCGATCAGAAACCCGGGGTTCATGCCGGCGTATTCAAGGATCCAGGCAATCATCGCCGTCGTGGTCGTCTTGCCGTGGGTACCGGCCACGGCGATCACCCAGCGATCTGCCAGCAGACGCTCCCCGAGCCACTGCGGGCCGGAAACATGTGGCAAACCACGATCGAGCATGTGCTCGATCACCGGCATGCCCCGCTTCATGATGTTTCCGACCACCAGGCGCGCGCCCTCGGGGGGCAGCTCATCCAGGTTTTCGGAAAAGCGGATGCCGCTTGCGGCCAGCTGGGTGCTCATTGGTGGATAGACATGGGCATCCACCCCGGTCACGGGGTGCCCAAGCGCCCGGGCGAGCAGCGCCAGACTGCCCATGAAGGTACCGGCGATCCCGAGAAAGTGCAGTGGCTCGTCGGCAGCGCTCATAGCAGGAAGGTAATCACGAAGCCGGCCAGCAGGAAGTACACGAAGCCGAGAAGGAAACCGATGGGCAGCGGCAGGTTGAATGCGTGCCGGAACACGTTGCCCAACGCCATGAGGTTCCAGATCATCACGCCGAGAATCAGGAACTCCACGGGCCCGGCCTGGACTGCATCGACCTGCTCGGTCGCAGGGCTGGCCACCAGCAGTGGCCAGGCGACCAGGCTCAGCATGCCATTGACGCCGTAGGCGCCGGTCAACGCCTGGCCGAAACGGTTGGGCACCTCCCGAATCCAGACCCAGATGCCGACGAACGCCGCCAGCATGGCAAGCTCGGCAACCACCTCGACAACCGGATGAACCTGCGTCTCAATACCGGCGTCGACCGAAGTCACAATCAGAAGCCCCACCAGAGCGTAGAACACCGTGGCAAACCAAAGTGGACCGCGGCCGGCAGGCAAGTCTTGCGGACCAATGCGCAGCAATGACAGCAGAAAGAACTGCCGGATCAGATCAAGGGGCATCGCGAAACATCTCGACGGACGAAAGGAAAACGCCGGACGGGCCGGACAAGGGCTTGGGCGGCGCAAGGCCGGATCGGGGTCGCAGACGGCAAAATGCCCCGAACGCCCAACTGGCGTACCGCAGGGAGAGATTACCAGTAGACCGCCATTTTGAAAGCCCCGATTGAAAGCCCCGCGGCGCCGGCAGCCGAATCCTGCGACCGGGCATTCGAGATCAGGAGCCACAGAGGCCTTTTTTGCTTCAAGGGAAACTCTGCACAAATCCATCCCTGGATTTGTGCAGACACGCATGGCCCGGTAC
>JBNGDJ010000154.1:2055-4118 GCA_049974825.1 Halothiobacillaceae bacterium | reverse complement strand
GCAGGCGCGCCGGACAGCAGGTCAATCGCCTGGCTCCAGCCAAGGCCCATTTCACCCGTCAACACACCAAGCGCGGGCAGCATCGCCTGCGGCGCATAGTCCGAACACAGCGCCCCCGCGACACCTGCCGCAATCGCATCGCGCGCCGACAACGCCCCTGACTGGCTGCGCCCGCGCAATACGTTGGGCGCGCCGAAGAGCGTGACCAGACCGGCGGCGCATCCCGCGCGTGCCGTGTCCAGATCAAGAGGAAACTCACTGATCGTCGCCCCCACGCCCGCCATGAAGGCCACACGCTCGGCGCCTTCGTCGTCATGCCCCGCCAGTGCTACACCATGCGGACGGGCGTGATCGGCCAGTCGTTCCACGCGGGCCACGATATTGCCCGCTTCGGCCTGTTTCGCGCTGATCTTTTCCAGAATCTCGCCGTCTTGCTTGGCATAGACGCGACCAAAATAGGCGCCATAGGCAGCGGCATCCTTGAACTGTCCCTGCCCCGGTGTGTGATCCATGAAAGACAACAGGCTTGCCACGCCATCATCAATCAGCCGCGTGACCCGCGCCTCTGATCCGGCATCAGTCAGCTCGTAGCGGATATGCACGCGGTGATCGACCGCGCCCTTGAAACCATGCAAGCCCCGCGCCAGCTTTTCCGCAAATTCCACATCACGCACGCCCAATTCGCCCTCGGCAAAGCTGATGCCGTGGAACGCAGTCGTCACCCCTGCCGCTGCCATGCGCCGGTCAATGGCATCCAACGCGACCGGCAGCGGGAAAAAGGCGTTGGGGCGGGGTTCCACCTCTTTTTCAATCGCATCGCCGTGCAGGTCGATCAGACCGGGCAAGAGCAGATCACCGCGCAGATCAAGGCAGTCTGCCCCCTTGGGTGCGTCCCCGTTCAGCGCCGTGATCTGTCCATCCTCGATGGTCAGACTACCCTGTTGCAGGCCATCAGCCGTCACGATGCGCGCGTTTTCGAGATGTTGTGTCATGCCACCGCCTCGAACGCGCGGCGCTCTACCGTGATCTTCACATCGGCCAGCCGTTCGACAATGGCCATGTCGTGAAAGATACCGACCATGGCGGCACCGTTCGCTTTGGCCGCCTCGATCATGGCGCAGACGTTTTCGCGTGCGGCAGGGTCCAGCGAAGCGGTGGGTTCGTCCAGCAGCATCAGCCGCCCCCCTTGGGTAAAGCTGCGCGCGATGTTCACACGCTGGCGTTCACCGCCCGAGAAGGTTGCGGGCGTGGCATCCCAAAGCTGTTCGGGGATCGCCAGCGCCGCAAGCATCTTTGCGGCCTTGTCATGGGCGGCATCACGGTCCACGCCCTGTTGCAGCAGGGGCCGGGCGACCACATCAAGGGTCGAGAGCCGCGGCAAGCAGTGCAGGAACTGCGTGACGAAGCCGATTTCAGCGCGGCGCAGGTCGGTGATTTGCGTTTCGGGCGCGGTCACAAGGTCCACCAGATCGCCCGCAGAACTGCGATAGAGCACTTCACCGGACGATGGCACATAGGTGCGGTAGATCGCCTTCAACAGCGAGGATTTCCCCGCCCCCGATGGCCCCACCAGCGCGGCCAGTTGGCCCGGCTTCAAATCAAAGCTGATGCCTTCGGCGGCGGGCACATGTTTGGCACGGTCGTGGATATAGAACCCTTTGCCCAGATCGCGCACGGAAAGAATATTGTCCATCAGGCCCTCACAATGCGCTGGAAACAAGTTGTTGCGTATAGGCCGCCTGCGGATCCTCAAGGATCTGGTCGGTCAGCCCAGATTCGATGATACGGCCGTATTTCATCACGATGGTCCGCGTCGTCAGGTGGCGCACAACGCCAAGGTCGTGGGTCACGACCAGCATCGACACGCCCGTGACCTCTTGCAGCTCCATGATCAGGTCAAGGATGCGTGCCTGCACCGACAGATCAAGCCCGGTCGTCACCTCGTCCAGCAGCAACAGCGGCGCGCCGGTGGACAGGGCGCGGGCAATCTGCACCCGCTGTTGCATCCCGCCCGAGAAATTGCGCGGCAATTCGTCCATCCGCGCAGGCGGCACCTCGGTCCG
>JBNGDJ010000154.1:0-1955 GCA_049974825.1 Halothiobacillaceae bacterium | reverse complement strand
GGGCAGCCGGGGCCGTGGATGCGGGTCAGGTTATCAACGTCAAGGATCGGTTTCATTCTGCGGCCTCCAGCCGTTCTAGGCGCATGTCGCAATAGGCGGCATCCGAGCATTGGAAAATCCGCGCGCCCGCATCATCGAGGAATTCATCAAGAAAGCTGTCATCGGCCCCGCAGCGGCGGCAGGTATGGCGCTTACCGGTCGCCTTGTCGCGGAAGCTCTCAACCGCAAAGGTCACGTCGTTGAAAGTGATCGGCACCGCGTCGGTATGGGGCGGCACGGCATAGATGCGCTTTTCGCGGCCCGCGCCGAACAGATACAGACAATCCGCCTGGTGCAGTTTCGGCACGTCAAAGCGCGGGATCGGCGAGGGGTCGATGATGTAATGCCCGTTGATCCGCGTGGGGTAGCGGTGGGAAATCGTAATCTCGTCAAAGGCCACCATATCTTCATAGAGCTTGACCCAAAGCCGCGCGTAGTCGGCGCGCCCGTGCATCCGGCGACGTTTGGCTGCATTGGGTTCCACCACCACCAACGGGTCGGGGTAAGGGACCTGAAACACCAATATCTGGTCGGCGCGCAGCGGCAGTTCCGGGATGCGGTGGCGGGTCTGGATCACGCTTGCCTCTTCGGTGCGCAGCGTGCCGGTGACACCGGGACAGGTGAGCGCGAAAAAGTTGCGGATATTGGCCGCGTTCACGCTGTCATCGGCGCCCTGATCAATCACCTTGCAGGCGTCATCGGGGCCCAGAAGCGCCAGCGTCAACTGCATCCCGCCAGTGCCGAAGCCGCGCGCAATGGGCATTTCGCGGCTGGCATAGGGGACCTGATGGCCCGGAATACAGACCGCCTTGAAAATCGAGCGGCGCAATTCGCGCTTGGCGTCCTCGTCCAGAAAGGCAAAGCCGTATTCCGCGCCGTCGCGGTTCTGGCCCATGGTGTCAACGGGGTGCATCGGTAGACTCCTCGGCTTTGCCGCGCGCGGCGCGCAGGCGGTCCATGTCGGATTGGAAGGTGACGTAGTGGGGCATCTTGTAGTGGGTGCAAAAGCCCATGCTTTCGATCCCGTCCACATGCAGCAGCACGAATTCGGGGTCTTCCGAGGGGTTGGCGATGCGGCCCTTTTCCTTGGCGACACTGATCGCGCGGTCCAGCACGGACATGGCAATCGCCTTGACCTCGTTATGACCAAAGCAGGCCCCGTAGCCCAAAGTGAAGACCGGCGCGCCATCGTCGGATTTCTCGAACATGGCGACGATTTCGCATTCGGTCACCAGAACCTCGCCCGCCTCCATCGGCTTGCCCGTCACCGGATGCGGCACCATGACCGGCACGTAACCCACGCGCAATTCGCCGACCGTGGGGTGGACGTCGCCGTACCCGCGCATGTTGGAATAAGCGAGCGCCAGCAGACCGCCGGTTTCCCCGCGTGCCATGGTCGCCAGTTGCGCCGAACGCGGCACCGGGAAGATCAGCGGCTCGCGGGTGATATCAAAAGGCGTCTCATCGTTGTCTTCCAGCGGGGCAAGCAGGCCCTCGTCGCGCAAGCTGTCCAGCACCTTGGGAAAGGTCAGCGGTGTGTCGTTCTCGGGCCGGTTGCCCAGCCAGTCGCGTGCGATCTCGTCGAACCGCTCTGCGCCCTCGTCCATCAACTCGAACCGGAACAGCCGGTGCAGGTAATCGGGCGTCGCGCCCAGCATCTGCCCGCCGGGAATGTCCTTGAACGCGGCGGAGACACGGCGGATCACGCGCATGTTGCGGGTGTCATGCGGCGCGGTTTCGCCAAGGCGGGGCTTGGTCGAGCGGTAAGCGCGCAGGAAGAACGCGGCCTCAAGGCTGTCGCCCAGAGATTGTTTCAGCGCGAGCGAGGCAAGGCGCGGGTGATACAGGCTGCCCTCGGACAGGACCTTGGAATGTAAAAGCGGCATCTGGCGTTCGATCTGGTCAAGCTCCAGCGG
>JBNGDJ010000153.1:0-4171 GCA_049974825.1 Halothiobacillaceae bacterium | reverse complement strand
CGGCAGGGCATCCATGCCCTGCACGGGAAGGTCTGCATTCGTGCAGACCTTCCTTAAGGAAACTCTGCACAAGGCCACCCCTGCCCTTGTGCCACGACGCACAGGCCGGGATTTCCCGCCATCCCGACGGGAATTTGAAACATTTGCGCAGCGATTACCGATGCAAGACATCACCCAGACATGAACGGCAGACATGCCGCCGCCATTCATTGCAAGCGCCGCTCAATTTCCGTTGGATCGCGCAATCCCCGATGGGTTTCAAGCACTTGCCAGAATACCGCATTTGCTCAAAAAAACCTGCCCTGGGCAGGCTTTTTCCCGGCCCGGACCGGAAACCACAACCCGGCCGGCAAAACTTTACTTCCGCGCGAGTCCGGGCTGTCAGGGCCTCTCGGCACGACAGAAACACCCCTCAAGGCGCGGGACTCCGAATCCGCGCAAAGGCATCCAAAGCCCGTTGTCGACTGGCCTTCAGGTCAACCCGCGCCCGGGGGTAGCCGAGGGCCCCGACCGCAGGATCAAAGGCGGCCGGGGCCTGCATGCCTGACCGCTCGGGAACCCACCGCCGGATATATTCACCTCGTGGATCAAATTTCTCCGACTGGCGCAGGGGGTTGAATACCCGAAAATAGGGCGCGGCATCCGCACCGCTGCCGGCAACCCACTGCCATCCGGCCACGTTGCTGGCCAGGTCTGCATCCACGAGCGTGTCATGAAACCAGGCCGCACCCAGTCGCCAGTCGATCAGCAGGTTCTTGGTCAGAAAGGAGGCCACGATCATCCGCGCCCGGTTGTGCATCCAACCGGTGTGCCAAAGCTGACGCATGGCGGCATCGACCACGGGAATGCCCGTCTGGCCACGCTGCCACGCGTCCAGGTCCTCAGCAGCGTCTCGCCACGGCATGGCCTCAAAACGACGGTCAAGCGGTGCATCGACCGTCTCGGGGAAGTGGTAGAGCAGGTAATGCGTGAATTCCCGCCAGCCCAGCTCGCGCAAAAAGGCCTCCGGCCCCGGCCGGTCGGGATTCCCCGCCGAAGAGAGCAGGGCGCGAACGACCTCCCGCGGCCCGATCTCGCCAAAATGCAGATGCGGTGAAAGCCGGGAGGTGGCGTCACGGTCCATCCGGTCCCGGCCATCGGCGTAGCCGTCGACATCCTTGAGAAACCCATCAAGACGCGCCCAGGCGCCCCCGGAGCCGGGACGCCATGTCACACGAAGACCCTCGTCCCAGGCAATCCGGGGCGCCAGATCCAGCGAGGCGACCGGCTCGCCCGTTACCGCCTCGGGCACAGGGTCGAGAGATGCCGGCGCCGGTTCCACCGCCTGGTCCAGCCCGGCAGCCAGGCAAGCCTTCCAGTAGGGCGTGAACACCCGGTAGGCAGCCCCGCTGCGATTGAGGATTTGCCAGGGCTCGTGCAACAGCGCCGCGTTGAAACTCTCGACCTTCAAACCGGCATCTTTCAGGGAAGCCTTGATTCCGCGATCCCTCTCGATCAGAGCCGGCTCGTAGAGACGATTCCAGAAGACGGCCTCGGCGCCCGTTTCCCGAACCAGCCTGATCAGGGCCTCAAGCGTCGGGCCGCGACGAATCACGAGCCGGCTGCCGAGCGCCTGCAAATCGGCATCCAGCGCCGTCAGCGCACGATCCAGCCACCAGCGGGATGCAGCGCCCGGGGCGCCGGCGCCCTCCTCTTCGGGGGCATGGACATAGACGGGGATCACGCGACCACAGCGCAGGGCGGCGCTCAGGGCCGGATTGTCAGACAGCCGCAGGTCACGACGAAACCAGAGCAGGACAGTCATGGAGGACTCCATACAATCGATGAGGGACGTACAGGCTGGCGGCGGAAACAGCGGGCGGAATCGGCGAGTGCTTTGACGCGGTGCGCCCCGGCGGTTAGATTCAGCCCCGGCTGCCCGGCGGCTTCAAGGCCGGCCCAGGCCATCACGCCAGGACAGATTGACGCGCCGCGCGAGCGCAGCGTTTCGGATGAGGACCCGCAGATGATCGAGATTGACCCGGACGGCGAATGGAATGCAACCCTTTTGCTGCTGCACGGCCTCGGAGCCGATGGACAGGACCTGGCCGGCCTGGTTCCCATGTTGCGCCTGGCCCTGCCGGTCCCACTGGCGGACGGACTGAAGGTGATCTGCCCGGATGGGCCGGTGCAGCCGGTTACCATCAATGGCGGAATGCCCATGCGATCCTGGTTCGACATCCGAGGGCTGGACCGAGCCGCGCCGGTCGACACCGCCGGCATCCAGGCGGCCTGCGAGCAGGCACGACAATGGCTGGCCCCGGCGATCGGGCAGCATGGGGCCGGGCGCTGCTTTGTGGGCGGCTTCTCGCAGGGCGGCGTGGTGGCACTGCACACCGCGCTGGGCCATCCGGAACCGCTTGGCGGCGTTTTTGGTCTGTCCACCTGGCTTCCGGCCACCGAGCGCCTGCCCGTGCCGACTCGCCACCCGGCCCTGCCGGTCTTCCTTGCGCATGGGCGCGAGGACGATCTGGTGATGCCGTCAGCCATGAACAGCGCGCGAGACTGGCTGCAGCAGGCAGGTTTAACATCGGTAGAATCGGTGCTTCATGATGAAGGCCACAGCATTGTGCCCGAACTCCTGCCGCGACTGGGCGAATGGCTCGGTCGCCACTATCCATCCGGTGCCTGAGCGCGGCCACCACAGGAAGACTGTTTGATGCATCACAAGACCCTGCCCCTGCTGCTCGTCGCCCTGCTCGTGCTGCTGACCGCCTGCAGTGCCGAGCCCCCGGACCATCCCTACCTGCCCTGGGAGATTGAACAAACCGAAGAGGGCAGCATCTCGGTATTCGGGATCACCCTGGGGCAGACCAGCCTTCTGGAAATCCGGCGCCTTCTGGACCAGCGCGCCGAACTGGCCGTTTTCGAGTCACCCGAGGGCGAAAGAGCCCTGGAGGCCTATTACGGCAAGATGATGATTGGCCCTCTGGAGGCGCGGCTGGTCGCCGTCGCGGAGGTGGAGCAGTCACTGATCGATGGCTGGCTTGAAAACGCCACCCAGCCGGATCCGCAGCCCTCCGGTGCCTGGCGATTCGCCCTGTCCTACGAAGCAATCGAGGAGGCCCAGCACCTGCCTGTGCGTTCGCTCAGTTACGTGCCCACCGCCCGCTACGATCGCGAGCTGGTCACCCGCCGCTTCGGCACACCGGCAAGCAAGCAGCAGGATGCACGCGATACGGAATTCTGGCTGTACCCCGAGCTCGGGACGGTGATTTCCTTCGAGCGCGATGGTCGGAACCTGTTCCAGTACATCGACCCGCGACAGTTCGACCAACTCGTGGAGAGCCTGGAGAAGTGATGCGGACCTCGTCTTCATCTCGCCCGGCAACAGGAACACGAGCCCGGGCAAACCCGAGCAAGACGTGAGGTCGTCTTTTTCGCTGCGGGTCAACCGCCGGAACCGGCGTGCAGGGCAATGGCGCCAAATATGCCTTCGAATCCCATCTGCACCCCGATGACGGCCAGAATCAACCCCATCAGCCGGGAGACGATGGTCATCCCGCCTTGGCCGACCCGCTCGACCAGACGCTCCCCCGCCATGAAACAGACATAGGTAATCACCGCCAGCAAGACGAACATGCCCAGCGTGATCGAGATGGCACCCCAGCCGTGGCCGGCCGAGTAGTTCATTACCGTGGCGATGGTGCCCGGCCCCGCCAGCAGGGGCACCGCCAGGGGTGAGACGGCGACATCCCCGCCGGACGACGGCGGCTCCTTGGGGCTGTGCATCCGGGACGGGCGGCCATGCAGCATCTCGTAGCCGACCAGAAAGACCAGGATGCCGCCGGCCAGCTGCAGGGCTGGCATCGAGATGCCGAACAGGTGGAAGATCGCTTTGCCCAGCAGACCGAAGACCGCCACGATCCCCAGCGCCAGGGTCAGCGACCGCAGCGCGATGCGTCGCCGCTCGGCGTGATCGGCATCCGCCGTCAGCGACACGAAGGCCGCGGTATTGGTCACCGGGCTCATGATGGCGAACAGTGCCAGAAACACCGTGACCGCGTGATTGACCAAACCGTCCATCCCTTGTCTCCCCGTGTGTAAAGCCCGCAGCAGGACTTCGGCGACTCATTCGGGCGCCTCGAAAAACCTTTCGAGGCGCCCTTTGGGGCAGGGATGCCCCAACGCG
>JBNGDJ010000152.1:0-4183 GCA_049974825.1 Halothiobacillaceae bacterium | reverse complement strand
TCGGCCCGGGCGTGTCTGCATAAGCCTAAGGATGGCTTTGTGCAGAGTTTCCTTAAGGAATCTCTGCACGAATGCAGAGATTCCCGATTGGGGCATGGATGCCCCAACGCACAATGGCGTAAGCCATTGAATTGCGTAGCATGGCCCGGGCGTGTACCGGGCCATGCGTGTCTGCACAAATCCATGGATGGATTTGTGCAGAGTTTCCTTAAGTTTCTTCGACCCCAAGCGCCCGGAGGCGTTCAGCCTTTGGGAGGCGGCGGCGCCAGAACCTCCCGCGAGCCATTGGGCTGCAGCGGGCCCACGATGCCGGCGGATTCCATTTCCTCCACCAGCCGCGCCGATCGGTTGTAACCGATCTTGAGACGACGCTGGACATAGGATATCGATGCCTTGCGACTCTCGGTGACGATGGCCACGGCCTGATCGTACAACTCATCCTGCTCGCCACCTTCCGAGGTGGCCGGGCGCTCGCCGGGCAAGGTCACCGCCGCGGACTGATCCTCGAGGATGTCATCGATGTAATCCGGTTCGCCCAGGGTCTTGAGCGCCTCCACGACCCGGTGGACTTCGTCATCCGAAACGAAGGCCCCGTGAACCCGGACCGGCATGGCAGTACCCGGCGGCAGATAGAGCATGTCGCCGTGGCCCAGCAGCATTTCCGCGCCCATTTGGTCGAGGATCGTCCGCGAGTCCACCTTGGAAGAAACCTGGAAAGCCATCCGGGTGGGGATATTGGCCTTGATCAGCCCGGTAATCACGTCCACCGAGGGGCGCTGCGTGGCGAGGATCAGGTGAATCCCTGCCGCCCGCGCCTTCTGGGCGAGCCGGGCGATCAGTTCCTCGACCTTCTTACCCACGACCATCATCATGTCGGCAAACTCGTCGACCACTACCACGATGTGAGGCAATGGCTCCAGTTCTGGCGGCGGCAGGTCCGGGTCCAACGCCTCGGCATGGTTGTACAACGGATCGGTCAGGGGCTCGCCCGCCTCACGCGCCTCGCGGATCTTGGCATTGGCCCCCGCAATATTGCGCACCCCCAGAGCAGCCATGGTCTGATAGCGGCGTTCCATCTCGCCGACGGCCCAGCGCAGCGCGTTGGCCGCCTCCTTCATGTCGGTAACCACCGGGGCCAGTAGATGCGGAATGCCCTCGTAGACGGACAGCTCCAGCATTTTCGGGTCGATCAGGATCAGCCGGGCGTCCTCAGGCGTCGACTTGAACAGCATGCTAAGGATCATGGCATTGACGCCCACTGACTTGCCCGACCCCGTGGTGCCGGCCACCAGCAGGTGCGGCATCTTCGCAAGATCAGCCACCACCGGCGCGCCGCCTATGTCCTTGCCCAGCCCGAGGGTCAGCGGCGCCCGGGCATCCACATAACGGGAGGATTCAAGCACTTCGCGCAGGGCAATGATCTCCCGCTTGTGGTTGGGAATCTCAAGCCCCACGGTCGACTTGCCGGGAATCACCTCGACCACGCGCACCGAAATGGTGGACAGGGCCCGCGCCAGGTCCTTGGCGAGGTTGGAAATCTGGCTGACTTTCACGCCCGGCGCCGGCTCCAGTTCGAAGCGCGTAATGACCGGCCCCGGGTGCGCCTCGACGACCGTGACCTGGACGCCGAACTCGGCCAGCCGCTCTTCGATCAGTCGGGACATGGCCCTCAGCGCATCGTCGCTGTAACCCGATTCGGTGCGCACCGCCGGATCAAGCAACTTCAGGCTCGGCCGGCCATCCTTGAGCGCATCACGCACAGGAGCTGTTTTTTTTGCGGCACGCTTCTCGGCCTTCTTGTAGCTGCCATCCTTGTCAGCCCGGCGCCCGAGCTTGAGTCCCGGGCGCGATTCGGGCGGATCGCTCCTGTCCACCGCATCAGCCGCCGCCGTGGGTTCAGGCAGCGGGTCAGGCACGGACAGATCCGGCTCCGGCATGGGGGGCGGATCGGCAAAAGGCGGCGGATCGGCAGGCTCGTCCTGCGGGGCGGGCGACTTGCGCCCGGGCCCTTCGAGTCGTTCGACCAGCCCCTTGAGTCCGAACAGTCCGCGACGGGCCACGGAGTACAGCCCCAGTGTCGCGGCGCCGACCACGTCCACCAGTCCAAGCCAGGAAAGCCCCGTCATGGCCGTCACGGCAATCATCACGCAGGGCAGAAGCAGCAGCGTGGCACCCAGCCCCCCGAGATACTCGACCAGGGGCGTGGCGAACACACGCCCCACCAGTCCACCGGCGCCGATCTGCTCCAGGCGAACCGGCGGCGCCGAGTGAATCTGAACCAGGATGGCCATTGCGAGGACAAACAACACAAAGCCGCCGAACTGCAGCGAGTGCGCCCAGGAAAACAGGGGCTGGTCGTGGCGGATTGACCAGAACACCCGCAGGGCGATCAGGCCGAGCCCAACGGGCAGCGCGTAGGCACCGAAACCGAGCAGAAACCGCAGCGAATCGGCCACCCAGGCCCCGACAACACCAATGGCATTGGATACGGCCTCACCGGTTCCGGTGGAGGTCCAGCCCGGGTCCGCTGGATCGTAGGTCGCCAGCGACACGGCCAGCATGGCTGCCACGGCCAGGGACAGAAGCAACAGCAGCTCGCGTCCGAACCGCCCGGGCCGATACACAGCCGGCGCATGGTTTTCCTGCTTGTCTTTCGTGCGCTTCATCAATATGTTACGTCAACAACTTTTGACTCAGCCGGAAGTATACATGTCGACATGAACAAGATCACGAGAACCGACCGGGAATGGCGGGAACGCCTGACCGAAGAGCAGTACCGAGTCTGTCGGCTCGGCGGGACGGAACGCCCCTTCTCGGGCGAACACTGCCGGGCGCATGGACCGGGCCGCTATCACTGCGTCTGCTGTGACGCGCCCCTGTTTGGCTCGGGGGAAAAGTTTGATTCCGGCACGGGCTGGCCGAGTTACTTCGCGCCCATCGCGCCCGACGCCGTGACCGAACACTCTGACCACAGCCACGGAATGATTCGAACGGAAGTGCGATGCGCGCGCTGCGATGCGCATCTGGGGCATGTGTTTGACGACGGGCCGCCACCGACGGGTCGCCGCTACTGCATCAACTCGGTTTGTCTGAGACTGGCGCCGGAGACATCGTCCGCGTAAAACCGTCAGCCCCTGCCGCTCGGGCAGCGGGCCGAGTTTCCCGCACCAAGGCCGGGCGGCAGCCCTGTCAGCGCAGCCACTGGTAGTCGACCGGGTTGTCCGGGCACAGTCCCAGCCCGCATTCGAGCAAAGTTGATGCCCCGTTGAGCAAGGTCAGCGCCGCAAACAGCCAGAAAACTAGTTCAGCCAGCCAGATGACGCCGCGTGCCAGGTCAGAAAGGTCATCAACCGTTTCGGCGCAGCGCTCATCACAGGCCCGATGCAGGAACAGCAGCAGGGCCACGCCAAGCACAATGGCCGCAAACAGCAGGAAGGCCCAGGTGTACAGGTGCAGGCCCAGCAGCGGATCGCCATAGCTTCCCGATCCAGGTACCACGTGCAGCAGCACCTGGCGACCGGCAATCGCCATGCCGACCAGAGCGGAAACCAGGGTCAAGGCATAGTAGCGTCCCGACGGCCCGTAACGCAGGTTCATGGCCAAACCGAAGCCCGCAAGCACGAAGGCGGCCCGCTGAAGCAGGCAAAGCGGGCAGGGCAAATCCTGGAACAGCAGCTGGTCGACAAAGGCCAGCAGCAGCACAAGCGATATGCCCAGCAAGCCGAGCGCGTTGAGCAAAACGAGATTTTGGCGGGAGATCATCGGCAGGCTTCCTCACATTCGGGCAATGTCGGGCGTCAGAATTGCAGGGACAGGCTGTCGGTGGCATGGGCCATGAAAAGTCCCAGCACCCAGATCAGGGAACCGGCCCAGAGCCACAACGCCCAGCGCGGCTGCCCGATCCAGGCGGCCACAAGCCCCGCAAACAGGGTAAGAAACGGCAAGGCCATCATGTGCAGCACCTCCGACTTGCAAAACTTTGGTAGAAACCATCCGTAACTAAACACGTAACTTCAGGCGGGCCAGCGCCAGCCAAAAGCCTCGCTCGCGCTTTGAGATTCAGTGGCCTGCGTCATTGTGCGGCCGGGCATCCATGCCCTGTGCGGGAAGGTCCGCATTCGAGCAAAGATCCAACTGAAGTCCGGGCCCAAGAATTCCCCGCAAGTCCTCGCACTATAGGGAA
>JBNGDJ010000151.1:0-4188 GCA_049974825.1 Halothiobacillaceae bacterium | reverse complement strand
CCCGGGTCGATCGCGGTCAGGATCATCGCCTGTTTCATCTCCTCCTGGCCGACGATGGCGGAGAAGGGAAAGGGTTGTGTCATGCAGGCTCTTCCGTTTTCTTCGGCGCCTTTTTCTTCTTCGGCGCTTTTTTGGGTTCGTCGAAGGTTCGCCCGGTTTCCAGCAGACTCATCGGGCTTCCGCCTTCCCAACTACCTTCTTCTTTCAGGATGTTGAAGCGGGCATACATCTCTTCCTTGAACCAGTCGCCTTCGCGGACATGCTTGACCGCGTGGCCGTGCGGGCAGTCGCCATAGGCAAAGCCGCCCATTTCCTTCTTGTTGTTCCACAGCGAGAAGGTCACCTGCTGCACCCACGGCACCTCGGCCATGCCGATATGGAAGGCGCAGTTGGGGTGCTTGGCGACGCGTTCCTGCACTTCGGGAACCTCGGCCCAGAATTTTAGCGCGACGGGCAGCTTGACGGTGGCGCGCGTCAGCACGGCGATGTTGCCGCTTTCATCTGGTTTTTCGGTCACCCGCAGCGGTTCGACCCCCGACCACATGCCGCGCGCCGAGGTTGGCGTCAGGTAGATCGTGTAGGTTTCACAGGCATGGTCCCGCAGGGTCTTGTGCGTGATGCTTTCGGCAAGACCCTTCTCGGCCGTTTCCATGTCCGGCCAGACGCAGAGAATCGCGTTGACGTCGACATTGGGCTTGGGGTTGAAGCCCGCGTCCGACCCGGTGCCGAGCAGCTTGAAAAACTCCATGCCGGGCACATTCTTCAGTGCGAACCGGCCGCGCGCCATCTGGCTGAACGCTTCCAGGCGGGACGCCCAGTTGTTGTAACGGAAGAAGCTGATAGTGACGACTTGCATTGGCGATTCTCCTTCGCAACTGTCGTTCGTCATTTGTGTTTCCAAGGTGCGACCGAAAGGGGCATGACGCACCCGGCGCGCATCCGGTAGAAGCATTGTAAACTAAACTAGACAGGTTTAACCTAGCGACATGATGACACGAGTTGATCCCGATCTCGCGGAACAGGCGGCCCGGGCCAAAGGTCCGCACGCCGTCGTCATCGGCGCCGGTCTCGGCGGCCTCGCGGCCGCGATGCGCCTCGGCGCCAAGGGTTACCGCGTGACGGTGATCGACAAGCTGGACGTGCCCGGAGGGCGCGGTTCCGCGATCTGGCAGGATGGCCACCGGTTCGACCTTGGCCCTACCATCGTTACTGTGCCGCAGATCTTCCGCTCGCTGTGGGAAACCTGCGGTCGCGATTTCGACAAGGACGTCACGCTGGTCCCGATGGACCCGTTCTACGAGATCGTGTTTCCCGATGGCGAACGCTTCCGGGCCCAGCAGGATACCGACGGCATGCGCGCCGAAGTGGCCCGCCTGTCGCCCTCGGACCTGGCCGGCTATGACCAGTTCCTGAAGGACAGCGAGAAACGTTACTGGTTCGGTTTCGAAAACCTGGGCCGCAAGCCGATGCACAAGTGGATGGACCTGGTGAAGGTCCTGCACATCTTCGGGATGCTGCGCGCCGACAAGTCGGTCTATGCCCATGCCGCCAGCCGGGTAAAGGACGAACGCCTGCGCATGGCGCTGTCGTTCCACCCGCTGTTCATCGGCGGCGACCCGTTCAACGTGACCTCGATGTATATCCTCGTGTCCTATCTCGAAAAGGAGTTTGGGGTGCATTACGCGATGGGGGGCGTCGCAGCGATCGCCAAGGCCATGGCCGACGTGATCGAATGGCAGGGCGGCAGCCTGCGCATGGGGGCCGAGGTCGACGAGATCACCGTCGAGAAACACAAGGCGACGGGCGTGCGGCTGGCCTCGGGCGAGGTGGTCAAGGCCGACATCGTGGTCTCGAACGCGGATTCGGGGTTCACCTACAACAAGCTCCTGCGAAACCACCGCCGCTGGCGCTGGACCGACGAGACGCTGGCCAAGAAACGCTGGTCGATGGGCCTGTTCGTCTGGTATTTCGGCACCAAGGGTACACGGAACATGTGGAAGGACGTGGGTCACCACACCGTCCTGAACGGCCCGCGCTACAAGGGCCTGGTCAAGGATATCTTCTTCCACCAGGACAAGCTGTGCGACGACATGAGCCTGTATATCCACCGGCCCAGCGTCACCGACCCCAGCGCCGCGCCGGAGGGAGACGATACCTTCTACGCGCTGTCGCCGGTGCCGAACCTGCACAGCGACAACCCCGTTGACTGGGAAGCCAACGGCGAGCGCTATCGCCAGATGGTGCAGGACTTCATGGAAGAGAAACTCATGCCGGGCCTGGGCAAGCATGTCTCGACCAGTATGTTCTTCACCCCGAACGAGTTCCGCGACCGCTACCTGTCGCCGTACGGAGCCGGCTTCTCGCTGGAGCCGCGCATTTTCCAAAGCGCAAATTTCCGGCCGCACAACATCAGCGAAGAGGTCGAGGGCCTTTATATGGTCGGGGCCGGTACCCACCCCGGCGCGGGACTGCCCAGTGTGATCACCTCGGCCGAGGTGATGGCGAAACTGGTGCCTGACGCGGCCCCCGTCGCGGCAGAATGACATGATCGATCCCGCGGATCTGGCCCATTGCGAAGCCTCGATCCGCACCGGGTCGTATTCGTTCCATGCGGCGTCCCGGCTGTTGCCGGGACGCGTTCGCGACCCGGCGCTGGCGCTCTACGCCTTCTGCCGGATGACCGACGATTCGGTGGACCTGACCCAGGACAAGGCCGCTGCGGTGCTGACGCTTGGCGAACGGCTCGACCTGATCTATCGCGGCACCCCGCGGAACGCGCCCGCCGATCGCGCCTTCGCCGCGGTGGTCGAACAGTTCGACATGCCGCGCACCCTTCCCGAGGCGCTGTTGGAAGGCATGGCCTGGGACGCGATGGGCCGGCGCTATGAAACGCTCTCGGGCGTCTACGCCTATTCCGCGCGGGTGGCAGCCGCGGTGGGCGTGATGATGGCGGTGCTGATGCGGGTGCGCTGCCCGCGTGCGCTTGCGCGGGCCTGCGACTTGGGCGTCGCGATGCAGTTGTCGAACATCAGCCGGGATGTGGGCGAAGATGCCCGCGAGGGCCGGTTCTACCTGCCGACCGACTGGATGGCGGACGCCGGGATCGACGTCGAAGCCTTCCTGGCCGATCCGCAGCCCAGCAAGCCGATCCGACGGATGATCAAACACCTACTGTCTGACGCGAACCGGCTTTATTTCCGCTCGGAGCCGGGGGTTGCGGAACTGCCCTTTGCCTGCCGGCCGGGCATCTACGCCGCCCGCCACATCTATTGCGGCATCGGCCGAGAGATCGCGCGCGCCAATTATGACAGCATCACGCGCCGGGCCGTCACGACAAAAGGCCAGAAGATCGGCTGGCTGATCTGGTCGACGATTCAGACGCTCGCCGCTTCGGCAATGCCGCGCTCGGCAGTCCTTTACGGCAAGCCGCTGCCGGAATGCGCCTACCTGGTCGAGGCCGCGGCAGAACGGTTGCCCTCGGACAACCCCTGGGGCGAGGGCCGGGCCGGTGAAATCATCGCGGTTCTCGCACAATTGAAGGCGCACAAGCAGGCACGGCACGGTGCCGCATTGGCCGGGGACGAACGGCGCGCTATCTAAAACGCATGTTGATCGATTGGCCGCTCTTCGCCGTGTTTCTCGCCACCGCCTTCGCAGCGGGGTCGACAGGCGCGTTCTTCTCGCCCGGAACCTGGTATGACCGGCTGTCGAAACCGGTCTGGACGCCACCCAACTGGCTTTTCCCTATGGCGTGGCTGGTTCTCTACATCTCGATGGCCTATGCCGCGATGCGTGTCGCCCTCTCGGGGCACCCCGAGATGAACTACGCGCTTGCGGTCTGGGGACTACAGATCGTGTTCAACACGCTCTGGTCCCCGGTCTTCTTCGGGCTACACCGCCTGTTCCCGGCGCTGATCGTGCTGTTTGGCATGTGGGCCTCGGTGCTGGCCATGGTCATCGCCTTCTGGCGGGTGGACCCGTTCGCCGGCGCGCTGGTGGCACCCTACCTCGTCTGGACCAGCTACGCCTTCGCGCTCAACTTCTCGATCTGGCGCCGTAACCCCGACGCGACCCAGATGGCCGGCGCCTGAGCTCCAAACACGCATAATCCTTTTTCTTGGGAAAAATATTCTGGGGGTCTGGGGGCAAAGCCCCCAGCCGGTCGCCCGGGCGACAGCCCGGGCGAAA
>JBNGDJ010000150.1:0-4243 GCA_049974825.1 Halothiobacillaceae bacterium | reverse complement strand
TGTTCAAGCAGGTGCTGAAAAAGATCAAGGAATACAACGCCAACGGTGTCGAAGTCGACGTCCTGCCGATCGGCTCGAAGGCTCAGGCCTTCTTTCGCCGGTTTGGTGGCAATGTCATCGCTTCCAAGACCAATCTCGGCGACCATCCGACCTATGCCCAGCTGCGCGGGGTGATCAACAAGATCATCGGCGCATACGAGGAAGGCCACATTGACCGCATCCTGCTCGCGCGCAACGAGTTTGTGAACTCGATGACGCAGAAGCCGGAGGTCATGCAGCTGGTTCCTCTGGTGGTTCAGCAGGACGAGCGCCTGAATCATCGCTGGGACTACATCTACGAGCCGGAATCGGCCGAGGTGCTGGATGCTACGCTGCGTCGCTATCTGGCCGGCGTGATCGTCCAGGCAACGATCGAGAACGTTGCCTGCGAAATGGCCGCCCGCCGGATCGCGATGAAGAATGCGACCGACAATGCCGGCGACATGATCCGCGACCTGAAGCTGGTCTACAACAAGGCCCGCCAGGCTGCGATCACCCAGGAGATTTCCGAGATCGTCTCGGGAGCCGCCGCGGTTTGAGCGTTGAGCGAACAGTTATTGAATCTTAAGGGGAACTGAAATGAGTTCTGGAAAAATTGTCGAAATCATCGGGGCGGTGATCGACGTCGAATTTCCTCGGGACGCCGTGCCCAAGGTGTACGACGCTTTGAAGGTTACCGAGACCGACCTGACCATCGAGGTCCAGCAGCAGATCGGTGACGGTGTGGTCCGCGGCATCGCCATGGGCTCCTCCGACGGCCTCAAGCGCGGCATGGCCGTGACCGGCACCGGCGCACCGATCTCCGTACCGGTGGGCAAGGGCACCCTGGGCCGGATCATGGACGTGCTCGGCAACCCGATCGACAACGCGGGTGACGTGGAGTGCGACCAGAGCTGGTCCATCCACCGCAAGGCACCGTCCTTCGACGAGCAGGCCTCCAGCACCGAGCTGCTCGAGACCGGCATCAAGGTGATCGATCTGCTCTGCCCCTTCGCGAAAGGCGGCAAGGTCGGCCTGTTCGGGGGCGCCGGCGTGGGCAAGACCGTGAACATGATGGAGCTGATCCGCAACATCGCGATCGAGCACAGCGGTTATTCGGTATTCGCCGGTGTGGGTGAGCGTACCCGTGAAGGGAACGACTTCTACCACGAGATGAAGGACTCCAACGTCCTGGACAAGGTTGCCCTGGTGTACGGCCAGATGAACGAGCCGCCGGGCAACCGTCTGCGCGTTGCACTGACCGGCCTGACCATGGCGGAGTTCTTCCGGGACGAAGGGCGTGACGTTCTGATGTTCATCGACAACATCTACCGTTACACCCTGGCCGGTACCGAGGTGTCCGCACTGCTGGGCCGCATGCCCTCCGCGGTGGGTTACCAGCCGACGCTGGCCGAGGAAATGGGTGTGCTGCAGGAGCGCATCACCTCGACCAAGACCGGTTCCATCACCTCCGTGCAGGCGGTCTACGTCCCGGCGGACGACCTGACCGACCCGTCACCAGCTACCACATTCGCGCACCTGGACGCGACCGTGGTCCTGTCCCGTGACATCGCCGCACTGGGCATCTACCCGGCGATTGACCCGCTGGATTCCACCAGCCGCCAGCTGGACCCGCAGGTGATCGGTGAAGAGCACTACAACACCGCGCGCTCCGTGCAGAAGACGCTTCAGCGTTTCAAGGAGCTCAAGGACATCATCGCCATCCTCGGCATGGACGAGCTGTCCGACGAGGACAAGGCGATCGTTTCCCGCGCGCGGAAGATCCAGCGGTTCCTGTCCCAGCCGTTCTTCGTGGCCGAGGTCTTCACCGGGGCACCGGGTCGCTACGTGCCGCTCAAGGAAACCATCCGGGCATTCCAGGGCATTGTTGCCGGCGAGTACGATCACCTGCCCGAGCAGGCGTTCTACATGGTCGGCACCATTGAGGAAGCAGTTGAGAAGGCCAACAAGCTCGCCGCCAAGAACTAACGGAGGCGCATCATGGCAATGACCATCAAAGTGGACGTCGTGGCACTGGGACGTCCCATCTATTCGGGTACTGCCACCTTCGTGGTGGTACCCACCGAGATGGGCGACATCGGGATCACGCCGTTGCACTCGCAGACGCTCTCGAAGCTTCGTCCCGGCGAGGTGGTGGTGACGACGGACAAGGGGGAAACCCTGCGGTTCTACGTCGGCTTCGGCATCGTCGAAGTGCAACCTTACGAAATCAGCGTTCTGGCCGACTGGGCGCTGACTGAGGAGGATGCCAAGACCATCGATCCGAAGGAACTCGAGGACGAGATGTCCGATCGTGAAAAGTACATCGCCGAATACGAGCAGCGCGGTGTGACCGACTTCACGGCCGCACAGCAGATCATGATCGAGGCATCCGAGCGCCTGCGCTGGATCAAGGAGCATTCGCGCTCGACCCGACAGGGTGCCCGTCACTGACGGGGTCGCCCGGTTGCGGCCGAATGCATTCAAAGAAGGGGCTTCGGCCCCTTTTTGTTTTTTTGAGGACCAATCATGCTGAAGGTGGTGATTCTGGCGGCCGGGCGGGGCACGCGCATGCGCTCTGCCCGGCCCAAAGTGCTGCACGCGCTGGCGGGCCGATCCTTGCTGGCACACGTTCTGGATACGGCGCGGATGCTCGACCCGGCCGAGATGCGGGTGGTTGTCGGCCATGGCGGCGAAAAGGTCCAGGCGGCCACCCCCGACGAGGACATTGTCTGGTGCTGGCAGCACGAACAGCGCGGGACCGGTCATGCGGTGCAGCAGGCAATGGCTGGCGTGGCCGAGGGTGACCGGGTTCTGGTGCTGTACGGGGATGTCCCGCTGATCCGGGACGTGACGCTCCGGGATCTTCTGGTGGCGGCCGAGCAGGCACCGCTGGCACTGCTGACGGCCGTGGTCGACGACCCCGCCGGGTACGGCCGCATTCTGCGCGATGCGGAAGGTCATGTACGGGCGATCCGGGAGCACAAGGATGCCACCGAGGCTGAACGCGCGGTACGCGAGATCAATACCGGCATCATGGCAGTTGAGGGGGGCGCCCTGCTTAGATGGCTTGACCAACTGGACACCGACAATGCCCAGGGCGAGCTGTACCTCACCGATATCGTAGAGATGGCGGTTGCGGAGGGGCAGACGGTTGGTACCGTCACGGTTCGCGATGACCGGGAAGTGGCCGGCGTCAACACCCGCGGACAGCTAGCCGACCTTGAGCGCGCAGCCCAGCGGCGCGAGGCCGAGTGGCTCATGAACCAGGGGGTGACCCTGGCCGACCCGGCGCGCATCGATGTGCGGGGTCACCTGTTGGTCGGCCAGGACATCTTTGTCGACGTCAACTGCGTGTTCGAGGGGACGGTCCGGCTGGGCGATGGTGTGCAGATCGAAGCCGGTTGCGTGATTCGGGATTGCGTGATCGGGCCCGGTGTGCGGGTCAAGGCGCACAGTGTCCTGGAAGGTGCCCGGATTGCCGAGGGCGCGCAGGTCGGGCCGTTTGCCCGGCTGCGGCCTGGCACGGAACTGGGGCCAGAGGCTCGGATCGGCAATTTCGTGGAAATCAAGCAGGCCACCATCGGGGCGGCCAGCAAGGTCAACCACCTTTCCTACGTGGGTGATGCCGAGGTCGGGCGAGATGTCAATATCGGCGCGGGAACCATTACCTGCAACTACGATGGCGCCCGCAAGCACCGCACCCTAATCGGGGACGACGTGTTCGTTGGCTCGGACACCCAGCTGATCGCGCCGGTATCGGTCGGTTCGGGCGCCACCATTGGGGCCGGTTCCACCATCACCCGCGACGTCCGGCCCGGCGTGCTGGCCCTCTCCCGCCCCCGCCAGGTCGAACGTCCCGAATGGAAACGACCGGGGTACCGGGATGAAGACTGACCTTTTTGCGGTGGCTGGAAGCGCCTGGGTTTCCCGCCCCATGATTTGACACTGCGGGCGACCTCGCTTTCGTGGTCAGCTCGGTCGCTGTCGCCCAAGTCGTCCCGGGCGCGCAATCAGGCCATCAGCGCGACGGACTTGATCAGCGCAAAGACCCGGATGCCAGGTTTCAGCTGCAGCTGTTCGACCGACCAGCGGGTCACTTCGGAAAGCAACTGCCCGTCGGCTCGGTGAGTTTCTAAGGGAAACGCTGCACGAAGCCATCCATGGCTCCGTGGGCTAACGCCAGCTAAACGCGTCAGCTGGCGGAGCCCGCGTTCAGACACGC
>JBNGDJ010000149.1:0-4293 GCA_049974825.1 Halothiobacillaceae bacterium | reverse complement strand
TGCGTCTTCGCGTTCACGAACGCGGTGCCGGGGAGACCCTGGCCTGCGGCACCGGTGCCTGCGCGGCCGTGGCTGTCGGCATCCGGCAGGGCCTGCTGGACGATTGCTGCCAGGTCCGCCTGCCCGGGGGAGAACTGGTAATCCGGCAGACAGCGCAAGGCCAGCTGCTGATGACCGGCCCGGCCGTCACTGTCTTCGAAGGCCGACTGATCGAGCCGCCTCAAGGCCACCCCGCACGAACGGGCCAGATATCCCATCGGGGCGGGGATGGCCCAACGCCCGGTGGTACAAGCCATTGAATCGGCGGACCCGGGACGAGCATTTACCTGTCCGGGCGATGCTGGGCGCGGTCCTCGCCAGCAGGCGAGTCAAACTCTCGTCTGCCCGCAAGGCCATGAATGGCCCGGTACAGCGTTTCCCCCGGGGAATCTCTGCACACCCCGGCCTGAGGTTGGCAGATGGGGCGCATGAACCAATTGCAGCCCCGCATGCTTGCCCTCTGCAAGAACCTCTGATTGAATCGAATGAATGGCAGGGTGCAATTGAGTCCATGGGACGAGCGCCCGGTCTCCGCCCAAGACCGCCCGACTGGAGCACGCGGCAACCATGAGCAAAACCGAAGGCAACCTGGCACTCAAGGACGACTCCGTCGCAAACGATGCAGACCGGCACGGCAACCCGCCGGCCGGGGCAATCTCGGCCGAAGCCGTGGCCGACTACCTGCGCGGCCACCCGGAGTTCTTCCAGGACCGCGATGACCTCGTGGCCGATCTGCAATTGCCCGGCCCGCCGCCGGAAATTGCCTCGCTCCCTCACCGGCAGCTTTCAATCTGGCGACAGCGTCATCACCGGCTCGGCAGCCGGCTGGAACAAATCATCCAGACAGCCGAGGAAAATGCCCGGCATGATGCGCAGATGCACGAACTGGTCTGCGACTGGCTGCCGCAAGTGGGTCGGGCGGATGCCGTGGCCCGTTTTCTTGAGTTGCTGAAGGCACGCTTTTCGCTCGATGCCGCCTGCTACCGACCCTGGTCTGCACTGGACGAAACCCAGCGGCGCTGTTTTGAGCGGTTTGTCGAGGCGCGATACCCAAGCTGCGGCCGGATCACAGACGAGCAGCGGAAGGTTCTGTTTGCCGATGCGATGCCCGAGACAGGGTCCGCGGCCCTGATTCCGGTGGGCGATGCGGGTGCGCCGCTGCTCGGACTTCTTGCGCTCGGGCGTCACGCGCCGGATGGCTTCCGGCCGGATCAGGGCACGGTTTTCCTCGCCCAGATCGGTGAACTGCTGGCCGCGGGGCTGCGCAACGCCGCATGAGCGAGCGCCTGCTTGCCCGGGTAGAAGACATCCTGGCACAAGCCAGTGCCTTGGCGGTGCACACCCGGGCGGCCTACCGGCGCGACCTTGAGGGGTTGATCGCGTTCTGCGGGCAGCGAGGCGTGACCGACTGGGCGTCGGTGGACCTGGCGCTGGTGCGCAGCTGGCTGGCCGAGGATCATCGGCGTGGCCTGTCGCCGCGCACCCTCCAACGCCATCTTGCGGCGCTGCGTTTTCTGTTCGAACAGCTCCGCCGCCGCGGCGAAGCGGACCTGCCGGGCTTGCGAAGCCTCAAGCCACCCCGCGCCGATCAGCGCCTTCCGGACACCGCCGATGCAGACAGCCTCTCCCGCCTGCTTGATCGCCCGGTCGATCCGCACTGCGCTCTCAGTGTCCGGGACCACGCGATTGCCGAGCTGTTCTACTCCTGCGGCATCCGCCTGGCCGAGCTGGTGGGCCTGGACCTGCCCGATCTGGATCTCGACTCGGGCGAGGCCAGGGTCACCGGCAAGCGCGGCAAGACCCGGTTGGTCCCGGTCGGCAAGCGGGCAAGGCAGGCCCTGCAGCGCTGGCTGAGTCATCGCCGGCAGCTGGCGCACCCGGAATGCCCGGCCGTGTTCATCAGCCGACAAGGCAGCCGCCTTGGGGCCCGTGCCGTGGAAAAGCGCCTGGAGAAATTCGCCCGGGAAGGCGGCCTGCCGCAGCACCTGCATCCGCACATGCTGCGTCACTCCTTTGCGACCCACCTGCTCGAATCCTCCGGGGACCTGCGGGCAGTCCAGGAGTTGCTCGGCCACTCGGATCTGGCCACGACGCAAATCTACACGCACCTGGATTTCCAGCACCTGGCGCGGGTCTATGACGACGCCCACCCTCGGGCCCGACGTCGCGGCCTGCCCTCATCCAAAACGGCGGATACCGCGCCGGATTTCGGCCCGGACTGTTAAACTGCCAGCTGCTTCAACGAACGGGATATCATGGAAAACTTCCACGCCACCACCATTCTCTGTGTGCGCCGCGGTGGCCAGACCGTGATCGGCGGCGATGGCCAGGTCACGCTGGGCAACACCGTCATGAAGGGCAATGCCCGAAAAATCCGGACCCTGTACGACGGCAAGGTCCTCGCCGGCTTCGCTGGCGCCACGGCCGATGCCTTCACGCTGTTCGAGCGATTCCAGGGCGAGCTGGAAAAATATGGCGGCAACCTGACCCGCTCGGCAGTTGAGCTTGCCAAGCACTGGCGCACCGATCGGGCCATGCGTCGCCTGGAGGCCCTGCTGATCGTGGCGGACTCCGAAAACATGCTCACGATTTCCGGCAATGGGGACGTGATCGAGCCGGAGTCCGACCTGCTGGCGATTGGCTCCGGCGGTCCCTATGCCCAGGCCGCAGGCATGGCCCTGCTTCGGCATGCCGACCTGGATGCCCGGACCGTCGTCGAGCAGGCGTTGAACATCGCGGCGGACATCTGTGTCTACACCAACCACCACATCAGTATCGAATCGATCGGATGAACCTGACCCCAAAACAAATCGTCGCGGAACTGGACAAGCACATCGTCGGCCAGCAGGCCGCCAAGCGCGCGGTGGCCATTGCGCTGCGCAATCGCTGGCGTCGTCAGCAGATCGACGAGCCGCTCAAAAGCGAGATCACGCCCAAGAACATCCTGATGATCGGTCCGACCGGGGTGGGCAAGACCGAGATCGCCCGCCGACTGGCGCGGCTGGCCAACGCACCTTTCATCAAGATCGAGGCGACCAAGTTCACCGAGGTCGGCTACGTGGGGCGGGATGTCGAATCGATCATTCGTGACCTGGCCGATATCGCCCTGAAGATGTTCCGGCAGGAAGCGATCGAACAAGTTCGCGACCGGGCGGTTATCCACGGGGAAGACCGGGTTCTTGACGCCCTGCTGCCGCCGCCAAGGCAGAGTAGCTGGGAGACCACCGACGAACACCGGGACCGGGCCTACGACAACACCCGCGAAAAGTTTCGCCAGAAGCTGCGTGCCGGCGAGCTGGACGAAAAGGAAATCGAAGTCGAGGTTCAGGGAAGTCAGATGGGTGTGGACATCCTCTCGCCGCCTGGAATGGAGGAGATGGCCAGCCAGATCAAGGGACTGTTCCAGAACATGGGGCAGACCCGCAGCCAGCGTCGCAAGATGCGGGTGCCGGAGGCCCTCAGGGTGCTCACCGACGAAGAGGCGGCCCGCATGGTCAACGAGGAAGAAATCAAACAGCAGGCGCTGGCGTCGGTTGAACAAAATGGCATCGTCTTCCTCGACGAGATTGACAAGATCGCCCGGCGCAACGAGGCCGGCGGAGGCGCCGACGTGAGCCGCGAAGGCGTACAGCGTGACCTGCTGCCGCTGATCGAGGGCAGCACGGTCAATACCAAGCTCGGGATGATCAAGACCGACCACATCCTGTTCATCGCCTCCGGCGCCTTCCACCTGTCCAAGCCCTCGGATCTGATTCCGGAACTGCAGGGGCGACTGCCGATCCGGGTGGAGCTCGATGCACTGACCGCCGAAGATTTCGTCCGGATCCTTACCGAGCCGGATGCCGCGTTGACCGTGCAGTACAAGGCCCTGCTGGAAACCGAACAAGTGACGCTGGAGCTGGGCGAAGATGCGTTGCAGCGACTGGCGGAGATCGCCTTTGAGGTCAACCGCCGCACCGAAAACATCGGTGCGCGCCGTCTGCACACGGTCATGGAGCACCTGCTTGAGCAGCTGAGCTTCGAGGCGACCGAGCGTGCCGGCGAGACCATCAAGCTGGATGCCGACTTCGTTGACGAGCGGCTTGGCGACCTGGTCCAGGACGAGGACTTGTCGCGCTACATACTTTAAGGAATCTCTGCACAAATGCAGACCTTCCCCAGCCATTTTCGGCCACTACCCTCAGCTGCCCACTCCCGACCAGGACCGGAATCCATGCAACAGAAGGTTCAGGAAATCCGATACCGCAAGTCCAG
>JBNGDJ010000148.1:0-4330 GCA_049974825.1 Halothiobacillaceae bacterium | reverse complement strand
GGCTTACGCCATTGTGCGTTGGGGCATCCATGCCCCAATCGGGAATCTCTGCATTTGTGCAGAGATTCCTTAGCGATATCAGGCCTCGGCCGCCGCGATAACGACCTGGTCCTTGCCGCCCATCTTGCCTCGGTACATGGCCTGGTCGGCCGCCTGCAGCAGGCTGTCGAAATCTTCTGCCGACATTTCGGGATGGGCGGCCACGCCGATGCTGAGAGTGACGGGCCGGTCAAGCCAGTCGTAGCGCAACTCCCGGGTACGCTCAAGAATCCGGGTAGCCAGGGCCGCCGCCTCGCCACTTTGCGTGTTCGGCATGACGATCACGAATTCCTCGCCCCCAAAGCGCGTGACCAGATCCTCGTGGCGCGCCTCCTCCCGGAAGATCCGTGCGACGTCACGCAGCACGATATCCCCCCGGTCATGTCCGAAGGTATCGTTCAACGACTTGAAGTTGTCGATGTCCGAGAGCATCACGGAAAGCGACAGGTCGCCATCTCGTGCCCGCTGCCACAGCGGATCAATCCGGGTGTTGAGGTACCGGCGGTTGTGCAACCCGGTCAACCCGTCGGTTACGGACAGCTCCTGGATCTGCCGGTGCATGAAGGCATTGTCCAGCGCCATGGCGATTTGGTCACAGAGGTACTCGAACAGCTGATCGCTGTCCCGATCGTATTCGGCCGTGGTTCCGAGGACCAGGACACCGAGCAGGGCTTCCTGGTACACCAAGGGCAGGTAGATGACCTGGTTGAGCGCGAGCGGCCCAAAACCGGTGTCGACCGACCGCAACGCCGCCCCGTCCTGAACGTTGAGGGCCAGTCGCCTCCGCGTCTGGGCACACTTGCCGACGTAGCCTGCGCCCATCGCTGCCGCACCGGGATCTTCCCCGACACCAAACCGCGCGTGCGGCATGAGGACCTGACTGTCTTCCTCCCAAAGGTACAGCATTCCAAGCTGAGACTCGGTGACCCCAACCACGATTTCCAAGGTGCGATCCAGCAGCTCGTCCATGTTCAGCGTCGACATGAACAGCTTGGTCACCTCGTTGTGCTGGCGAAAACGCGTTTCACGCCGCTGCACATCCTCGGCCATCCGGTTGAATCCTTCGCCAAGACCCTCAAGCTGATCGCCGGTGTGCAGAGAGACCCGAGTCTGAAGATCCCCCTCGCCGAATCGCCGCATGCCTTCAAGGAGTCGACCGAGCGGGCGGGAGATGTCGTGATGGACGAAAAACACCGAGAGCAGGGCGATCGCCAGGGCGAGCAGGGCTGTCAGGGCGATTGCCCGGCCCAACTCGTCCAGCACCACGCCCCGCACCGGCTGCAGAGGTTCTCCGACCGCCAGCGCGGCGATCACGTTGCCGCGGCTGTCGTTCAAGGGCAGGGCGGCGAGCAACAAAGGCTGGCCATCCAGCCGCACCGGGCCGGAAAAGGACCGGTTCTGCTCCAGGGCTTCCCGGGCCTCCGCGGGAATCGGGTCGTTCAGACCCCAGATGCTTCGGGGAACGGATGTCGTGGCGTGAAGGCGCATGGGTCGGCCATCGATGCCGGCGAACACGCCCAGCTCACGGTCAAACTGACCGAGAAAGCGGTTGCCCAGCGTGGTATCCCCGCTGAGCATGGTCGCTGCCACCAGAGCACCCCGACTGGCTCCCTGCTCATGAACCGGGACGACGACGAACTGCGCGAGCACCGGGACGCCCTCGGGCAACCGGGTGGACCGGCCACCGAGAGCGGGCTCGAAGCTTTCGGCCGGCAACAGGGCATGACCGCGCAGGGTGCGCCGCTCGTCGATGGCCCGGCCGAGCGCGGCGGCAGGAATCCAGCGGAAAGGATCACCACCGGCCAGGGGCCTGCGGTCGGCGTCGATAACGGCCAGGGCCACCTGGTCGTCGAGACTGCGTGCGATCCGGTCCAGCCCCGCTGACAGCTCTGCCGCAGCGGCAGAACGCATGCCTTGCAAAAACTCGGGGTTCTGCGCTTCGACCGACAGGGCGGTCTGCATCCGCGTGGCATGATCGTCAAGCAGCGTACGCGCGCCTTGCAAGCGCACTTCCAGCAGGGCCAGCCGTTCAACACCGAGCCGTTCTTCAAAGCCGTGGTACAGCAAAAAGCCCAGCAGTCCGACGGGAATCCAGAACACGAATGACAGGGCGGCCAAAGTCTTGGTGCCCATGCCCAGTCGCAACTTTCGGTGAATCATCGGTTCGCCTTCTGCTACAAAAAGTAGGGGATTATAAGCAGCTCCCGGCCACTCTGCTCATGAGCTTCCCTTGGGGCGGGACAAGAAATTCTGATCCGAAAGCCCGGTTGCTTGACTTCAGGCAGGCCGATCCGAGTCAGCCGAGCCGACGGTGCAGCCAGGCAATGGTCAGTACCAGCAGCGGCCAGGCGGCCAGGTTGCTGATGGATCGCATGAGGTACTGCCAGCCCTCGATACTCCCCTGCATGCCGCCACGCATCCAAAGCTCCACCATCAGATATGCGAGTGTCAGCCCGCAGACGTAGAGTCCTTGCTGCATGATGCTCGTCGGCTTGAGCAGTCGCTGCAGGCCGAGGGTCAGGGCGGCGGCCAGCACAAACAGCAGGGCGTTGGAGCCGAGCAGGGCGTGTGTTCCGATATCAAGCAGCAACCCCATGCTCCATGCCAGCACCAGTCCAACGCGTTCCGGGCGCTCGATTGACCAGAACAGGACCACCAGCAGCAGCCACTGGGGCGCGAAGACGCCAATCTCTCGGGGCAGCGGCGCCAGAGTCAGGATCAACGCCGCGGCCAGTGACGCGGCAATGGTCGGCCAGTCACTGCGCATCGGCAGACCCCGTACCGGAATCTTCGGACTCGGGCGGCCGAGTCGGAGGGACGGTCGCTTCCGGGAAGTCCCCGGTGTCTTCCATCTCGTCCCGCGGCGTGAGGACCAGCACTTCACGGATACGGTCCACGCGGGCCGCCGGCTCGGCGACCAGAGTCACGAAGGCCCGACCCGCTTCGTTGCGGATCTCGCGGACGCGCGCGACCGGATACCCTGCCGGAAAGGCCCCGTCGAGCCCGGAGGAGACCAGAATGTCGCCTGCAGAGACTTCCACCCGGTCCGGCACGTCCTGCACGATCAGTGTGTCCGGCTGACCACTGCCGAAGAGTGTCGCAGTGTGTCCCGTGTCGCCAATCGTGATGGAGACCGCGTGGCTGGCGGCATACAGCATCAGGACTTGCGAGCCGGTGTGGGTACTGCGCACGATCTGGCCGACCAGGCCGCGGTCATCCACGACCGGGTGCCCCGGCTGCACGTTGTCGCGCAACCCGCGGTCGATCACGAACAGTGGGCGGGTGGGGTCGGCGGAGTCGGCCGTCTTGCGCGCCAGCAGATAATCCTGCTCCAGGTCAGATGTCGCCCCGAGCAGGCGGGTCAGCCGGCGATTTTCCTCGGTGAGGGCGTAAAAGCGATGCATCTGGCCCTTGAGCAGAAAGTTCTCCTGTTCCAGTGCGGCAAGCTGTTCGACCAGTGCCGCCTTGGCCTGGCGTTGTTCACGCCATTGCTTCCAGGCAGCGATCGGACTGGCGCCTCCCTGCTGGATGGCGAGCGTCAGGCTTGCGACCGGCTCAATCCAGGGGTCAAGGACGTCCGAGCGTCGGTCTGAAATCATCAGTGCAAAGGACAACAGAATCAGGAGCAGCAGTGTCCCGAAACGTGGTCGGTCGGGCACGAAGAGCGCCAAGACTCAGCCCCTCACTCGGTGGCGAACAGGGCGCTGCCACGCTCGTCGATCAGCTCCAGTACCTTGCCGCCGCCTCGGGCCACGCAGGTCAGCGGGTCTTCAGCCACGACCACGGGCAGGCCGGTTTCCTCCATCAGCAGCCGGTCGAGATCACGCAGCAGCGCGCCACCGCCGGTCAGCACGATACCGCGCTCGGCAATGTCGGCGCCAAGTTCCGGTGGGGTCTGCTCCAGCGCGGTGCGGACCGCCTGCACGATGCCGAACAGCGGCTCTTGCAAGGATTCGAGAATCTCGTTGCTGTTAAGCGTGAAGCTGCGCGGGACGCCTTCTGCCAGATTGCGTCCCTTGACTTCGATTTCCAGCAGCTCCTTGCCTGGGTAGGCCGTGCCAATCTCCTTCTTGATCCTTTCCGCCGTGGCTTCGCCGATCAGCGTGCCGTAATTGCGCCGGACGTAGGAAATAATGGATTCGTCGAACTTGTCACCCCCGATCCGGACCGAGGACGAGTAAACAATCCCGTCCAGCGAAATGACGCCGACCTCCGAGGTACCGCCGCCGATATCCACCACCATGGAGCCGCGCGGCTCGTACACGTTGATCCCGGCCCCGATGGCCGCGGC
>JBNGDJ010000147.1:0-4394 GCA_049974825.1 Halothiobacillaceae bacterium | reverse complement strand
TGCGGTCACGAGACCGTCGAAGCGCGCAAAGCACCGATCACCGGAGACAGGCAGAGACAATGCAAGCCAACCCCATCTTCGACGCCGAACTGATCCGCCGACACGACAAGGCCGGTCCGCGCTACACCTCCTACCCCACGGCCGTGCAGTTCCATGATGGCTTCGACGAGCCGGCCTACCGGGAACAGGCAGCGCTGAGCAACCGTCGCGGAGGCCCGCTGTCGTTGTACCTGCACATCCCGTTTTGCGACACGGTCTGCTTCTACTGTGCCTGCAACAAGGTAGTGACCAAGGACCGGAGCAAGGCCGGACCCTATCTTGACGATGTCTATCGCGAGATGGCGCTGCAGGCCGCGCTGTTCGATGATGACCGGGTGGTTGACCAGCTGCACTGGGGCGGTGGCACACCAACCTTCCTCGACGGAGCCCAGATGCGCGAGCTCATGACGCGCACCGGCGAGCATTTTTGCCTTCGAGACGATGACCGGGGCGAGTACTCGATCGAGATCGACCCGCGCGAGGCGAACGCCGCCACGGTGGCCCTGCTGCGCGAGATCGGATTCAACCGCATGAGTCTTGGGGTGCAGGACTTTGACCCAACAGTACAGAAGGCCGTCAACCGCATCCAGTCGGAGGCGCAGACATTCGAGGTGCTGAACGCCGCCCGCGCCGAGGGGTTCCACGGCATCAGCATCGACCTGATCTATGGCCTGCCCCACCAGACCGTTTCAGGCTTTCTGCGCACCCTGGACAAGATCATCGAGGCCGGACCGGACCGATTGTCGATCTTCAACTATGCGCACCTGCCCAGCCGCTTCAAGCCACAGCGCCGCATCAACGAACAGGACCTGCCCGCTCCGGCCGAAAAGCTTGCCATTCTCGAAGCGGCCATCGCGCATCTGAACGACGCGGGGTACCTGCTGATCGGGATGGATCACTTTGCACGCCCCGAAGACCCCCTGGCACGCGCTCAGCGCGAGGGCAGCCTGCACCGGAACTTCCAGGGCTACTCCACCCATGCCGACTACGACATGGTCGCACTCGGTGTATCCTCGATCAGCCAGGTGGGGGATGCCTTCGCGCAGAACGTCAAGGACCTGGAAACCTATCACGAACGGCTCGCCGAGGGCAGGCTGCCGATCGAGCGGGGCCTGGTGGCCGACGAGGACGACAAGCTGCGGCGGGCGGTGATCACCGAGCTGATCTGCCATTTCGAACTGGACGGTGCCCGCATCGGAGCCGAGTGGGGCATCAACTTCGCAGACTATTTCCGAAATGAGCTTGAGCGATTGGGCGAATTTGTCGACGACGGGCTGCTGCAGATCGACGGTGCGCGGATACGCGTCGAGCCGGTCGGCCGGCTGTTGATCCGCAATATCTGCATGACGTTCGACCGCTATCTTGACCCCGCTGGAACCCTGCGTTTTTCCAAGACAATCTGACGACCCGCCGGCCTTCCCCGCACCCATCCGGGGAGACCCGCCAGGCAGCGGCTTGCCCCCCGAGTCCGATCAAAAATGTTGCGGCGGCTGCGCCTGAAACCGAGGCGTCACAAACCCGAAACAAGCCCGTGATTTGATTGAAAAAGGGACGATGGTGAGGAACGCCCTGAACCCGGAGAAAACCCTAAGTTGTTGATTCCCCGGGGTTAGGCTTGCAAAAAACGATACCTCTCGCTATAATGACGTCGAATTTATCGCAAAGGAGCAGCACGCGTCCGGCTTGCGCGTCCGGTGTTTAGACATGATTCAACACCCCCTCGCCCCGGACCCGATGTCATGAATATCCACTACAGACCGCCGTCGCTCGAAGACGGCAAGTCGATTCATCAACTGGTCCTGGACAGCGGCGTCCTGGACGTCAACTCTGCCTACCTGTACTTCCTGCTTGCGGACCATTTCGGCGAAACCTGCATGGTTGCGGAAAGCGACGACAGGCTGCTTGGCTTCGTGACGGCCTACCGGCTTCCGAAAGACCCCGCCGTGCTGTTCGTCTGGCAGATCGGCGTCAGCAGCGAAGCCCGCGGTCAAGGCGTGGCCTCGGGTCTGCTTGAGGCCCTTCAGAACCAGCCCTTCTTTGACCAGATCCGCGAAGTCCAGCTGACCATCTCTCCCTCGAACAAGGCCTCGCAGGCATTGTTCCGCAAGTGGGCCGACAAGCTCGGCACCCCCATCGAGACTCGGGACTACCTGACCGAGCACCACCTGGGTGACGCGCACGAGCCCGAGCTGCTGTACACCATGCACCTGAAATCCTGATCCGGAGGCGTCCCAATGGATATCGACATTTTTGAAAAGTACGAATCGAACGTGCGCGGGTACATCCGCTCGTTCCCGACCATTTTCACGACTGCCCGGAACGCCACCATCATGGATCACCGCGGCAAGGCGTACATCGACTTCTTCGGTGGAGCCGGCTCGCTCAATTACGGGCACAACGACCCGGCCGTGAAGGCGGCACTGATCGAGTACATCCAGAACGACGGCATCACCAATGCCCTCGACAAGGCCACGGCCGCCAAGCATGACTTCATCCTCGCGTTCCAGGAAACCATCCTCAAGCCGCGAGGCATGGACTACAAGATCCAGTTCGTGGGGCCGACCGGCACCAACGCCGTCGAGACGGCGCTGAAGCTCGCGCGGAAGGTCAAGGAGCGCTCGAACGTCATCGCCTTCACCAACGCCTACCACGGCCACACGCTGGGTGCGCTGGCGGTGACCGGCAACGAGTTCTACCACGACAACTATTACGGCGTGCCGCTGAACGTCAACAAGCTGCCGTTCGACAACTACTTTGATCACGGCATGGACAGCATGGACATGCTGCGTCACTACCTGGAAGACGCCAGCTCCGGTTACGACCTGCCTGCCGCGGTGATCGTGGAGACCATCCAGGGCGAAGGCGGCATCAACATCGCCAGCATCGAGTGGCTCCAGAAGCTTTCCAAGCTGTGCAAGGACAAGGACATCCTGCTGATTATCGATGACATTCAGGTGGGCAACGGCCGGACCGGAGACTTCTTCAGTTTCGAGCGGGCGGGTATCGAGCCGGACATCATCACCCTCTCCAAGTCCATCGGAACCGGGCTTCCGATGTCGATTGTGCTGATGCGCCCCGAAATCGACCAGTGGGAGCCGGGCGAACATACCGGTACCTTCCGCGGCAATTCGCTGGCGTTCATCGCCGGGGCCACCGCCCTTGAGCGCTGGAAGACCGACGAGTTCGGCAAGCAGATCAAGGCCAAGGGAGAGAAGGTCGGCGCGGCCTTCACGGCACTGAAGGAAAAGTATCCCAAGTACATCAGCGATGCCCGCGGCCTGGGAATGATCTGGGGGATCGAGACCGAGGTCGACGGCTTCTGCAACGAAGTGTCGCACCAGGCCTTCGAGCGCGGCCTGCTGGCCGAAACGGCCGGCGCCACGGACCAGGTACTCAAGTTCCTCGCCCCGCTGACCATCAGCGACCAGGAGCTCGACGAGGGCCTGAAGTTGCTGGCCGAGGCCGTGGCAGCCGCCGCAGCCAAGTACGACGAGGAGGCGGCATGATCGTTCGAAGACTGAAGGAAGACGTGATCGGCACCGAGCGTGAAGTCCACGCCGAAAACGGCAACTGGGTAAGCCGTCGGTTTGTGCTTGACGACGACCAGGCCGGATTTTCCTTCCACGAAACCATTATCAAGGCCGGAACGGAAACCCACATCTGGTACAAGCACCATATCGAGGCGGTCTACTGCGTGGCCGGAAACGGCGAGATCGAGGATCTCAAGACCGGTGAGGTCCATGCCATCGAGGACGGCACGCTATACCTGCTCGATGCGCACGACGAGCATCTTTTGCGCGGGGGCAGTGAGGACATGCGCCTGATTTGTGCATTTTGCCCGCCGGTCACCGGCCGTGAGCACCATGACGCAGACGGCGCCTACGCCCCGCACCCGAAGCAGGCGCTCTACGACCAGGCACGCAAAGCCTGAACCTCTCCGGGCGCAGCAAAATATAAAAGGCCGCGGCAGGGCTACCTCCGCGGCCTTTTTCATGCCTGCGACAACTTCCGAACGACGCCCCCTGCCGCCGCCATGACGCGGAGCATACCGGGGCTCCGTTGAGGATCGCGGTACCGGCACCAAGGCCCTGCGCAATGCGGGCACGTTTTGTGCTGTATTTTTGTTTCGTGCCTGAGCCATCCTTGTCTGGAAATATCCGGTCAGCCGGGCAGGCTCCTTGACTTTCTCATAACATAAACAAGGCTTATCCTTGATTCGTTCAAGCAAACTGGGCACCCAGATCCAATCAGGGCTGCAGGATTCGGGCGCCCTGCCGATAAAGCGGGTCTCTTGATCTCGCCAAGGCTCTCCTCCCCAGGAGCCACAGGAGGGCTGAGGCAGCCGAGCTAATGCC
>JBNGDJ010000146.1:0-4479 GCA_049974825.1 Halothiobacillaceae bacterium | reverse complement strand
AGTCCGGGACAGGCACGCGGATGCCGCAACGGCAGGAACTTATCGGGAAGGCCGGAGGCGTTACGTGCCTGGAACGTGCCCGGAACGGCCCGTTGACGGCAGTCACCTCGCGAGCAAGGAAATCGAAAAAGGGCCCGCGCGGGGGCCCTTTCCTGAACAATCATCGCGCCGGTTTTTCGGATCAGTCCGGCTGCATGTTCTCCAGGATTGCTGCCTTGACCTCGTCAAGGGTCGCATCCACCGTAACCATTTTGGCCACGCCCTGACACTGGCGAATCGCGGTGTCCGGATCCTTCAGGCCATTGCCCGTCAGCGTCAGCACGATACTTGAGCCCTCGGCAATCTTGCCGTTGTCCAGGTCCTTGACCAGCCCGGCGAGTGAAGCGGCGGAGGCCGGCTCGCAGAAAACGCCCTCGTGCTCGGTGAGCATCTTCTGGGCCGCGAGGATTTCCTCGTCCGTCACTTCGGCAAACCAGCCCCCGGACTCGTCCATGACCTTCCAGGCACGGTCCCAGCTCTGCGGGTGACCGATCCGGATTGCAGTCGCCACCGTGTCGGGGTTGTCGACCATCTCGCCGCGCAGGAAAGGTGCGGAACCGGAGGCCTGGTAACCAACCATCCGCGGCCGGTTGCCCACCACCGATCCGCCGGCATAGGCACACTTGCCCTCACAGAATGCGCAGGCCTCGGTGACGTGGTCGCCCGAAGCCGACGAGTACTCGCAGTAGCCGATCCAGTGCGCCGTGATATTTCCCGCGTTCCCGACCGGCAGGCAGTGATAGTCGGGCGCACGACCCAGCTCCTCGATAATTTCGAAGGCGGCTGTCTTCTGGCCCTGCAGCCGGTAGGGGTTGATGGAGTTCACGATGGTGACCGGCGCATGCTCGGCCACTTCCTTGACCAGCCGCATGCCATCATCGAAGTTGCCGCGAATCTGAAGCGTGACCGCCCCGTACATCATGGCCTGGGCCATCTTGCCCATGGCGATCTTGCCATCGGGAATAATCACGAAGGCCGTGATGCCCGCCCGGGCGGCATAGGCCGCAGCGGCCGCCGAGGTGTTGCCGGTAGACGCGCAGATGATCGCCTTCGAACCGGCCTCAACCGCCTTGGTCACCGCCATGGTCATGCCGCGATCCTTGAAGGAACCCGTGGGATTGAGCCCCTCGTACTTGACATAGATGTCCACGCGCTTGCCCAGCAGGCGCGGGATGTTCTGCAGCCGGATCAGCGGGGTGTTGCCCTCGCCGAGACTGATAATGCGGGTGTCTTCGGAGACGGGAAGGCGATCACGGTAACGGTCGATCAGGCCGGTGTATCGATTGCGAAAAGGCATGCAGGGACCTGTAAGAAGGAAATGACAACGGGGTAAGCGGCGGCCGGGACGTGCCCGGCGGCGGAAACCGGAGGCTCCACACAACAATCGCCGGATTCTACATGGTTTTCCGCTGCAAGTTGAAGCGTCGGGTCAGTCCTCGCGCTCTGCAAGATCCGGCTTTTGTCCCTGGCGCAGAACCGCCCATTGCTGAAGGAGAAACTCCTCCTCCAGTGCAGACAGGTCAAAGCGTTGCGCAGCCTCGTCGATTGCGGTGGGGTCGTGGCGATGCCGTTCGGCCAGCCAGGCAACCGCGCGACGCAGGTTTTCCCCGCGGGGAAGGATTGAATCGTTCATATCGCATTTCCTCCGACAAACGCACCCAAAGCAATCCCTGCCTTCGTGCAAGGATTCTCTGACAGTCTGCCCAGGCACCCTGCAGTAGCCGGGGGCTGGTCGGCGACCTGCACCACCCCGCGATTGCGCTCTGACAGCATACCCGAGTCACTCGACCTGCCCCCGCAAACCGGTCACTGCCGACCGATCGGCCAAGGTGCAGTTCACCGCCCTGTGGCGCACAGCCGCGAAAGGCATACAATCAGGCCATGGAAATGTCGACGACATTTTTCGGCCACCTGTACGACCTGCTCTTGGACGCGGGCCTGTGGCTCATCTTCGGCCTGTTCGTGGCCGGGCTGCTCAAGGCCTGGATGCGCACCGACGGGCTGGCCCGTCAGCTCGGCTCCGAAGGCTTGGGCAGCAGTATCAAGGCCAGCCTGGTCGGCGCACCGCTGCCGCTATGCTCATGCGGGGTGATTCCAGTGGTTCTGGGCCTGAGGCGCGGGGGTGCGTCACGCTCGGCAACCTCGGCTTTTCTCGTGGCCACGCCGCAGACCGGCCCGGACTCGGTCGCGCTCACCTGGGCGATGCTCGGGCCCCTGATGGCCGTCGTCAGGCCAGTAGCAGCGGTTGTGACCGCCATTGCGGCCGGCATGCTCACTGGATGGGCCGGGCGCGGGGCGGCTGATTCCGGCGCAGCGGGCGCCGCCGGCTCATGCTGCAGTGGCGGTTGCTGTGCCTCAGGCGCCGGGGCGGCCTCAGCCAAGGATCACGACAGCCACTGGACGCGGTTTGTCGATGGCCAGCGCTATGCCTTCGTCGACATTTTCGGGTCCTTTGTCGGCTGGCTGGTGATCGGCCTGGCGTTTGCCGCGGCTGTACAGACCGCCGTGCCTCCTTCCTGGCTGGCAAGCTGGGGCACCAGCCCGCTGGCGCTGGTTCTCATGGCCTTGGTCGGCCTGCCGATGTACGTCTGCGCCACGGCGGCCACCCCAATCGCCGCGGGCCTGATCGCCGCCGGCATGGCGCCGGGCACGGCGCTGGTTTTCCTGCTGACCGGTCCGGTGGCCAATATCGCCACCCTGGGCCTGATCCGCCGGGAACTGGGCAGCGGTGCCCTGCTGGCCTATCTCGTCGCCGTGCTTGGTACGGCAATAGTCTTTGGGGCAGCGCTCAACGCACTGCTGGCCGACGGACCGCCCCTGATGGCTGCCGGGACTGCCCACGAGGAGCACGGCATGCCACTGGGCATTGACCTTACCGCCGCCTTTGCTCTGATCGCCCTGACCCTCTGGCACGCCTACAGGCGCCTCGCCACCCGCAGGGTGGCAAACGCCTGATCCCACGCCCAGGGAGTCTCCGCGTTCATTCGCCCGGCGGGCCGGCCGGCTGCTCCTGCAGATGGATCGGCTGACGACGCGCTCCCCAGGTTCCCGGCTCGGGCTCGAACACCCCGGGCAGCGGCCTGTGGCACTCGGCGCATCGGCCCTTTTCATCCAACCCCCAGTAGGTGATCTCGTAGCCATCGCGCCCGATCAGCAGCGCATTGCAGTGTGCGCAATAGCTGCCCTGCCCCTCCGGATCAAACAGGTTGCCCGTATACACATGATGCAACCCGTTCACCTTGGCGATTCGCCGGGCCCGGTGCAGCGTCTGGGGCGGTGTGGGGGGAACGTCCTTCATCTTCCAGTCGGGATGAAAGGCGGTGAAGTGCAGCGGCACATCGGGGCCGAGGTGCTCCACGATCCACCGGGTCATGGCCTCGATCTCGCCATCACTGTCGTTGTGGCCCGGAATGACCAGGGTGGTCAACTCGAGCCAAGCGTCGGTGTGATGGTACACATGCTCAATCGTCTCCAGCACATTAGCCAGGTGGCCGCCGCAAAGCTTCCAGTAAAAGGCCTCGGAGAACCCTTTGAGATCAATATTGACCGCATCCATGCCCGCGAAAAAGGCCTCGCGCGCCGCGCCAGTGACATAGCCGGCTGTAACGGCCACCGAGCGGACGCCCACCTCGCGACAGGCCGCCGCCGTGTCCAGGGCGTACTCGAGAAAGATCACCGGGTCGTTGTAGGTGTAGGCGACGCTGCGGCAGCCATGCCGAAGAGCGGCAGCGGCAAGGTCTTCGGGCATGGCCTGGTCCATGAGCGTATCCAGCGCCCGGGACTTGCTCATGTCCCAGTTCTGGCAGTACTTGCAGGCCAGGTTGCAGCCGGCGGTGCCGAAGGAAAGCACCGGCGTTCCCGGAAGAAAGTGATTCAGCGGCTTTTTCTCGATCGGGTCGATGCAAAATCCACTGGATCGACCGTAACTGGTCAGCACCACGCGGTTATCCAGCCGGCCGCGCACGAAGCAAAGACCGCGCTGTCCCTCATGCAGCTTGCAGTATCGCGGACAGACATCACACTGAATGCGCCCGTCCTCCAGTGCGTGCCAGTATTCCGTGGGCCAGGCCTGATCCCGGCTGATCGGTGCATCCATATGCCATCCCTCCGCACAGTGCCCGCGGGCAGCAACCCGAGCCCGGGGGCCGGAAGCGATGCCCGGCCAACCCGCAAGACCAGGAGCACTCAGGCGCCCGGCGTGCCTGCCCGCGGAATGAAAAAGCCGTTTGCAAAGGAAACTCTGCACAAATCCATCCTTGGATTTGTGGGCTGACGCCAGCTTCGCGTTCAGACACGCATGGCCCGGTGGGCTTGCGCCAGCTAAACGCGTCAGCTGGCGGAGCCCGCGTTCACGCCCGGGCCATGCTCCGCAATTCAATGGCTTACGCCATTGTGCGGCAGGGCATCCGTGCCCTGCACGGGAAGGCCTGCATTCGTGCA
>JBNGDJ010000145.1:0-4507 GCA_049974825.1 Halothiobacillaceae bacterium | reverse complement strand
CTAAAAACATCGGGAAATTTCACGATGAATTCGCACGGGCAACCCAGGCCCCGGCGATGGCCCGGATCAGTGGGTCCCACAGACAAGAGTCGAAACCAGACCCAGCACAGCATCGCGCATGGCCAAAAGTACCGCACTGCAACTTGCGTTTTTCCGCTTCGCCGCGAAGGGATTCGTGCCGCCTGCCTGGTTTGAGCCAAACCTGCCGGCGCCGGAGTCCCTGGCAGCCAGGACGGGGCGGCTCCGGCTGGAGATCGTCAGCCACTGCTGGCGTTACGCGCACCTGCTCGTCTACCAGCTGAGCTCGCTGGTCTTGTTTCCTCCCCGGGAGGCTGACATCACCATGACGGTCTTCTACAGCCCGGAGGATGAGCAGACCTGCGCCCTGCTGGATTTCTTCGCAAAAATCCAGGTGCCTGGAGTGGAATGGAACTGGCGGCCACTACCGAAGGAAAAATTGTTCCGTCGCAGTATTGGCCGCAACCTCGCTGCGCTGAAAACCCGCGCCGACTGGGTCTGGTTCACGGATTGCGACCTCATGTTCCGGGACAACTGCCTGGACAGCCTGGCCCAGCTGCTGCAAGGACGGCGCGAGGTGCTTTTCTATCCACGGGAGGAGCGCTGCACCGACCTGCTGGCTGAGGACAACCCACTGCTCGCACGCGCACGGACGGAGCCTGCGGTCCTCGACATCAACCCCGAGGGGTTTGTCAGCCGCTATCCCAGCCGTGCGACCGGCCCTCTGCAGATCACCCATGGCGACGTGTGCCGACAGGTGGGATACTGCCGCTCGATTGGCATCTACCAGCAACCCGTCGAACAATTTGCAAAATGCCATGAGGACCGGGCCTTTCGCTGGCTGCTGCGCAGTCAGGGGATCGCCCTGCCCGTGGACAGTGTTTACCGTATTCGGCATGTCCACAAGGGGCGCTATGAGCAGTCGGGTGCGACCGGCCGCGCGCATCGGACATTGGTGCGTCAGGTTCAGGAACGGATCAGGGGGTGGATGGCGCGCACCGGACGCGGCAGGCATGGTGGCGCGCAAGAGCACAGCAAGGGAGACTGAATACCGTTGGATCTGACAAGCAAGCTGCACAGCAGCAAGTTCGGGATGATGCTTGCCGAAGGCAGCCGCTGCCGGGACCGGAACGAGCGATGGGCGCTATTCGGGCTACTGCTTTTTGCCTTCAGCGCCGCGCCCTTCGCCAACGTGGCAGGCGTCGGCCTTGGGGTGCTTTTCATCGCCTTTCTCATGAGTCACCGCAAGATCGCGACATGGCGCGAACCGGTCGTGATCTTCCTGCTGGTGTTTCTCGGCTGGCTGAGCCTGAACCTCGCAATTGGAATCCAGCTCCACCCGCAGCTTTTGCGCGATCACTTCAGTCAGGCACTTTACCTGCTGTCTGTGCCCGTCTTTACACTGATCGTGGCCTGGGCAATGCAGGCGCGCATCGAGCGTATTTGGCTGGTGCTAAGCACGGCACTGGCCGGTTACCTGCTCGCCGTTCTCCTGCCCCTCATCAGTGGCGAAGTCACCCTGTCATCCTTTTTGGCCGGCGATCGACATTCCATGCGCTTCGGCCACCCCATCCGGCTGGGGCTGTATTCGACCACCATCCTTCTGGCCATGCTGATCTGGCTGCCCGTATGGCGCAGCCTGGAGCCGAGGAGACTGCTGCTCATCGGTCTGTATCTTCTGCTGCTATGGCTGGTCATTCAGGCCCTGATCGTCTCGCAGGCCAGGGTGTCCTGGATCGGCGCGGCCGTGGTGCTGCCCCTGGTTCTTGCCGCCCGACTGTGGCTTTTCCCCCGGCAGCACGCCATTCGACCCGCGCACCGGCTGATGATGGTCGGCGGCGGCCTGCTGATCCTCATCGCAGGCCTGTTTGCCAATCACGACACCATCACGGATCGATGGACGAGCGAGAGTGCTACCCTGATGGCCGGGCTTCAGGGTGAAGAGGTCGTGTTCAACTCAATCGGCGCCCGCTTTCACATGTGGAACCTGGGACTGGAAAAATTCGCGGAACGCCCCTGGCTGGGGCACGGACCGGCCAGCCCCGAGGAGTATCTAGACCAGTTCGGCACGCCGCTTGACCAATTCAGCCATCTCCACAGCACACCGATCGACCTGCTGGTGCGCACAGGACTGGTTGGCCTGCTGCTGATGCTCCTCTTCATGGGCATGATCGTCCAGGCAATCATCCATGCTTGGCGAAATGAACTGATGGACAAGCGGATGCTTCTTTTCGCGGCGGGCGCACTGATGCTTCTGATGATCGACAGCATCACCGGCTACCCGATATCGCGAACCCAGGGGCGATTTTACATCGCACTGCTGGGCGGGATCGCCTACACCGCCTTCCTCTACCGCAGGCAGCGGCTTTCGGCGCAAAACGACGGAGCAAGCCAAGCATGACCTTCAGCCTGCGTCGATTAGCCTGGCCGATCAAGCTGGTCAAAATGGTCGTCAGGAGAAACAGTTATCTCCACAGCACTGGCTGGGTCGAAAGCCTGAAACGGGGCTACCCCTGTCGCGCGGGTGGCGAAGCCATCCCCTGGATGAACTATCAGGTGGTTGACCTTCTAGACCAGCGGCTTCAGCCTGATCTGAGTCTGTTCGAGTTCGGCAGTGGTTTCTCAACGCGCTTCTATGCCCAACGGGTCCGGCAGGTGCGGTCCGTCGAGTATGACCAGCGATGGTTCGACCAGGTCAGTCGTGATGTCCCGGCAAACGTGACGATGCTTTACCGTAAAAAGGACGTGAACGGCCATTATTGCCGGAGCATCCGAGAGACCGGCGAATGCTACGACGTGGTCATCGTCGATGGCCGGGACCGGGTCAATTGCGTCCGCCAGAGTCTTGAATGCCTGAGTGACCGGGGTGTGCTGCTGCTTGATGACTCGGAACGGCCAGACTACGAGGAAGCATTTGAAATTGCCCGCGGGATGGGATTTCGGGTCCTGGACCTGAAAGGCCTGAAACCGACCAAGCTCAAGCCGGCCCGGAGTTCGATCTTCTACCGCAACGACAATTGCCTTGGCCTGTGATGTCTCGAAGTGGGCTGGCACGACACCCGGACACTGCTCTTTCCACGAGTGCGTGGAAACATAGCCCCCGCGCAATCAACAAGCGGGCGCGCCACGGCAACCGCAGCAGGACAGGCCCATGAGACCCGCGACCTGGCGACGCAGGAATCAACGCATCCTGCATGATGCCGACCTCCTTGAACATCCGGACCCCCGGTGGTTCGACCCGGCCTGGCTTCGGACAACCGCCCGGGTGGTTGACGAGGCAGACGGGCGCGGACGGGCACTGTTCATTGAGATTGGCAACCTGCCCTGCGTGCTTCGACACTACCATCGCGGCGGCGTGTTCGGCGGCCTCCTTCAGGACCGCTACCTGCGCGGACGCCCGGAAAACAGTCGCGCCTTTCGAGAATGGCGACTGCTGGCCGAACTGTTTCACGAGGGCTTGCCGGTGCCCCGTCCCGTGGCCGCGCATCTCGACTGCCGCGGCCTTTTCTGCCGGGCAAACCTGATCACGGAACGGATTGAGGGAACGGTCACGCTGGTCGACCGGCTGCAGCCCGAGTCCGCGATCCTGCCCGACTGGCATGCCCTGGGCGCCTGCCTGCGCCGCTTTCACGAGCATGGCGTGTTCCATGCCGATCTCAACGCGCGCAATATCCTCAGCCGCGATGCAGAAACATTCTTCCTGATCGATTTCGACAAGGGCCGCCGCCGGTCGGCCGGGCGCTGGCAGCAGGCCAATCTGGAGCGGCTGCGCCGCTCGTTGCGCAAGCTGGCCCAGGCCGGCCAGGCTCATTGGTCGGAGGCTGACGACTGGGCGGCACTGGAAGCCGGCTATCAAGCACCCGCTGCAAAGCCGCCTGGCCGCGGGGGCGATCCTGCCCCCTGACCCGGTCGCTGCCGACACGGGCCGGACGCCGTCATCCAGGGATTGCCCGGGGTCGGGGCGATGGCTCCGCGCCGGTCAACCTTTGTCCGGGATACGCCAGGTATCCGCCTCGGACAACCGGGCCACGTAGCTTTCGAGTACCCCTGCCTGACGCGCCATAACCGCCTGCCCGGCATTTGCCATTTGCCTGCGGGTCGCCTCGTCTGGCCACAGAACGCGGATCGCCTCCCCCAGTGCCTGCTCATCCGGAACCTGCCGCACCGCAGCGGCCGCTTGCAGCAATTCAAACTCTTCAGAAAAATTATCCACGTGCGGCCCGACAATCACCGGTGCCCCGAGCGCCGCTGGCTCAAGCAGGTTGTGCCCACCACGCGGCACCAGCGACCCCCCCATAAAGACCAGGCGGGCCCCTGCCATGAACGCGGGCAACTCGCCCAGCGTGTCGACCAGATACACCTCGGTGTCGGCATCAACCGGGTCACCCTGGCTGCGCACGGCCACGCGAAAGTCGGCAAGCAGGCGCAGGATCTCGCGCCGACGCTCGGGATGTCTGGGCGCGACCACCAGAAGTGCATCCCCCAGCGC
>JBNGDJ010000144.1:0-4640 GCA_049974825.1 Halothiobacillaceae bacterium | reverse complement strand
AATCGACCACGGGTTGAAGCGCGCGTCGGACCTCTCCGTTTTTGTGAGAATCCGCAGCCACTGCGGACACGATGGGGTCCATCACAATCAACTTCACGTCGCCAGCGCGATCCACGGCATCAGCCAGAAAAATCAAATCGGTTGCCGGATCGAATGGCCGTTCATCGCCGGATTCGAGCATGCCGGTCACGAAGTGAACGCGCTCCAGGTCCGCGCCGGATGCCAGCAGGCGGGGCACCAGCGTATCGGCCGGGTCGTCTTCCCCGGACCAGATGATGACCGATCCTCGTGGGGCCTGGGTGCCGTCCGGCCATTGGCCGCCGGTGGTGATCGGGCCAGCCAGCCCGCAGGCAATCGTCGTCTTGCCGGTACCGGCCTGCCCGGCGAGGATGTGCAGCTTCCCGCGCGCCAGCCAGCCGGGCCACAACCATTTGACAGGCTCCGGTTCGATCTCCGAGCCGCGCACGGTCCTCACGGACAGGTCACAGCCATCATGCCCATCTCCCGGCCGACTCACCACCACCGCCGACAGCGCCCGCTCCGCAGCGTCCCGCAGCTGCTGTCGGACGGCCTGCAGCCCATGGGCCTGGGCATAGTCGTTCCAGTCGCTGCCCGTGTCCACGGGCGGGAACAGGGCCAGCCCACCGACCAGTCGTGCGGCCTCGGTGGCGTGAGTCCGGCCCGGATTGCCGCGGGTCTGCCGATCATCGTCTCCGGCGATGATGAGGCGGGCGTCTGCTCGGGACGAGCGCAGCGCCTCTGCGGTCGGCTTGATATTTCCGCAGGAAAAACAGCAACATACCGCCCATTCCGGTATCGCGTCGGCAATGCTGGCGGCGGTCGCATACCCCTCGGCCATCAGCATTGGGGCGTCGCGCTCCGCCTGCTCGGGTGGGCGGAGCCAGTAGTGCCCGCCGCGGACCGGCGCACCGGGCCAGTATCGCTTGCCTGGGCCAGCCTCGGCCGGGTGCGGCGCGATCCGTTGCAGGCTGATCAGATCGCCATCGGCATTTCCTATCGGAATCAGCAAGTTACCTTGGGAGTCGACCCGCGCGCCATAGGGGTCGGACAGCCCCTTGCGCTGCAGGTAGGGGTGATCGGCCGGGGCAGGCGACGCACTCGCCCATGCCTGGCGGGCGGCTGCTGTGGCGCGCTGCTGCTCTGCGTGCCGCTGCCGGGCCGCGAGGCGGCGCGCGGCATCGGCCTGCTGACGCTGCGTCTGCCGTTGCGCGGGTGACAGTCCTCCCGCCGAGCCAAAAAATACCTGCCCCTGCACCCCGCTGCGCCAGCAGCCGTAGGCGGCGCCTCGGCGGTCTGGGTACAGCACCGCCCATCCGGCGCGGTCGCGGGGCTTGCCGTTGGTGGAATACCGCACCACGTGGCCGGGCGACAGATCCGGCAGGGTGTCTGGGGGCTGGATGCCTGAGTCCAGCATGGCCTGGCGCAGGCGGTCATAGTCGATGTCAGTCATGTGATATCTCCTACATGCATATGGACATCCGCCCGCTGACCGCGCTATCCTGCTTGCCACGTGTAGACGGTGGCCGCCGTCTGCATGTGCGGGGATCGCTCGGATCACGGGTGGTGTCCGGTGGGTACATACGCTGCGGCAGATCCGTGTGGACATACGATCTCTGCCGCAGCGATCTCACGATACCGCGTATTGTTTGGTGCCGCCAAAATCCGGGCGCACTTTTCCGCTTTCTCCGGATTTTTTTCACGATTTCTCTAGCAAATAAGTGACTACCGTATTTGTGGGCTGATATTTTTTTTCAGCCGGATGCTGTCGGCAGGTTGCTGATTTCTCTTTGGTTTTTCCTCGTTTTTCCGTTTCTCGCCTGCGCTTGGTATTTTTGGGCAAGTTTTCTGTTCTTTTCTGTGTAAAGACTAGTTCTTTCAATGACTTGGGGTGGATTCGGCGCGTATGAGCCATTGGAGCGCGTGATGCCGCGGTGCTGCGGCTGATCTGGCGCCGCTGTCCGGCATGCTGTGCCGGCAAAGCTGTCGTGTGATGACTGCCCGTGGGGTCGGATTTTGTCTGTCGGGTCAGGTGGACATGAGTATACGGATGTCCACTTATCGAGTGGTTTCGGTAGTGATTATCTGCTGGGTATCTCGCAAAACCCCGTCCATGGGGTTTTTCGAGGACGTCGTTCGCGGGAAACCCGCAAACGACTTACGCCATTTCAACCGCTATCGCGGTTGTGGCGTTGGGGCATCCATGCCCCAATCGGGAATCTGAAGCATTCGTGCAGAGAATGCCTAAGGTAACTCTGCACAAATCCATCCATGGATTTGTGGGCTGACGCCAGCTACGCGTTCACGCCCGGGCCATGCTCCGCAATTCAATGGCTTGCGCCATTGTGCGGCAGGGCATCCGAGACCGGCACGGGAAGGTCTGCATTCGTGCAGACCTTCCCTAATGACGTTTCCGGGCCGTGGCATGACGCGCCTGTTGGCGCTGCCGGTTTTGCACCGGGCCAGGTGCCGGGAATGATTCGGGCTCATTATGAGCCCGGATTCCGACGCCCAAGTGGGATTACGGGCCTGGTCCCCGGGCGGTGGATGTCGGTGGCTGCGGCTTCGGGCCTTGCTGACTGGGCGGCGGTCGATGATCGACGCGGCCGCGGAAAGCTTGCCCCTCAACATCATCACTGACCGTGAGCAGGATGCTGCCGCGGGCCTGTCGCCGGTCCCCATAGACTTCCACCGACGACGTGCACTGGTGGCCCATCACATACGCGATGGCCTCCCGGCTCAGGCCACTGGCTTTCAGATCCGCCCCGAGCGCATGGCGATAGCTGTAGCACGACAGCCCCGTCTTGCGGGCCGGCCACAGCGCCCGCACCACCCGGTACAGCCGCTGTTGCAGCACGGATATTTCCTCTGGCCGGATGACGACCTCCTCAATCGTGCAGCGCACCTCCTCTGCCACATCCGCTGGCATCCGCAGGACCCGGTCCGCCCCCCGCAGGCCGTCCTCCGTCTTCTTGGCCCCGCTCACCCGCACCCGGGTTGCATCGACCATCGTCATGCCCGGCACCTCCGCCGGCCGCACACCCAGGGCCCAGACGACAAACACCAGCGACATCAAGCGCTCATCCCTGCGTCGTACGATCTCGTCGAGCAGCGTCAGGTGATCCGCCTCAGCCACGTAATGGCGTCTTCGGCGCTTAGGCTTGGTCGGCTCGGACGTATCCCGGCTGGTTTGCTCGATCACCGCAGCGCCCACCGGATCATCCAGAACATCCGCCAGGTAGTGCCGCAACGCCAGTCGCAAGCGACGCCAGTACGCCGGCCGATAGCGATGACTGTCCGCCAGCAACGTCTCCCGAATCACCTCCGGGGGCGCCGATCCACCGACCCGATGATGCAGGTACGACCCTGCCAGCCGGATATATTCCTGCCATGTCTGTGCTTTCATGACCTTGCACCCTCCATTCATGGTGAATCTCGCATGGTGTTCAATGAGTATTTTATAAGATTCAAAGTGAATCATAAATGAGGGGTGTTAATCAGGTCAGCACATGGGTGACCAAACATGGGAGATCAATGGATGCGGGGCCAACCTGGCGGGCCGGGGCGCTGTCTGGCGACAGGTGCTTGGTGTAATGATTCGTGGTGAATCATGGAGAGCCAGCGCCGCGGGCGATTCTTCCTGTGCTGCGTGCTAAACTTTGGCTCCTTTCCGTGCTGCAGGAGCGATTGGACGTTGCCCGCCAAGCCACCGACCGGTGCCGATGCCGTGAGCGTTGATCAGAAGCGATACCTGCGCGCCCAGATTGAGCCGCTGGAGTATCTCGCTTTTGCGCTGATCGAGCAGGATGACCTGGACCGACTGACTGCGCTTTACGCGCAGTGGGTGGCCCAACTGGGCGACAGCCCTGAAGCGATTGCCCTGTGTGATGCGCTGGATGACTGGATTGACGCCTGCATTGATGACCGGGCCGACGCTGCGCGGGCCTACTTGGACCTGATGGCCTTGTTGACCGACGAGACTCCCACGGCCTTGCACTGAACCCCGGCCCGGCGCTGTCCGGGCCATGGAACCGGAGGGGGCATGCCCCGCAACCACCACGACAGCGGCTACAAGGAACTGTTCAGCTACCCCGAGTTTGTGCGGCAGCTGATCGAAGGCTTCTTCCCGTCCGAGATTGCCGAGCTGATGGATTTTGAGACCCTGACGCCGCGCTCGGGCAACTACATCACCCCGTTGTTTGAAGAACGGTTCGAAGACGCCGTCTGGTCGGTTGAGATCGAATGGCAAGGGCAGCGGCAACTGGCCTACCTGTTCATCCTCCTGGAGTTTCAGTCCACGGTGGACCCGCGCATGCCGCTGCGGATGCTGCATTACACCGTCTGCTTCTACGAACACCTGATCAAGGAACGGCACTGCCCGCCCGGCGGGCCGCTGCCGCCGGTGTTGCCCGTGGTGCTGTACAACGGCAGTCCGCGGTGGACAGCCGGCCAGGACATCGAACAGATGATCCAGCCCGACCTGCCGCAGCCGCTGCGCGCCTACCAGCCGCGGCAGCGCTACTACCTTGTGGACGAGGGGCGATATACTGACGAAGAACTGACCGAACGAAACAGCGTGCTCAGTGGTCTGTTTCGTATCGAGAACACCGACCCCCGCAAGG
>JBNGDJ010000143.1:0-5025 GCA_049974825.1 Halothiobacillaceae bacterium | reverse complement strand
TCACCGAATCGCATCAGGTGGAAGATCCGCTGGCCTTTATCGAGCAGTTCAAGGAGCGCTACCGCGTCTTCGAACCCGAGGGCATGCCGCGATTTCACGGCGGCCTGGTGGGCTATTTCGGCTACGACACCATCCGCTACATCGAGCCCCGCCTGGCCGGGTCGGACAAGCCGGACGCCATTGGCGCCCCTGACATCCTGCTGATGGTTGCCGACGAGGTCCTGATCTTCGACAACCTGCGCGGCCGGATGCTGGCCGTGGTCATGGTCGATCCTGCCGAACCCGACACTCTCTGTGCCGGCAATGCCCGCCTGGACGCACTGGTCTGCGGACTGCGCAAAAATGCGCTTCCGGCCATGCCTGCCCGCCCCGGCCGATCAGTCGACGAAAGCGATTTCGTGTCCGGCTTCACGGAAGCCGGCTTCAAGGAGGCGGTCGAGAAGACCCGCCGCTACATCGTCGACGGCGACGTGATGCAGGTCGTTCTCTCGCAGCGCATGAGCGTGCCCTACGCCGCCGCCCCGATCGACCTTTACCGCGCCCTGCGCAGCCTCAATCCCTCGCCTTATCTGTTCTTCCTCGACCTGGGGACTTTCCAGGTGGTGGGGTCCTCGCCTGAAATCCTGGTTCGCCTTGAGGATGGCCTGGTCACCGTGCGCCCCATTGCCGGCACCCGCCCGCGCGGTCAGACTGAAGCCGAGGATCAAGCCCTGGAGGCCGAACTGCTGGCCGATCCCAAGGAACGGGCAGAGCACCTGATGCTGATCGACCTGGGACGAAACGATGCCGGTCGGGTTGCCCGCACCGGAACGGTTCGGCTGACCGACAAGATGGTGATCGAGCGCTATTCGCATGTCATGCACATCGTCTCGAACGTGACGGGCGAGCTGTTGCCCGACCTGACGGCCATGGACGTGCTGCGCGCCACCTTTCCGGCAGGCACGGTCTCCGGCGCACCCAAGGTCCGGGCCATGGAAATCATTGACGAGCTCGAACCGGTCAAGCGCGGAGTATACTCCGGCGCCGTTGGCTATTGGGCCTGGAACGGCAACATGGATACAGCCATCGCAATCCGGACCGCGGTAATCAAGGATGGGCAGCTGCACATCCAGGCGGGCGCGGGCATCGTCTACGACTCAGTGCCGGAAAACGAGTGGCAGGAAACCCTCAACAAGGGCCGCGCCATCTTCCGTGCCGTCGCCCTGGCCGAGTCTGGACTGGAATCTCCGGGAGCCTGAAGCCATGCTGCTGATGATAGACAACTATGACTCTTTCACCTTCAACTTGGTCCAGTATCTCGGGGAGCTGGGCGCGGAGGTGCGGGTCGAGCGCAATGACCAGATCGATCTGGCCCGCATCGAGGCCATGGACCCGGAACACATCATGATTTCGCCCGGCCCCTGCTCACCCAACGAGGCGGGCATTTCGATGGAGGTGATCCGGCATTTCGCCGGGAAGAAACCGATTTTCGGCGTCTGTCTGGGGCACCAGGCCATCGGGCAGGTATTTGGTGGCAAGGTGATTCATGCCGCATCGGTCATGCACGGCAAGACGTCCCCGATCCATCACCACGGGCTGGGGGTTTTCTCGGGCCTGCCCAGCCCCTTCGAGGCCACCCGTTACCATTCGCTGGTCGTCGAGCGGGACAGCTTGCCCGACTGCCTTGAGATGACCGCCTGGACGACTCGGGAGTCCGGCGAGATTGACGAGGTCATGGGATTGCGACACCGCGAGTACATGATCGAGGGGGTACAGTTCCACCCCGAGTCGATCCTGACCGAACATGGGCACCGCATGCTGCAGACATTTCTGGCCATGCGCGGCGGCATGCGCCCCGCAGAAGCTCCGGCCCGCGGCTAACGCCTGCCCCAGAACAGCGCGAGAATCAGCGCGCAGGCAGCGCCCGCGATCACACCGTAAAGATGCGCATCGACCAGGACGGGCGCCCCGATCAGCCGCTCGGTGCCCAACGCGCCATGCTGCTGCTCCCAGAGCAGCTTGAAACCCAGCGCGGCAACGAGCGAGCATCCGGCAAGCCACTCTCGCCGAAAGAGCAGGCGCATCGCGGTCATGGCGAACAGCCCGTGGAGCACGCCGGAAAGGCCGACATACCAGCCGACCCCGGGGTTGAGCACCAGCAGACCCAAGGTGACGGCCAGCGCGGTCACGACCAGACCGACAACCAGGCTCCGGGCCGTTTCCATCGATCCGGCCAAGGCGGTCCACACCAGCAGGCCGGCCAGATTGGCCGCCAGATGAACCCAGCCGACATGCGCCAGGTGGGCCGTCAGCAGGCGCCAGAGTTGCCAGTTTGCCAGGATATCCCCGCGGTCGTAGCGCATCCACGTCGCCCAGTCCATGAATGCGACCAGCAGCGCGAGAATGGCCACCGAGGCCGTGACGATCCAGACCGGACGCATGCCGTTCCTCCATCCGCTTCAAGCAAGCGACATCCAGCGCTCGGGCACCTCGCCCGCGCGAGGAATCTCAGCCTGAGCGGGCAGGCGCCACAAGGCGGACCTGCTCTGGATACCCGGTCCGCCACGAAGCACAAAAAAACAACCCGACCTGCAAGCGGGCCACGGTGGCCCGGGCGTGCATCGCTACTTGGCCGAGGTCAGATATCCCGCAGCAGTTCGTTGATGCCTACCTTGCTGCGGGTCTTCTCGTCGACTTTCTTGACGATGACCGCACAGTAGAGGCTGTACTTGCCGTCCTTGCTCGGCAGGTTGCCCGAGACAACCACTGAACCGGCCGGCACGCGCCCATAGTGAATCTCGCCGGTCTCGCGATCGTAGATCTTGGTCGACTGGCCGATGTAAACGCCCATCGAGATCACCGAGCCTTCCTCGACGATCACGCCTTCGACCACCTCGGAACGCGCACCGATGAAGCAGTTGTCCTCAATGATGGTGGGTGCGGCTTGCAGCGGCTCAAGGACGCCGCCAATGCCCACGCCACCGGACAGGTGCACGTTCTTGCCGATCTGGGCACAGGAACCCACGGTCGCCCAGGTATCCACCATCGTGCCCTCGTCGACGTAGGCGCCAATATTGACGTAGGAAGGCATCAGCACCGTGCTGCCGGCGATGAACGAGCCACGGCGCGCCACGGCATTGGGAACGACGCGGATATTGGCCTTGCGGAAATCGTCCTCGTTCCAGCCGGCAAACTTGGTGTCCACCTTGTCGAAATAGCGGATGTCACCGCCGGACTGCACCCGATTGTCCTTGAGTCGGAAGGACAGCAGCACCGCCTTCTTCAACCACTCGTTGACGACCCAGTCTCCCACGCCACGACGCTCGGCAACCCGCAGTTCGCCCGAGTCGAGTCCGGCCATGGCCTGCTCGACCGCGTGGACGACGGCCTCCGGGGCATTCGACGGGTTGATCTCTGCGCGCTTCTCGAACGCTTCTTCAATGACTGAGCGAATCTGCTCCATCTGGGCACTCCTGGAAATTTGATTGAACAGGCAACCGACAGGCCTGAGCATGCAACGCACCGCTTGCAGCCAATCGGCACCCGGTCGATGGCCGGAAAAGGTACAAAAATTCTGTCAAAGTCCTTCGCTTTGCGGGCTTGCGCTGGCCACGGCATTCAACGGCAGGTGGACAGGCAAGCACCGATCGGAACGCGAGATTATAACAGCGCCGGGCGGTCCGATCGCGATTCGACGCCCAGATGGCCGGCCTGTCACCCGCCGAGTCGTCGGGCCAGTCAAAGACAGGCGCGAATCCGCTGTGCCGCCTCGATGCAGTCGGCCAACTCGGCCACCAGCGCCATGCGGACGAATCCGACCCCCGGGTCGAGACCATCGATCGGCCGGGACAGGTAACGCCCCGGAAGAACAGTCACGTTCTGCGTCTCGAACAACCGCCGCGCAAACACGGTTTCATCCGCATCCGGGGTCGGGGCCCACAGGTAGAACCCGGCCGCCGGGCGCTGCAGCGAGATCGCCTCACCGAGGATCTGCAAAACCGCGTCGAACTTCGCCCGATACAGGGCGCGGTTTTCTCGCACGTGGGTTTCGTCGGACCAGGCGGCGATGCTGGCATGCTGGCTCGGCAAGGGCATGGCGCAACCATGATAGGTTCGGTAGCGCAGGAATTCGGCCAGCACGGAGGCATCGCCTGCCACGAACCCGGATCGCAGGCCCGGCAGGTTGGAACGCTTGGACAGGCTGTGGAACACGACGCAACGACTCAGCTGCGTGTTGCCCATGGCCGCTGCCACCTCCAGCAAGCCTGGCGGCGGGGCCTGCTCGTCCGCGTACAACTCCGAATAGCACTCGTCGGACGCGATCACGAAGTCATGAGCCTCAGCTTTCTCGATCAGCCAGCGATATCTGGCTTCGTCGATCACCGCCCCGCTGGGATTGCCCGGTGAACAGACATAAATCAGCTGGCAGTCGTCCCAGACCGCATCGGGGATGGCTTCGAAGTCGGGCAGAAAGGCGTTGTCCGCCGTGGTCGGGTAATACCAGGGTTCGGCTCCGGCCAGCAGCGCCGCGCCCTCGTAAATCTGGTAGAACGGGTTGGGCATCAGAACCTTGGGGCGCGACGCAGACCGGTCAACCACTGCCTGTGCAAAGGCGAACAGCGCCTCACGCGTGCCATTGACGGGCAGGACATGGTGTTCCGGGTCAAGGGCAGAACCCTCCAGGGCAAAGCGACGGACAAGCCATTCGGCAATGGTTTCACGCAGCACCGGCATGCCCCGCGTGACGGGATAGCTGGCCAGACCGTGCAGGTGGGCGATCAACGCCTCCGTCGCCACCTTCGGTGGCGAATGCTGGGGCTCGCCAATTGACAGCGGGATATGTGGCTTGTCTGACGGCGGTTGTGCCCCGGCCTTCAGGCGGGCCAGCTTCTCGAAGGGATAGGGATGCAGGCGGGACAGATCGGAATTCATGCGCGACTCGTGGATCGGTACACTATGGAATCTCTGCACGAAGCCATCCATGGCTTCACGCAGACACGCCCGGGCCGATACACGCTCGGCCCGGGCTCCGCAATTCAATGGCTT
>JBNGDJ010000142.1:0-5144 GCA_049974825.1 Halothiobacillaceae bacterium | reverse complement strand
TACCGGGCCATGCGTGTCTGCACAAATCCATGGATGGATTTGTGCAGAGTTTCCTAAGCAACCTGCAAAGTCTCGGGATTATACGGGAATTGCCCCCGGCCGTCATGGCGGGGGCCGAACGGAGCCGGGCGCCAAGCTCCCGGGCGAATGTGCGGAGGGCGCGGGTCAGTCGGCCTCAGGGGCTCTGGCAAGGGCGGGTTCAGGCAACGCACCAGCGGCTACGGCAATCGCCGTGGCGTAATGCAGCGCATCCGCCGCATCGAAGGCAGCGGGCACGCTCGGACGCTTGCCGCTGAGCTGTGCCTCAACGGCAAGCCAGACAGCCACCGCCGAGGGCACGGCGGTATCCCGGTCAAGACGCTGCCCACCCAGATAGGCCAGCCGAACCGGCCGGGAGAGATTCCAGCGCCCGTCCGGTTCGGCAAATCGGCTGCGGGCAGCATCCAGAAGCGCGGCGGCGCGCTGGCGCCAGAGGCCGGAGCCTTCCACGGCATCGACCCGCAACAGTGCCGCGGCCAGGTATGCGTAATCTTCCAGCCACAGGCGTTCGATGCGCTCGTCCCGAATCAGTCGCTCCGTCGCCGGGTCAAAACGCGACCAGAGCTGCTCGGCCAGGGCGAGCGTCTCCGCGCGGAAGCGTTCTCCGCCCGGCTGGGCCGCCGCCTCGGCCAGTGCCGAGAGCACCAGCGCATTCCAACCGGTCAGCGTCTTGCGATCGGCCGGCGGGCGCGACTTGGCCTCTGCCAGCGTCATGCGGGCCGGGTCGTCCGGCTCGACATCGGCAGGAAACAGGCCCGGCAACTCCTCCAAGGAATCCCATCGCCACTGGGCCAGCACTCGTTCTGCAGTCTCCGCGCCAAGCAAGGACCGGATTTCATCATCGGACCAGAGGTAGTCGCCTCCCTCGATACCCTCTGCATCCAGCGCGGACAGGGCGGAATAATAGAGCCCTTCCGCCGAGCGCATCTGCCCGATCAGAAAATCCAGCGTGTCGAACCCCAACTGCCGGTACCGCGGCTCATCGAGACGGCGAGCCTGTTCAAGATAAAGCAGCGCCAGCAGCGCGTTGTCGTACTGCATTTTCTCGAAATGCGGGTGAGTCCAGCCCGGGTCGACCGTGTAGCGGAAAAAACCACCGCGAATACCATCACGCAAACCACCCCGAGCCATGGCATCCAACGTTGCTCGAAGCCATTGATCGATCTGCGGATTGGGCACTACCGCCTGCAGGCGCGCAAGCGCCAGAAGCAGCGGCGTGCGCGGGAATTTCGCCTGGCTGCCCAGTCCGCCCTCAAACTCGTCCATCTCGGCGGCGACGGCCCGGTAAAGCGCGGAGATCGCATCTTCCGGCACGAGCGGACCGACTGACCGGTCCGGTGGCTCAAGGGCCTGAATCGCCTCGGTGGCCATGGCGCGTATCTGCCGGGGGCGCTCGGCCCACAGGGCCGACACGGCAGCCATTCGATCCATGAACAGATCCCGCGGGGCGTAGGTCATGCCGTAGAAAGGCAGGCCCTCAGGGGTAAGAACCACATTCAAGGGCCAACCCGCAACGCCCCGGGTGCTGCGGACAAACTCGATCATCCAGACATCGAGTACCGGTTCGAGCTCGCGGTCGATCTTGACCGGCACGAACTGCGCGTTGAGAAGCCGCGCCACGCCCGGATCGACAAAGCTTTCCCGGTGCATGACGTGACAGTAGTGGCAGGTGAAGTAACCGATGGAAAGCAGCAGCGGCCGATCCAGCCGCCTGGCCTCCTCGAGGGTGGCCTCGTTCCAGACCCGCCATTGCACCGGGTCGTCGGCGTGAAGCTGCAGATAGGGTGATGGGTCGTCTGCCAGGTCACCCGCCTGAAGGGGCAGGCAGATGACCGTCATCAGCGCAAACAGACAGCACTGGGAGCAGGTGGCCACATGCCGCGCCATGCCATGTCGGAGCCGGCAGAGAATTGCCCCGGTCCGACCACCCCCGTCAGTCTCGTCGGGGCCTGCCCCCATCCCGGTCGTTATCGTCTTCATCGCGCCGCTCCCCCTTGTCGTCGCTGGAGTAGGGCTTCTCGTCAGACTGGTGGTCCGTCCCTGACGAATCCGAACGATCATCGCCTGTCTTGCCGTCCTTGTCGCCATCCTTTTCAAGCGACTCCTGAGCGGCAATGGCCTCATCGAACTCCCGATCCCAGTCGGACTCGGTCTGCGGCTCGGCAGTTCCGCCTGCACCACGGTCCCCTGAAGGGCCGGGATTTTCCGGTGTCGCGCCGCCGCCCGTCGCATCGGCGGCCCCCGTCGCCGGGACGCCTGAGGCAGCCGCCTCCTCGGCAGCCTGGGCCTCTTCCCGACGCCGGACAATTACCCGGCTGATCAGGATCCCAAGCTCGTACAGCATCCACACGGGGATGGCCATCATGAACTGCGAGAGAATGTCGGGCGGGGTAAGAATCGCGCCGATAATGAACGCAATCAGGATCGCGTAGCGACGCTTTTCGGCCAGCTGCTCCGGGGTAACCGCCCCGACGATTACCAGCAGCACGGTCGCCACCGGCACCTCGAAGGCCAGCCCGAAGGCAAAGAACAGCGTGATGACGAAGCCGAGGTACTCGTTGATGTCCGTCATCATCGCCACGCCCTCAGGCGTGGTCGATGCAAGGAAACCGAAGACCACTGGGAACACGGCAAAATAGGCGAAGGCCGCACCGATGTAGAACAGCGCGGTGCTTGAGAGCACCAGCGGAAGAATCAGCTGCCGCTCGTTCTTGTACAGCCCGGGTGCGACAAATGCCCATAACTGGTAGAGCAGGTAGGGCACAGAGACAAAAAGCGCCGTAAAGCCGGCAAGCTTGAGGGGTACCAGGAAAGGCGAGACCACCTGGGTGGCGATCATGCTGGTGCCTTCGGGCAGCTTGGCAATCAGCGGATCGGCAAGCAGCGAATACAGGTCGTTGGCGAAGGGGAACAACGCCAGGAAAAGCACGAATACAACCAGAACCGACTTGAGCAGTCGGTTGCGCAGCTCGACCAGGTGCGAGATGAACCCCGCCAGGCCGGATTCGTTGTCACCCGCTTCGGTTGACGTGTCTTGCTTGCTCATCGGGCCTTTTCGTCCGATCTGGAGTTCCCGGAGGACGCCGGCTCGGAGGATGCCGACTCGGCAGGCTCCGGCGGCGCGAAGGGCCGGGAGAAGGTGTCATTCGCCTGCCTGAGGATTTCCTCATAATCATCGTCGTCCCGGCGGGCGTCTTCCCCGCCGGTCGCGGATGCCCCGCCTGCAGGCTCATCCGGCCGAGCCTTCTCGGCCGGTGCGTTGCTGTCGGGCGCGGGTTCGGAAGTCGGCGCCTTGCCCGTCGATTCGCTCCGCCCGGTTCGCGCGCCGGATTCGACCGAGCCGAGGGCGTCGGAAAGCTGGTCGGATACATCCGACCCGGCTTCGGTCGCATCCGTTCGCGCATCGTCTATGGCGCGCAGCACGCTCCGGCCGCTGTCCTCGACATCCTTGCGCGAATCCTCGACCAGCCGCCGAAGGCTCTCGAGCTCCTGCTCCTGGGAGTTGAGCAGCTGCTTGAGGTCCTGGGTATTGAACTCGCTGTCCATCTCCGCCCGAGCGTTGGCCACGAAGCGCCGGATCTTGACCACCCACTCACCCGCCGAACGGGCGAGCGCCGGCATCCGCTCCGGACCGACAATCAGGAGCGTGACCACCAGCAGGATAAAGATTTCCCAGACGCTCAGGCCGAACATCTGGGATCACCCCGGCGCCGGCCGTGTGAGGGGAAGCGATGCACCGCTGGACCGGAGAGTCAGGACTTGGTGTTTTCGCGGCTTGATTCGCCGTCAATCACCCGGCCGGACTCGCCGCTGGCGGACTGGTCCTTGGGAGGCAGGTTGCCGCCTTCCCGCTTGGCCTGGTCCTGATCGGATTCCTCTCCCTTGGATTCCTCGTCCTTCACCGCGGTGCGGAAGCTCTTGATGGCATTGCCCATGTCGGAGCCAATGTTGCGCAAGCGCTTGGTCCCGAACAGAAGGATGACGATGGCCAGAATGACCAGAAGGTGCCAGATGCTGAATGCGCCCATGATGCTGTATTACTCCGCGCTGTACCGTTCCTGAATGGAAACCTGATGAAACTTCGAACAGTGTCGGGGGCTGCGCCCGTTCACTCGTCCGGCTTGTTCGCCTTGCGTGCCCGCTTCTCGTCATGGCCGGAAATGCCCTGCCGGCGCGCGAGTTCTGCAAGCACGTCGCGTGAATCCAGCCCGGCGCTGGCAAGCAAAACCAGGCTGTGGAACCAGAGATCCGCAGTCTCCTTGACCAGCTCATCGCGGCGGTTGCTCATCGCCGCGATGATGGTTTCGGTGGCTTCCTCGCCCACCTTGCGGGCAATGCCGCCGACACCCTTGGCGTACAGGCTCGCCACGTAGGAGGATTCGGGACACTGGCCGCGACGCTCGGCGAGGATTGCGTCCAGCTCCCGGAGCAGGTCCGAAGTCGGTTCGTTCATGCGTAGATCTCGTCGGGGTCCTTGATCACCGGATCAACCGGCTTCCATCGCCGATCCTCCAGCCGGAGGTAGAAACAACTCTCCCGGCCGGTATGACAGGCAATCCCGCCAGCCTGTTCAATTTGCAACAGAAGCACGTCGCCATCGCAGTCGATCCGGATTTCCCGGACGCGCTGCACATGGCCGGACGCCTCCCCCTTGTGCCACAGCCGCGACCGAGACCGTGACCAGTACACTGCCTCACCCCGCATTACGGTCTGCTCAAGCGCCTGCCGGTTCATCCAGGCAAACATCAGCACCCGACCACTGGCCGCATCCTGGGCGATGACCGGCACCAGGCCGTCCGCGTTCCAGCGAATCGCTTCGCGCCAGTCCTGACTGATGTCAATGTCCGTTGCGCCCATGAGCAACTCCCCATGCCGACCAACCGGCAGTGACTAGGGACGGTCTGCACGAATGCAGACCTTCCCGTGCAGGGCACGGATGCCCTGCCGCACAATGGCGCAAGCCATTGAATTGCGGAGCCCAGGCCGAGCGTGTATCGGCCCGGGCGTGTCTGCATAAGCCTAAGGATGGCTTTGTGCAGAGTTTCCTTAGGGAAGGTCTGCACAAATGCAGACCTTCCCGTGCAGGGCACGGATGCCCTGCCGCA
>JBNGDJ010000141.1:0-5164 GCA_049974825.1 Halothiobacillaceae bacterium | reverse complement strand
GCAATCGAGGATGAATGCTGAACCCAAGACCTGCCTGACCCTTGCCGACTGGCGAGCCGCCTTTGCACAAGATTTCGACGCGGCCAGTGAGTGCCTCCGCGCGCACCTGGCCAATCTGGATCCGGAGCACCCGGCCTGGATTGCTCTGTCCACGTCCGAGATGCTCGAGTCAGAACTGGCCCGGGTTCGGGAGCTGCCGGCATCGGCTCCGCTGCGGGGTGTACCCTTCGCCGTCAAGGACAATATCGACGTGGCCGGCTGGGAAACAACTGCCGCCTGTCCCGCCTTTGCCTACCGCCCGCCGAAGGATGCGACCGTCGTGGCGCGGTTGCGGGCGGCTGGCGCGATCTGTCTGGGCAAGACAAATCTGGACCAGTTCGCCACGGGGCTTGTCGGTACGCGGTCTCCGTACGGGGTTGTGCCCAATGCTTTCGATGCGGCACATGTGGCAGGTGGGTCGAGCAGTGGTTCGGCTGTCGCTGTGGCAATGGGCTGGGTACCCTTTTCGCTGGGAACCGACACGGCGGGATCCGGCCGGGTCCCGGCGGGTTTCAACAATATCGTCGGCCTCAAGCCGACCCGCGGGTACATCAGTACCCAAGGCGTGGTACCAGCCTGCGCTTCGCTGGACTGTGTTTCCATCTTCGGGTTGAGCGTCGATGAAACCATCCGGGTACTGGATGTGGCCGGCGGCCCGGATACCGAGGACATATGGTCGCGCTCGCCTGCATCGGACAATTCGGGATGTCCACGCGTGCTGGGCATCCCCGAATCGACACAGTGGCATGGCGACGAAGTGCAGGCGGCGGCCTGGCAGACCGCGCTATCGTCCGCAGAAGCGGCTGGGTTCGAGCGGGTGTCGCTGGATTTTTCACCGCTGTTCGAGCTGGCCTCGCTGCTGTACTTCGGGCCCTGGGTAGCCGAGCGGACGGCAGCGGTAGGCGCATTCCTGCGCCGGCACCCCGGGGAAGCCAACCCCGTGGTCGAGGAAATCATACGCGGTGGCGAGCAGTACACGGCAGTTGATGCCTTCGAGGGGCAGTATCGTCGCCTGGCGCTGCTGAAGAAGGTTCGGATGCTTTTCAAGCAGGTTGACGCGCTTCTCGTGCCCACCACGCCCTGTTTTCCAACACTGGAGCAGGTCGCGGCCGAGCCGTTCGAGAAGAACGCGCAGCTTGGCCGTTATACCAATTTCGTCAATCTGGCCGACCTCTGTGCCCTGAGTCTGCCCGCGGGAATGCGCACAGACGGACTGCCATTCGGCGTAACAGTCATTGCACCGGCCTGGCGGGAACATTCCCTGGTCGAATTTTCCCGGCGATGGCTGGAGCAGCGTCCTGCCACCATGGGCGTAACAGGCCTGCCGATGCCGGCTGAGCCGGAATCCGCCCGACCTGTGCCGCAGGAGGCCGGCACGGTACTGGCTGTGGTCGGGGCGCATCTGAGGGGCCAGCCGCTCAATCACCAGCTGACGGATCGGGGTGCACAGTTTCTCGAGACCGCGCGCACCGCGCCTGAATATCGTCTGATGGCTCTGTCCGGCACCCAGCCGGCCAAGCCGGGTCTGTTCCGGGAAAACCAGCCCATGCGCCCCGATGGCATCGAGGTGGAGCTCTGGCACCTGGACGATGCGGCCCTTGGCGCATTGATGGCCCAGGTGCCGGCGCCGCTCGGGATCGGCACGCTCACCCTGCAGGACGGCAGGCAGGTCAAGGGGTTCATCTGTGAGGACATTGCGCGTCGTGATGCCCGGGACATCACGCCCTTCGGCGGCTGGCGGGCCTATATTGAACAGGCGAGAAGTGAAGACACCACCCCCTGAGTCGAGCTTGGGTGCAGAGGTCGGCTCAGCGCTCGCCGCGCGCCGATCGCCCGGATTCTGAACCCTGCGTGCAGCGTGCCAGTGGTGCCGTGGCACGGATCACGAAAAGCGCCGTGGTGGTGGCCATGGCAACCCAGACGGCAATCCAGAAAAGCAGCTCCATGATCGATTTCCTCAATGATCATTCCGCCTTAGTGCTGCCGGGTTGATAGACGTGCAATCGTCGCCAACCAGAGCCTGACTACAACAGGCGGGTATTTCCCATTCGGTTTTTGCGGGACAGGAGTTTCCCGGAACCGCGGGTATCGGGCAAATCATTGAAATTTATCTTTGAAAAGATTTTCGACCGGGTCATTGCCGCCGTTTGGTGAAAAGCACAGAGCGGAGGCGCGTATCGGGCCGAGTTTTGCTTGATGTGTGGGTTCCGCCCGCTACAGCGCGAAATTGGCGTCAGGTTTGACATAGAGCGCTTTTGCAGAGAATACGCGCAACCAGGTCATCCTCCCGCCGAGATCATCCCCGTCGACCGACGGGGATTTTTTTGGTTGCTTTACGTAATGCGAGTCATTATCATTCGTCACTAGGTTATTTTTGAGGTCCGGATATGACGACTGGTGACCGGCAGGAAGGACTGCTCACACCCGAAGGGCCGCAGCCGGTGGCCCGTTCCGAGCGGAGGGCAACGCCAAATGAAATCGATGTGGCCCAGCTGATGGGCGGGCAGCGCGCCGTGGTGCTGGTTCATCGCTCCGAACGCTACCTGCTGCGCGTCACCCGTCATGGTCGCCTGATCTTGACCAAATGAGGTGAAGCCTGCCGGTTGGGGTAGGCGCAATCATGACCATGCCCCCGCCCCAACTGCGGGGCCGGATGGCGCCGTACCCCTCCGCACAAGCGCCCGAGATATTCGGGATGCTTGGCATGGCAAGCCCTTGAAAATCTATTGCCAGCCAGCACGCTGCCAGGCGTGCCAGCCAGCCATGATCCTTGTTCTTTCAGTGACCCCGAAGGGTCGTGATGGATGGTGGTTGGATGAACGAATACCTTGTCCGGTTGTGTGCCGAATGTCTGCCCCGTCGCCAAGATGGACGGAGCCTCCCGCCCGGGACTTCACGAACGGCCAAGGCCGGGTGCGTCTCCCGCGCCGGCTCCGACGTCTGCGATCCCGAAGAGCTGGCCTGGCAGCAGGCCGGAGCAAAATCTCGTATCCAGACAATAGCGCATGACCATGCCGGCCTGTCCGCAACTCGACTCGCGTGTTCGGAGACCGGTGTGTGCCCCGGCGGCAAGCGGCGCTCAATGTTCCTTCTGCTTGCACTCGTCTGCTGCAGCCCGGCAGCCGCCTGGGCCGGCGCCTCGGAGACCCAGGCGCTGGCCCCGGTGGTCGTGACCGGCACCGGCTCCCCGCGTCTTCTTGAGGAAAATCCCGTGCGCACCGAGGTGCTGGACCGCGAGACGCTCGATCGTCTGCAGGCGGACTCGCTTCAGGAGGCGCTGCGATTCGTGCCGGGTCTGCTTCTGCGGGAGATCCACGGCAAGGGCGGTCAGGAAGTCTGGATGCAGGGTTTGAACGGGGACCGGGTGCTCGTGCTGATCGACGGAGTGCCGGTGACCGCCAGCACGGGGTCCACTGTCGACCTCAGCCAGGTCGGGCTGCTGGACGTCGATCGCATCGAGATCGTGAAAGGGGCGATGTCGGCACTGTATGGCAGCTCGGCCATGGGTGGGGTGATCAATGTCATTACCCGGGATCCGCGTGCACCGCGTTCGGCGCGCCTGCAGGCGGACCTGGGCAGTTACGGAGATGCCGATCGGGGTTCATTTGGTCGGGCGCGTCTTGCCGGCCGGGTCGGTGCGCGTGGCGAGCGGGCCTCTGTGGAGCTGGCCGTGAACTGGCGTGATACCGATGGGTTCGACCTGACGCCGAATCACTGGGCCACGCAGGGTGATGCCGGATCGCGGTTGAATCTGGACCTCGACAGCCGCTGGATGCCGAACGAACAGTGGCGCTTTGAGTTCAAGCCCGGCTACTACCGCGAGTCACTGGAGAACCGTTTTTCCAACAGTCGGCCGGGCGTCGGGGCCGTGCCCTTCATCAAGGGCGAACTGGCGACGCGCCTGCGAATTGGCGGCGGCGCACACTGGCAGGATCGGACAGGACGCCGCCTGTCCCTGTCCGCCCTGCATGACCGCTTCGAGGATCAGACTTGGCAGGATGCCGTGCGCACCCTGCGGCGCGACCAGCAGCGTGATGCCGACCTGACGCTCAGCCGGGTTGATGCCACCTGGAATCAGCCCCTTTTCGAGCAGCATTTTCTGACCCTCGGTGTGCTGGCCCAGCAGGATACGCTGCGCCAGACCCAGACCAAGCAGATGGATGGGCGCATGGTCGTCATTCACGAGGTTGGGGGCAAGGTGCGCCGCGAGGCGGTTGAGACCTTCTTGCAGGGCAGCGTGTTCCTCGCGGACGGTGATGTCGAGTTGCTGCCGGGCCTGCGCTTCGAGAACGACAGCGACTTTGGAAGCCACTGGACACCCAAGCTCAACGCCATGTGGTGGGCGGGCAGCTGGAAGGGCTACGAACTGCGTTTGCGGGGTGGCCTCGGCCAGGGGTATCGGGTGCCCAATCTCAAGGAGCGCCACTACATCTTCGACCACTCCGCCCTGGGCTACATCATTCGGGGCAATCCCGACCTGCAGCCTGAAGAATCAACCTCCTTCCAGCTGGGATTCGAGCTGCTTGATCACGAAAGCGGCGCGAGCCTTGACGTGAATCTCTATCACAACCGGATCCGTGACCTGATTTCGACTGTGGATGCCGGCACGGAGGAAGGCGTTCTGGTCTTCGAATACGCCAACGTCGGCCGGGCCGTCACCCAGGGCGTCGAGATCGGGTTTCGTCTGCCACGCATGGGCCGGTTCAGTGCCGGGGGCGGCTACACCCTGCTGGACACGGAGGATCGTGAAACCGGGCTGGAGTTGGTCCGGCGCCCGCGGCATCAGTTCATAGGGGACCTGACCCTGCACCTGCCCGAGTGGCGCACCGACCTGATGTTGCTGGGCGAATGGAGCAGCGACGAGTACGTCGACGCGGCCAATCGCAACCGCTCACCGGCCTGGGGTCGGCTCGACCTGCGCGCCAATATCGGCCTGGATCATGGTCTGACGGCCTATCTGGGCATCGACAACCTGACCGACCTGCACCGTGACGTGTCCGATCCCAGCGATCTGCGGCCGGTGACACCGCGCCTTTTCTATGCCGGCATCCGCTGGGATTACTGACAGGCGGGCACCTCGAAAAACCTTTCGAGGTGCCCTTTGGGGCAAGGATGCCCCAACGCA
>JBNGDJ010000140.1:0-5235 GCA_049974825.1 Halothiobacillaceae bacterium | reverse complement strand
CGAACCGCCCGCCGAAGGTGGCCGAGCAGACGCTGCCCTCGACCTGGGAGATGCCCAGCTTCACGAAGGACGAGCGCCCCGACCATCCGACACCGAAACCGCTCGACGCGTTCGGCATTCCGATGCGCCAGCATGTGGCGCGCGGCGGTGTCTGCTACGAGCCCTTCGCCGGGTCCGGCTCGCAGATCATGGCGGGCGAGGCCAATGGCCGCCGCGTCTTCGCGATGGAAATCAGCCCCGCCTATGTCGATGTCGCCGTCGAGCGCTGGCAGGCAGAGACCGGCAAGGACGCAATCCTCGACGGCGACGGCCGGACCTTCGCCGTGGTGAAAGAGGAGCGGCTGGGCGACGACGCCGATGCCCCGGCCGATACGCCGGACACAGACGTCGGCCCCGAATCCGCGCGAAAGCGCAAGACCGCTGCGTGACATGCATGACCTGGCTTTACCTTCCTCTGGACACGCTTCCGGAGCCGGAGACGCATGCCTCTTCGGCCTCTCCCTGTGTTCCGGCGCGGGCGGTCTCGATCTCGGGCTCGTCCTCGCCATCCCCGGCTATCGTGCTGTGGGCCATGTCGAACGGGAAACCTACGCCGCAGCCACTCTCGTGGCGCGGATGGAAGACGCGTCCCTGGATCAGGCTGTTGTCTGGGACGACGTTGCCACCTTCGACGGCCGCCCGTGGCGCGGCGCGGTGGACATCGTCACTGCGGGCTATCCGTGCCAGCCGTTCTCCGTTGCGGGCAAGCGCAGGGGTGCCGATGACCCACGCCACCTCTGGCCGCATGTCGCCCGCATCATTGCCGAGGTCGAGCCGCCCTTCATGTTCCTCGAGAATGTCGCCCATCATCTCCGCCTCGGCTTCCCCGAAGTCGCCGCAGGACTGGTCGGCATGGGCTACAAGCTTGCGGCAGGCCTCTTCACGGCGGCGGAAGTCGGCGCGCCCCACAAGCGTGAGCGGCTGTTCATCCTCGCCATCCGTGAGGGTGACAAACTGGCCGACCCCGCGCGCCTGCTCTGGGACCCGGTCGAGTGGCGGGAACCGGACGGAACTGCTGCGAATGTGGCCCACGCCGATGGCCAACGACGGATGCAAACCGAGCGCGGGCAAACGCAAGACGGCCGACTTGACTCATTCGGCGGGGATGTGGATGACCCCGACGGCACGCGATCACAAGGACGGTGCAACGACACTGGCGAACACGCCGGTGAACGGCCTGCTTGGCCGCCAGGTCCTGGTGACGCCGATGGCTGGGAGCGATACCTCCGAGCCGCGCCGGACCTTGAACCCGCTGTTCGTCGAGGCGCTGATGGGCTGGCCCACCGGGTGGACCGGCTTCGGCTCTGTGGCAACGGCGTGGTCCCCTTGGTTGCGGCGCATGCGCTGCGAACTTTGGCGGCTCAATTGCTGGCCGATGGATGAGGAAGTCACATGAAACAGACGCGCACCATGTCGCTGGTCGAGGCCGTCACCAACGTGATCGCGGGCTACGGCGTCGCGGTCATTACGCAGATCCTGATCTTTCCGGTCTTCGGGCTGCACGCCACGCTGGCGCAGAATCTGAAGATGGGATTGGTCTTTACCGTCGTATCGATTGCGCGTGGCTATGCCTTGCGACGCCTGTTCGAGGGCCTGCGCTGAGGCCGGATTGCTTGACCCTGCGCGGGCAGGATGGTCTACGCCGCCGCAGATCGGATCAGGCGGACAGGTGGAATGCGCGACCAGGACGACATCAGAGAAAAACTCGCGAAGCTGGAAGCGCTGTTTTCCAGAGGGGCCACAGCGGGGGAACGTGCCGCTGCAGGTGCTGCGCTTGAACGGCTGCAATCCCGGCTGGATAGTGATGCCCCGTCAAAGGACGAGCCAGTCATCGAGTTGCAATACTCGTTGCCCGATGTCTGGGCTGTGCGGCTGTTTGTGGCCTTGTGCCGCAAGCATGATGTCAAACCCTATCGCTATCCGCGCCAGCGCCGCACGACGGTCATGGTGCGGGTCCAGCAGACGCGCTTCGAACAAACCATCGCGCGCGAGTTTCAGACCCTGCATCGCGAGTTGACCAGCTATTTCAACGAGACCCTGAACCATCTCATCGCCAATGTCATGAAATCCGATGGGGATGACGAGAATCTTGAGCAGCGCCAGATCGGCAAATGAAAAACGGGCCAGCACATGGCTGGCCCAGTTTGAGGCAGTCAAGTCGGCGCAGGCAAGTGCCGACTGAGAGCAGATCGACAGCGAATGCCTGATCTTCAGTGAAGTTAGGCAGAGCGCCACCGATTCTGCAATACGGAAGCAACTATGTTTTGTGCTCTGGGGTTCTGGGGTATCTTAATCTGGTGTTGCGGCGCGATAGACCCGCCCGCGACCCTCGACTTTCTCGGAGGTGATCGTCAGGCCAAGTTTCTTTTTCAGCGCGCCGGACATGGCTCCCCTCGCAGTATGCGGTTGCCATTCGAGGGCCGCCACGATCTCGTCGATGGTCGCGCCACCCTCGGCGCGCAGCATTGCGATCAGCGCTTCCTGTTTGGTGCCGCTGCGGCGGCGCATGGGCTGCGGTGTGGCCTCTGGCTCCGGCTGGTCGTTGTCCTGCGCGTCGGGCACGTCGGTGATTCCGAGGGTGGCGTAGGCCAGCGGGGTGGCGCGCAGGGTGATCGGCCCGCGCTCTTCGTCATGCCGGTACACGGTGTTGAGATCGGTCGCTTCGATTTCCTCGATGAGCCCGCGTTTCAGCAGGCTCTTGCAGACATTGCCGACCGCGCCGCCTTTGAGGGTGGTGGTGACGGGGAACACGGCCCCGTCGTCGCGCGCGCAGGCGGCGGACAGGATGACGGCTTGGGCGTCGGATAGCTGGATCTGGGTCATGGTTGGTCTCCGGTTTGCGGGCGGCGCGGGATGCGGCACCCTCTACCGGGTGAAGCCCGCCATTATGGCGGGCCGCTCGGGGAGTTGGGCCGGACGGGCTACCCGGCGAATTCGCCCTCGCCGAAGGCGCTGTCGGTGATGCGCTTCAGGAGGCTGGCGTAGTGTTCGAGGGTGCCGACATCGGCCCAGTTCACCTCGTCGGGGTGGCAGTTGAAGTGGTCGTCGCTGAGCGCCTGCAGGCGCGCGAGCATCTCGTCGATCTCGGCTTTCCTGCCGATGAAGGCGTTCAGCGCGGCTTCTTTGTTCTTCCGCGCTTTCTCGGCGCGGAGTTGATGGCGGGGTGTGGTGATCGGGTTCAGGCTGGTCATGGCGTGGCTCCGTTGGGTGTGTTGCATCGTTCTTGTGCAATCAGAATCGCTCTTGCGCGTCTGAAAGTGTAGGCAAATCAGAGCCATAAGATTGCGTTCTGATCATCCGACCCGATCATCATCGATCAAAGCAGACTGCTCGGCCGCGTGTCGCTGGGCAGCGTCGGGCGGGTCGCGATGCACATTGACCATGGCCACGAACAGAGCGCGGCTGATGGCCGCCACATCGTCGGCCCCGGCGCTGGTGAGATGCACATCGTGAATGGCGATGGCCTCGCCCAGATCGGTCAGGGCGTAGAGGGTCGCGAACTCCGCTTCGGACGGGTCGCAAGTGACGGTGTCGCGATCATCCTCCGCCACGGCCACGCTGCGGCAGAAGCGCAGGTCGAAGCCGATGGCGCAGTTGCGCCGGACCAGATCGTCGAGGGTCTCGCCCTCGGGCAGGCCGTTGAGGGACAGGTCCGTCATGGGCGGCTCCTCAGATCAGTTGCAGGCTGGCCAGAAATGCGCTGGCGGCGGCAAGCTCGGTGGTGGGCAGTTCGATCTTGATGTGCGAGATCACGTCCGACGCCTCGGCTTTGATGCCTTCGTCGCGCAGCGCGGCCTCGATCATCCGGGCGGCCGCGTCGCGATCCTTGAGATTGAGCGGATCGGGCAGCGCGGCGTAACCGATGCGGATGGTGGTGATGGCGGTCATGGTCAGGCTCCTTCAGGATTGGGTGGGGGCATCGGCCCGGGCGCGGCATCCCGCCTCGAAGGCGGCTTCGAGCGCGGAGCGGATCGCCCAGACGCCGTGTTCGTGAAAATCGAGTCTGTCGGAATTGCGGGTTTCCAGCGTTTCGAGAAACAGGTGACGGTCCGCGATCTCGAGAAGCAGCGCGTCGCGATCGTGCTCTGGCGCGGGTTTTTCATGGGTGCTCATGGGGCTGTCTCCGATCCGGGTCTGTTGGCTTGATCCCAGAATCGCTCCGGCGCGGACTGTAATCAACGGAAATCGCAGCAATTCCATTGCTTTATCGCGCGCGGGGTGAGCCATGCAGGGCCTGAGCGAACGCCAGTATGCCGCCCGCGTGGGCCTCTCGCGCGGGGCGATCCAGAAAGCCAAGGACGCAGGGCGGCTGGTGCTGCACGCTGACGGCAGTATCGACCCCGAGGCGTCGGACACGCGCCGCGCCGAGACGACCGACCCGTCGAAATCCCGCGCCAAGGCGAAACCTTCTGCGGCGGGCAAGGCCAGGATAAAGCCGGTGCCCGAGGCCGCTGTCGCAGCGGTGGGGGACACGCTCAAGGAGCAGGGGATGGCCGCGCCGGCTGTCGGCGGCGGCACGACCTTTCTGCAGGCCAAGACCGCGAACGAGGTGCTCAAGGCGCAGGAACGCCGCATCCGGCTGCAAAAGCTGAAAGGCGACCTGGTCGACAAGGCGCGCGCGGAAACGCTGATCTTCCGGCTGGCGCGCGAGGAGCGTGACGCCTGGGTGATCTGGCCCGCGCGGGTGGCAGCCCTCATGGCCTCGGAACTGGCAGCCGCCCTGGGAGAGGGGATCACGGTGGAGGTGGCGGTGATGCAGAAGGTTCTGGAAGCCCATGTCCGCGCCCAACTCGACAGCCTCGCCGAGATCCGCAGCGGCCTTGGATGAGGATGTCGCGGGGTTCGACGGTGCCAATGACCTGCTGCGCGCCTGGTCGCGGGGCCTGCGGCCCGACCCGGACCTGACAGTGTCGCAATGGGCCGACCGGCATCGCTGGCTGTCGTCGCGCGCCTCGGCGGAGCCCGGGCGTTACAAGACCGCGCGCACGCCCTATATGCGCGAGATCATGGATGCGCTCTCGCCGGTCAGCCCGGTGCAGCGGGTGGTGTTCATGAAGGCCGCGCAGGTGGGGGCGACGGAAGCGGGCAACTGCTTCATCGGCTTTGTGATGCATCACGCGCCGGGGCCGATGCTGGCGGTGCAGCCGACGGTGGAACTGGCCAAGCGCAACTCGCGCCAGCGGATCGACCCGCTGA
>JBNGDJ010000139.1:4669-5242 GCA_049974825.1 Halothiobacillaceae bacterium | reverse complement strand
TCTTGTTGACGGCATGCCCGATATGGATATCACCATTGGCATAGGGCGGCCCGTCATGGAGCACGAAGCGGGGACGCCCGGCGCAATGCGCTCGAATCTGGCGGTACAGGCCGCGCTCCTGCCAGCGGGCGAGGCGCTCCGGTTCACGCCGGGGCAGGTTGCCCCGCATGGGAAAGTCGGTTTGTGGCAGGTTGAGTGTGTGCTTGTATTCGGACACGAGAAAACTTCCGCTGCGGCTGGTGATTTCGGCTGGCTGATTTGAGTTGCTTGATCGGCATTCTGCACAATTCAAGGAAGGGGTTGTGCAGCGCTTCCCCAGAGAGTCTCTGCGTTCGTGCAAAGGCCCATTAGTTTAACAGGGAAGGTCTGCACAAATGCAGACCTTCCCGCGCGGGGCATGGATGCCCCGCCGCACAATGGCGCAAGCCATTGAATCGCGGAGCCTGGGCCGAGCATGTATCGGCCCGGGCGTTTCGGCACAAAGCCTGAGGATGGCTTTGTGCCGAGTTTCGAGGATCAGGTCTGCACAAATGCAGACCTTCCCGCGCGGGGCATGGATGCCCCGCCGCACAA
>JBNGDJ010000139.1:0-4569 GCA_049974825.1 Halothiobacillaceae bacterium | reverse complement strand
TGGCGCAAGCCATTGAATCGCGGAGTCCGGGCCGAGCATGTATCGGCCCGGACGTTTCGGCACAAAGCCCGAGGATGGTTTTGTGCCGAGTTTCGAGGATCAGGTCTGCAGCAAATGCTGACCCCTGTTCGATGCCGCGCGCGGTGGGGAATCAGCCGGCAGCCGGGGGTGGGCGGATCGTCGTTCCGACTTGCCCCGTGGCGGGCCGATTTGCGGTATCCTCCCGCCATGCTCGAAGCCGGTTCGCGGACGTCATCATGACCAACACCATTGCGCTGTTCTCCATCAAGGGCGGAGTCGGCAAGACCGCGGCCGCGGTCAACCTGGCGGCGCTCTCCGCGCTGCACGGGCGTCGTACCCTGATTTGGGACCTGGATCCCCAGGCGGCCACGACCTGGTATCTCAAGAGCGCGGCGGTTGATGGTCCCTCGATCCGGAAAATCTTCAAGGGCAAGGGGCTGGGCAAGGCCATTCGCCGCACGCCGCATCGGAATCTCTGGCTGCTGCCATCCGACCTGTCATACCGCGACGCCGAGCGGGTACTGGATGATCTCAAGCACGGGGTGTTCCAGATCGCGCACATGCTTGAGGCGCTCTATGACGAATATGACGAAATATGGATCGACTGTCCGCCGGGGCTGTCGCTGCTGGCCGACAACGTAATCCGGGCCGCGGACGTGCTTTTGGTGCCGCTGATTCCCACGCACCTGTCGGAGCGCACCTGGTTCCAGCTTGTCGAGCACATGGACCAGGAAAAGATCCATCCCGAGCACTTTCATGCCTTCCTGAGCATGGTGGACCGGCGCCGACAGCTGCATCGCGGCTTCCGAACCGGGCCGGGGCGGCGCATTCCCCAGATGCTGCCTGCCGAGATTCCCTATGCCTCGGTGGTCGAGCAGATGGGTGTTGACCGGATGCCCACTGTTTTCAGTCAGCCGCGCACGCCGGCGGCCCAGGCCTATTTTGCGCTCTGGCAGCAAGTCGATGCACTGCTTGACTGATCTGCTGCGCCATGGGGTGACTGCCACCCGTCCAGGCTTTTTGACCGTCATGGCTCTGCCGGTTCTGCTGGGCACTGCATTGGCATGGCAGGCGGGGTATCCGTTCTCTCTGCCGGCCTTCCTGATGGCGATCACCGCGGCCGTGGCCCTGCATGCCTTTGCGAACGTGGTCAATGATCTGGGAGATCATCGGCGCGGTGCGGATACGCTCAACGAGTCCCCGCTGACACCGTTTGCCGGTGGCAGCCGGGTGATTCAGCAGGGTCAACTGGATGTGGCTGGCATGCGCCGACTGGCGCTTGGTCTGCTGCTTTTCTCCAGTCTTCTTGGCGTTGGTCTGGCGAGTATTGCTGGCTGGTCGCTGCTGTGGCTTGGTCTGGCCGGCATCCTGCTGGGTGTGGCCTACTCGGCGGGTCCGTGGCCGCTTTCCTACCATGGCCTGGGCGAACCGACCGTGGCACTGGTTTTCGGGCCAATGGCCGTGGCCGGCAGTTATTTCACTCAGGCTGGCAGCTGGGATGCCGCGGCCTGGTGGGCCGGTTTGCCTGTGGGCCTTCTGGTCGCCGCCATCCTTCTGGTCAACGAATTCCCAGACGCGCCTTCGGATCGGCTCGCCAAAAAGCGCAGCTGGGTGGTGCTGTTCGGTGAACAGCGGGCCTGGTGGCTGCTTGTCGGGTTGATGGCGCTTGCCTTCGGTTTCTGGGCGCTGCTTTGCCTTCTTGGCGTATTGCCGGCTCCGCTGCTTATGGTACTGCTGGCGGCGCCCCTGGCCTGGCAAGCCGCAGGCCGGACGCCCGCATCTGCGGTGGAAAATCCGGCGCGCGTTGCCGGAATCCGTGGCGTGATTGGGACTCACGCGGCATTCGTCCTGCTGGCCACGGTTGTTTTGACGGGGCTTGGCCTGGCCTCCGGGGGGTACTGAGTCGGGAACCGTCGCCGCCGCGCACGACGGCTGTCGTTCAAAGAATGGGCGAGGCCAGTCGTGCCGCATTTTCGCGCAGCTTGCGCGGCCAGGGGCGTTGTCGCCATCGCTGGTAATCGAGGCGCTCACCCAGCCCCTCGTAGCGACGAAAGCCCAGGGTCAGTTGAAGCGCCAGCTCGCTTGAGTAGAAAAGCAGCCCGAATTCGGCGTTGAGCAGGAAGGATCGGACGTCGAAATTGGCACTGCCGATCTGAACGACCTGCCCGTCGATAATGGCTGCCTTGACGTGCAGAAAGCCCGCCGGATAGCGGGTGATGCAGACGCCTGCCTCCAGCAGTTCCTCGTAGTAGCTTTCCTGGGCCCATTGCACCGGCCGGCTGTCCAGTCGCTCGGAGACGACCACCCGCACGTCAACCCCGCGTTGGGCCGCCGACTTGAGTGCCAGCAGGGTCGGTTCGTCCGGTACAAAATAGGGCGTGACCAGATAGACCGTTCGCGTGGCGGTATGCAGCAGGCTGAGCATGAGATTCTGCTGGACCGGGTCGGGAAATTCGGGCCCGCTGGGCAGGCCCTGGGCAACGATGTCGCCCTCGCCCCGCGGTGCGGGGAAGTGCTCTTCACCGGACAGGAACTCGTCCCGTTCGACGAACCAGTCCCCTGCAAAGACCAGTTGCAGTTCCAGCACCACCGGGCCTTCCAGCCGGACCATGAGGTCCTCGTAGATCATGCCGACGTGAAAGTCCGGCGAGATCAAGTTCTGAGAGCCCGTGTGACCGACCTTGCCGTCGATCACCGCGATCTTGCGGTGATTGCGCAGGTCAAAGCGTGAACTATGCCGCCACAGCCCGCCCCGGGGCATGGCGGTGGCAAAGGCCGCACCGGTGGTCGCGGCCCATTGGCGCAGATCGGAGAGGGCCTCTGCACTGCCATGGTCGTCCACCAGCAGGCGCACCGTCACGCCGCGCTCGATTGCCCGCTCCAGCGCCTCGAAGACAGGCCGCGTGTGCTCGTCACGGCGCGCGATGTAGAACAGCAGGTGCACGGAATGTTCCGCGCGGTCGATGTCGTCCGTGAGCTGCCGAATCCATTGGTTACTGTCATCGACCAGCCGGATGCGGTTGCCGCCGAACTCGGGCAGGGCCGCTATGCGCCGCGAAAGCTGGGCGACCGGCCCCATCTCCGGCGGCAGGTCCGGTCGGGCGACCAACGGGTGCTTTTCGAGGTGGCCAAGGGTCGGCAGCAGGCGGCCGCGCAGCTCGGAGATGCGGGCCTGCTGGGTGCGAGACAGGCGGGAGCGGCCCAAGACGAGATAGAACAGCAAGCCCGGCACCGGCCAGAAGTAGACCAGCAGCAGCCAGGCCGTGGCCGAAGAGGGCGGTCTGCGCCAGGGTACGACGAAGAGCATGACCAGGCGGATGACCCACTCAACGACGAGATAGCCCAGGGCCAGCCAGGAGTGAAGATGGTTTTCCATGGTTTCAGCGCTTTCCGCCGCCGGAGGCGGCCAGCAGGAGGCGGTCCATAAGCCGGGTAGGCAGTATCCGGCGCATGGTGCCGAAGAGGCGGGTGGGCAGGGTCACCGGGTAGCGTGCCCGAGGGCGAGTGCTTTCCAGTGCGTGAATGACTCGCCGCAGCACGGCCTCGGGCGGCAGGGTGAAGGGTGCGGCCGGGCCGGGGTTTCGCATGCGTTCGAGCTGAGCCTGGTAGGCTTGCGCGTGCACGCTGCCCTGGTGGTCGATCCAGCGCTCGAAGGCGGTCAGCGCGTTGGCTCGGAAACGACTTTCGATGGGCCCGGGCTCGATCAGGCAGACATCGATGCCGCTGCCGCGCAGTTCCAGGCGCAGGGTGTCGCTTAGTCCTTCCAGTGCAAACTTGCTGGCCACGTAGGCACCCCGGTAGGGGAAGGCAGCCAGTCCCAGCACCGAGCTGTTCTGGATGATGCGTCCGAAGCCCTGCGCGCGCATCGGCGGGATCACGAGATTGGTGAGCTCCAGCCAGCCGAGCAGGTTGGTCTCGAGCTGGGCTGCCAGCGCTTCGCGCGTGAGATCTTCCACGGCGCCGGGTAGTCCCCAGGCGCCGTTGTTGAACAGCCCGTCGATTCGCCCGTCCAGCCGGTCCATGGCCTCGGTGAAGCCGTCCCGAATGCTCTGGCTGTCGTCCAGGTCCAGTCTCGTCGATGGCAAGCCGGCCGCCTCAAGTGCGGCCACGTCTTCGGCGCGACGTGCACTGGCCATCACGCGATGCCCGCGTTGCGCAAGCCCCTCGGCCACACAGCGCCCGATGCCGGAAGAGCAGCCCGTGATCAGTACATGCCGTCGTGTCGTCTTGCTCATGAGTTTCCCTTGCCCGGTAAGAAGCTTTTTCTATTTCGTGCCGGCTCAAGGATATGGTCCATTGGCCGAAGAGTCTCTTGCCACCTGGTCCAGGTCCAAGTCCGACCCTGCCCGGATTCTTGCAGAAATTCCAGGCCTTTGCTTGCCGGGTCGTAGCCAGCCGGGTCATTGCCGGCGCGCACCGCACGATTGAGATGCCTCGCCTCGTCCTGTGCCGTAGCCCTCGTTCGCCAGGTGGCAATCTAAGGAAACTCTGCACAAATCCATCCATGGATTTGTGGGCTGACGCCAGCTACGCGTTCAGACACGCATG
>JBNGDJ010000138.1:0-5374 GCA_049974825.1 Halothiobacillaceae bacterium | reverse complement strand
CCCGGGCGTGTCTGAACGCGTAGCTGGCGTTAGCCCACAAAGCCAAGGATGGCTTTGTGCAGAGTTTCCACAGCCAAGCCGGTGGGTCGGCCGTGAATCGGGGCGTCAGCTGCGTACCGGGTCGGGGCTGAACTCGACCCGGTTTCGCCCGTTGGTCTTGGCCTGGTAGAGCATGTCGTCCGCAACGAGATAGAGGCGGTCGAAAAGAACACCGGCATCGGCGTAGGCGACCCCGAAGGAGGCCGTCACGTTGAGGTTGCTGGCGACCTCGAAATCAAGCGCCTGAACGCACTCGCGCCCCTGCGTGGCGAGCCGGAACCCCTGGTCGTGTCCTTCCGGTGTGCGCTCATGTTCCGGCAGCGGACAGAGAAGCGCGAACTCCTCGCCACCCATGCGGCCGCATCGATCTGGTCCGGCCACGCTGGCAAGGCATTCGGCCACCGAGCGCAGGACGATATCCCCCACCGGATGACCATAGGTGTCATTGATCTTCTTGAAGTGGTCCACATCGACCAGCACCAGTCCGAGGGCATGCTCCTTCATCAGTTCCTGAGCATGATCGATCAGCGCTGCCCGATTGAGCAGTCCGGTCAGGCCGTCATGCCGGCTTTTCCAGTCCAGCGCATCGGTCAGCTCGCGCAGCCGACGGTTGGCGCGGTTGAGCTCGCGTTCACTGCGGTCGGAGTGATTGATCAGGCGCCGCGTGTCCCGGACCACGCGCTCGAATTCATCGATCAGGTGGCCAAGCGCATCGGCCAGTTCGTCCGGACAACGCGAGTCCAGCGCACCGCGCGCACGCGCGATGGCCTCCTTCTCCCGTCCGAACAGGTCCCGACTCACAGGCTGCCCACGGCATGGGGGTGGTACCCCATCTCCGGAAAATCTTCCGCCAGCTCTTCGCCAAACTCGAGGATCATGTCGTCCTCGATGTCGTGGTACCAGTGCAAGTCGACCCGCACACCGGCTTCGGCACTGGCGTTTAGCCGGTCGAAGAAGGTGAACAGCATCTTGGTGCTGGAGCTGTTGAAATACTTGAGCTCAACATGCACCTCGACCCCGTCCCCTTCCTCAAGCTGGTCGAGAAACCGGTCCGTTTGCTCAAGGATGGGGCCGTAGAAGTTGGCGGCACTTTCCGGATACGACTCACCCTTGATCAGGAGCCGCCGTGCCTCGAAATCAAAGACGATCTCTGGCGTGTCGCTGGTGGCGGGAATGTGCATTTTGTCCATTCTGTTCTCCGGGGTCAGATGGTCGCCTTGAGCGTAAAGAGCACCATGTCGGTTCCATCCTGGGGCTCAAAGGCATACTCGATCGGGCGGCTGCTCTCCTTGGCAATGGTGAGCAGTCCCAGGCCGGCACCCTTGCTTTCGGCAGGGGCCTCCTGTCGGAGTTGCTGACGATAAGCCTTGCGTATCTGTTCGGCTGACATCTCGCACAACGGCTCAAGCACCTGCCTGAGGTGATCGGCCCGCGCCGGAGTGACCAGGTTGGCACAGACGATGTAGAACCGCTCGTCCTCCTGCAGGATGCACAGCGAACCTCGGCGCATTTCCCCGTCGGTCTGCTCACCGGGCGTGAGGTGATCGCTGGAGTAATGCACGATGTTCTGGGTCATCTCGATAAAGGTCGAGAACAGCTTCCGACGCACCGAGGTGGGCGTGTCCGAGCGTTCCAGCCGCAACCTGACCGCATCCCCGGTGGCGTTGATGACGTTCTGCGAGAAGTATCCAGCGTAGTAGAACACGAGATTGCTGTGCCGAACCGAGCAGCACTGCAGCCAAGGATCCTCGCGACCGCCTTCTTGCTGATTATTTTCCATCCGGCCTCCTTCAGTTCAGGGTTAGCCCGATAATCGAGACATCGTCTCTTGCCGGCTGACTGCCCCGCCAGTTGTCGAACAATTCCTCGAAGGCGATCTTCTGCTCCCGCATCCCAAGCTTGTGGGATTGTGCGAGAAACTGTTTGAGTCGCCGCTTGCCGAAACCGATCTGCCGGGGTCCGCCGATCTGGTCGGTCACCCCGTCGCTGACCAAGTATATCCGGTCTCCCGGATCCACGCCGAGCTCGTGATTGTGCCACTGGTAGTCGGCCGGTGTGTTCGCGTAACCCACTCCGTGTCGCTCGCCCTTGTGCGATTCGCACTGGGCAAAGCCGTCCTCGAGCCGGGAAACATGAAACAGTGGCTGCCGTGCGGCAGCGTAGCAGAGCCGGCGCTGCTCGCTCCAGTAGCGCACGATCACCCCATCGAGGCCATCGTCCGAGTTCGCCATCAGGTCCGTGCCCTTGGATTCGTGCTGGTTGAGCTGGCGCTTGATGTGCCGGTTCATCGAACCAAGCAGCGCGGCCGGATCATCCACACCATGTCGAGTCACGGCGCGATCGAAGGCAGCGCCGGTGATCAGGGTCATGAACGCCCCCGGCACGCCATGGCCCGTGCAGTCAAACAAGGCCACCAGAAAGCCGTCTTCGACCTCCACGACATGGAAGATGTCGCCGCCGACGGTGTCCCGTGGACGCCAGACCAGCCAGTGCGCACCGGTCAGGCTGTGACCAAGTGCCTGTTCCGAAGGCTTGAGCAGCGAGTGCTGGATCACGCTCGCGTATTCGATGCTGTCCATCAGCTGGCGGTGCTGGCGTGCCTGAAGGCCCATCATGGCACGCATCAGGTCCAGAACCTGACCCACCCCTCGGTACTGGCCATCCTCCACGATGATGAACCCGTCCGAAAAAACCTTTTCCCCGGTGTGAACCGCCTTGGCGGTGACCGCCTGAATGGACTCCCCGGTTTCGACCAGCAGTGGACTCTTGTCCATAAAGGCAATACAGCTGTGGCGGCTGTACAGTTCCGGGTAGTAGGGCTTTGCCATCATGTTGTGGAAAAGCGCACGGTTTATCAGTCCCATGGGACGACCTTCGTGAACCACCGGCAGGTTCTGCAGCGAGCGGTTGCGCGCGAACAGTTCCATCACGGCCTCGTTCGTGTAACTGGCCGTCACTGACGGGGCCTCGATCAGAAGATCCCGGGCCAGACGTGGCTCGTTCGTGGTGGTTGTTGCTGCCGACAGCTCGCTGGAGTTGGACATGGCGTTGACTCATTCGCTGGACAAGTGGATGCCCGCAAGCGGCTTCACCCGGGCCGAAGGCGGATGCTAACCGTTCAAGGTGACAACAATCTTTCAATTCTGACTTGATTCCACGGATCGCGCTTGGTTTATCGGCAGGATCTACCACGGTGCCTGCCCCCTGCCAGCCGTCACGGTATAAACTTGCTTGCCCGGCGATGGTTCGCGTTTTCGACAACCACGCGAAGGACATGAGTCAACAGCGTGCCCTTTTGTGTCCCCATCCAGCGGAGAAAGAACATGCAAGCAATTGCCCACCCTGTCATGAATGCCCAGCTTGAGCGCAGTCTTGCCGTCTGCCGCGCCGATTGTGCCGATGCAGGCGAGATCGATACCCTGCTCCAGCAGATCGTCCCGGGCGATTACGACAGCTGGTGGTCTGCCTGGGCCGCCCTCGCCGATCGGGTCGAACGGCGGGCTCGCGTTGCATCGGCCCGAGGGCACGTGGTCTCGGCGCGCCAGGCCTTTCTCCGGGCGAGCGAATACTGGCGTCAGGCATTCTTCTTCGAGCGGGAGGCCCCGGCCGATGAGCGACTGCGAGAGGGTTTCTCGCGACACCGGGACTGCTTTGTGCAGGGCGCGACGGCGTTGCCATGCGGGTTTGATCCTTTTCGCCTGGCACATCCAGCCGGGGGACAGATGCAGGGGTATTTCTTCCGGCCGGGAACCGATCGGACGCCGCGCGTCACGATCGTCCTGCCCTGCGGTTTCGACTCAACCGCCGAGTCCGGGTTTGCCTTTACCGGTTACATGGCGCTGAATCGGGGCTTCAACTTCGTGACCTGGGAAGGTCCCGGTCAGGGTTCGATGCTGTACGAACAGGGCATGGCCATGGGGGCCGACTTTGAGACGGCCTACCTGCCGGTGATGGACTGGCTGGAGTCAATCCCTGATGTGGACCCGGCCGGAATTATTGTGGTGGGGCGCAGTCTGGGCGGCTACCTGGCGGCACGCGGTGTCGCGATGGATCCGCAAGACCGGGCCGCGGCGCTGGTCTGCGATCCGGGTCAGTACGATTTCAGCGAGGCATTTCTGTCCGAGCGAATGGACCGCGCCACCTGGCAGCAAGTGCTGGACGGGGACGCCGAAATCGAGGCCGCCCTTGAGCAAATGCTGCAGGATCCGGAAACGGCGCGTTTTTTTCGGCCGAGGATGCTGACTCTTGGCGCGGACACGGTAGCCGAATACATGCGCCGCCAGGCCCGGTTCAGCCTGGTCGACTGCGTGGACGGCATTCGCTGCCCCACGCTGACCCTGGCCTCGGACGGTGATTTCGCATCGCAATCCGAGGTTTTTCACCAAGCTCTGAAAGCCCCGGCCACTTTGCTGAAGCTCGACCCGGCCGATGGTGCCTCGGGTCATTGTGGCGGGCTGGGTTCGGCCATGATGGAGTCGACAATCTTCGACTGGATCGAGGAAGTAATACGGCCCGCCTGAATTTCGCCCGCCGCGGACGCCGATCAAGACGCGGCCATGCGTGGCCATGCCGTTACACGAGGGCAGAAAGCTGCTTCTTGGCCTGTTCAATCGAAGCCTTGGCCGCCTCTTCACCACCGCTGTTGAGCCCCTCGGCCAGGACCACGGTTACGTCATCAAGCCCTACGAAGGACAGGAATTGGCGCAGGTAAGGCAGCTGGTGATCAATGCCTGCCTCATGGTAGTGCCCGCCGCGCGTCGAGATCACGATCACCGGCACGGATGGCAGCAGGCCCTCGGCACCGTTCTCGGTATAGCGAAAGGTCACTCCGGCCCGCGCCAGCCAGTCCAGCGCGGACTTCAAGTGGCTGGAAATGTGGAAGTTGTACATCGGGGCGCAGAGCACGATGCGATCGGCCTTCTGGAAAGCCTCGATCAGGTCGTCGGCCTTGGCCACCATCGCTGCCTGCTGCGCGTCGCGCTGCGAAGGTTCGGCAGAAAGCGCCGCCATCGCTGCCGTGTCAAAGGGAGCGAAGGGCTCGGCCACCACGTCAATGGTACGCACCGAACCCTCCGGGTTCGCCTCCTTCCAAGCCTCGACATAATGGCGCGCCAGCCCGGTCGACTGGCCGTTTTCGCCGAATACGCTGCCTTCGATCACGAGCAACTGGGACATGTAATCAATACCTCCGGATCGTCAGTGAAATGGTGATATACCTTTCGAAATTCAGACAAGACCCGCACAAGGGCGTTCCGGGCCATGAATTCGAAAATCGGTTAAGGAATCTCTGCACGAATGCTTCAGATTCCCGATTGGGGCATGGATGCCCCAAATT
>JBNGDJ010000137.1:0-5398 GCA_049974825.1 Halothiobacillaceae bacterium | reverse complement strand
GGGGCATCCATGCCCCAATCGGGAATCTGAAGCATTCGTGCAGAGATTCCCTAACCGACGCTGACTGATTGGGAGCCTCGAAAAACTACTTCCCTGTGGTTTTTCGAGGTCGTCATTCGCGGGAGACCCGCGAATGACTTACGCAATTTCAATCGCTTGCGCGCTTGATGCGTTGGGGCATCCCTGCCCCAAAGGGCATCTCGAAAGGTTTTTCGAGATGCCCTGATTGTCGAGTCCGGGTGTGCTGGCGGACCCGGCGCAAACCTATTGACCCTGACAGAGATCGCGCATGGCGTAACGGGCGGGTCGGCCGATGTGGTAGCCCTGGGCCAGATCCACGCCCAGATCACGGACGCCTGCCAGCACTTCCTCGCTTTCCACGTATTCGGCCACCGTGCGGATGCCCAACTCATGCGCCAGCTGGGCGATGCTGCGGACAAAGGCGCGGTCAGTATCGTCCTCGATCATGTTGGCAATGAAGTCGCCCTCGATCTTGACGAAGTCGATCGGGAAGCGCTTGAGGTAATGGAATGACGAGAAACCGGAGCCGAAGTCATCAATGGCCAGACCGAAGCCCTCTTCCTTCAGCTCGTGGACGAACTTTTCCAGCAGGGAGAAATTGCGCACGGTTTCGCGCTCGGTGATCTCGAAGACAATCTGGGCCGGATCGACGCCATTTTCGCGCACCAGGCGACGCATGTTGGGCACGAACTCGTTGAGAATCAGCGCACGCGGCGACAGGTTGAGAAACAGAAGGCCCCGGTAGTCGTATTCCCTGACCTGCGCGAGCACGTTCTCGAATACCACGAAATCCAGCTTGTCGATCTGGCCGATGCGCTCGGCCACCTCGATGAACTCGTGGGCGCCCATCAGCGTGCCGTCCGCCAGCTCGATGCGCGAGAGGACCTCGAAGGCCGTGTGGCTGCCGTCCGCGCTTTTCACCAGCGGCTGGAAAAACGGCACGATGCGCTTGTTGGCGATGGCCTCGGAGACGATCAGGCTCTTTTCGCCGATTTCCTTGTACACATCCACCACGTCGTCCGCGGATGGCAGGGCGACGCGATTTTTGCCCTCCGCCTTGGCCTTGTACATCATGTTGTCGGCGAATAGAAACAGATCCTTGGCATCTGCCGCGTGATCGGGGCAGATCGCACCACCTATCGATACTGAAGCGCTGACGTGGCTGCCGTCCGGTGCCTCCATGGTGAGTTTGCCGGCATGTTCAAGGATGCGCTGGCCGACATTCCAGGCCTGTTCAGTGCCGGCTTCGGGCAGGACAATCGCGAATTCGTCCCCTCCGTAGCGGGCCAGAATGTCGCCGTCGCGCAGGGCGTTGCTGATGGCCTCCGCAAAGCGACGGAGGAAGTCGTCCCCGAAGGCATGGCCATGGGTGTCGTTGACCGACTTGAAGTTGTCCATGTCCACCACCAGCATCGCGAACGACTGTTCATGCCGCTGGGCGCGGCCGACCTCGTAGCCTGCCAGTTCCCAGAACATGCGCTGGTTGTAGAGATTGGTCAGCGGGTCGCGGGTGGCGTAGAACTCCAGGTCCTTGGTGTACTTGTAGATTGCGCGCACCGACCCGACAACGTTCAGCAGGGTCGAGAGGATGCTCTCGATGACCAGCAGGCGCGTCGCATCCAGCGCATCCGAGGAATGCACACCAATCCCGACGATCCCGCCGATCTTCGGGGCTTCGACCAGCAGGCTCTTGGTCTGCAGGGCGATCTTTTCGGGGGCGATGGTGACCGGCTCGGCGGTGGGTTCAACCACGTTGTGATGGATTTCCAGGACAACCCCGTCGCCGAGGACCGGGCTGTCCTTCAGCGTCTCCCGCAGGATTCGCTCCATGTCGGCACGGGTGGCCTCCGTCGGCGGGCGCAGCCAGAAGACCTCCAGATCAAATAGCTCGTCGCCGACCTTGAAAACCGAAAACAGGGCATAGGTGTCGATGACGTAGTCGATTTCCCGCATCAGGTCGCAGACGTATTCGCGCCAGTCGCGGACCACCTCGGAGGTAATGACGAATTTTTCCAGCAGCCGGATCTCGAATTCGAGCAGTTCCTTGTCAACCGCCACGTCCCGGAGCTTTTCCGCGAGGTTGCGGATGCCATCAAAGATGTCGTCGAATTCGCTCAGGCCTGGGTGTGCGCTGTCCAGGTCCATGCTCCGCAGGTCGGATACGCGCTGAATGCGGTTGACCCCCTGTTCCAGGTTGCGGACGGACGAGCCCAGCCGGCGGTTGAGCAGCCAGGCGATAGCCAGCGCAAGCAGCAGCGGGACCGGCGTGATCAGCAGCAGGCTACCGATCAGCTCTTCGCGGGCTTCGGCGACCTGCGGCTCGATCGACCGGGTGACCCGCATCACGCCCAGAACCGTGCCCACTTCGGCATTGCCGTGGCACTGCAGGCACTCGGCCTGGGCGGCAAGGGGCTTGATGAACTCGATCTGGCCGTTGTGATCGTGAACCAGCCGCTCGCCCCGGTTGAACACCCACTGCACGCGTTCATCCGGCGGCGTGCCGTCGATGGCGCCATACCGTTCGGCTACTGCCTCGCCCCGGAACAGCTCGATCCGGTAATCCTCTCCTGATTCAATCGCCCGGATGAATTCTTCCAGCTGCGCGCGGGTCCAGCCCTCGCGCATGATCTGGTACATGGCGTTGAAGGTGCCCTCGGTCAGGGTTTCGGACATCTGTTCGGCCGAGGCGCGCACGGAGCGGTCGAAAACCTGGCTGGTCGTCACGTAGACGGCCGCGAATACCAGCACCGAGACGAACAGCGCGGCGGTGACGATCAGGGCCTTCAGTGAACGGAGCGAGCGGGGCAATTGCATCTTGAACGTGCCTGGGTTCCCTTGCCTTTGTGGATTCCTTCGGCCAGCCCTGCGGACGACGGCTGGCGAGCGTCACCGAATATACATGAGGTTGGCAGATTTTGCCGCGGCAGTCATGGCCCGGTCAGGCGGCCCGCGCGATAGTCTTCCAGCGCCTGGTGGATTTCTTCGGGGTGGTTCATGACAAAGGGACCGTGCTGGGCGATCGGCTCGTCCAGCGGTCGGCCCCGGACAAGGATGGCCAGCAGAGGCTCGGGTCCAGCATTGAGCCGGGCGCAGTCTCCGCCGCCGTAAAGCCCCAGTTGCGCAGCAGCGGGGCCGTTGATCAGGGCGCCCGAGACAACCCGCACCAGCAGACGTTCCGAGGGTCCCAGCGCGATCCCGGTGGATCCCCCGGGAGGCAGCGAAAGCCAGGCGACCCCGGCAGACTGCATTCCCAGATCCTCGATGGGGCCGTCGACCAGTGATTCGGAGTTCTCCAGCTGCCATCTTCCGGCCACGGCCGTCAACGTTCCGGGATCGAGATCCAGCACCGGCATCTTTTGCGCTTCGATGTCCGCGTAGCATGGTTCGGCCATCCGCCCCGAGGCTGGCAGGTTGATCCAAAGCTGGAAAGCCTGAAGTCCCTCGGGACCGGCTTGTGGCATTTCCGAATGGATTACCCCTCGGCCGGCCCGCATCCACTGGGCACCACCGGCCTCGATCCGGCCCCGGTTGCCCAGGTGATCACTGTGGTTCATCGCCCCGCGACGCAGAAGCGTCAGGGTTTCAAAGCCCCTGTGCGGGTGGTCCGGAAAGCCCGGCAGCACCTCTGAGCCAGCCGGCGACTGCAACTCGTCCATCATGAGCAGTGGGTCCAGGGCACCGGAAAAGTCATGGAGCCGCTGGATCACCATACCCGCGCCATCGCGGGTGCCGTGGGCTCGGCGGGTTTCCAAAAGAGACGATTCGGGCATTTGCAAGACCTCGGCCATGGGGGGATTCTGCGACGGTTGTCGGCATGTTGCCGGCAGATCTGCTCGCGGGCGATGGTGAAGGCTCTCTGACCGGTGAATTATCCTGCCGGTTCGGGCTCCGGGTCTTCGGAAAACCACGCACCGAGCGTGGCCCGGGCCTCGGGAATGCCGGCGGGTTGCAGGGCCGAGAAGGCCTGCACGGTGGCGTTGACACCCTCGCGGGTCAGTGCGCCGCGTACGTCCATCACGGTCCGGGCAATTGCATTGCGCGAGAGCTTGTCTGCCTTGGTCAGCAGGCAGAGCACCGGAAGATCGCGGGCGTGAGCCCAGTGGAGCATCTGCCAGTCCTGCGGTTTGAGCGGATGGCGGATGTCCATGATCACGCAGAGCCCGGCAAGGCAAAGGCGGGTTTCGAAATACTCGCCCAGCGTCTGCTGCCAGTGCTGCTGCATGGACTTGGGCACCTTGGCGTAGCCGTAGCCGGGGAGGTCCACCAGGCGTCGGGATTCATCAATCACGAAGAAATTGATCTGCTGGGTCCGGCCCGGCGTCTTGGATGCGCGCGCCAGGCCCCGTCGTCCAACAATGGCATTGATGGCCGAGGACTTGCCGGCGTTGGAGCGACCGGCAAAGGCAACCTCCCGGCCCTCGTCCGGCGGCAGGTCGATGAGCTTGTGGGCGCTGCGGTCGAAGCGAATGTTCTGGAACCAGTTCACGAAAGCATGATCTCAGTCTGCGTGGCCGAAACGCCGTTCGGAGCACGAACCGGCGCCTCGAAAATCAATCGGGTCGTTTGACCGTGATCGACGTGAAGTGGCCATCTTACGCCAGTTTCGGTCCCCAGCGCCCGAGCGGCGGGCCTTCTGGCGCGTGAGTCGGGTTTCACCGGCGGGCGACTTTCAGGCTAGAATCCCGCGACCCGGTATTGTTCAGGTGCTTGAAAATCCGGCAGGCCCGGACTTGCCAGATAAAAACGATCAGCAGGAGTGTAGGCAATGTTGAACAGTTTCGTCACGCGGGCCGTGCTTGCGGCCTCGGTGCTCGCTTCCGGCCCGGTGCTCGCGGCCGACATCGAGGCCGGGCGGGCCGCTGCCAATTCATGCGCGGCCTGTCACGGCATGGATGGCAACAGCGCCAATCCCGCCTTTCCGAGCATTGCCGGCCAGGGTGAGAAGTACCTGGCCAAGCAGCTGGCGGACTACCGCTCCGGCGCACGGGCCAACCCGATCATGGGCCCTCAGGCCGCGAACCTCTCCGACGAGGACATCGCCAATCTGGCCGCGTTCTACGCCAGCCAGGAGCTCAAGTTCACCCCGGCCGAGGAAAGCTCGGAGGGGGGCGAGGCGCTTTATTTGCATGGTCAGCCGGAAGACGGCGTGGCCTCCTGCGCGGCCTGCCACGGCCCGCTGGGCAAGGGCAACGAACTCTCGGCCTACCCGAGGCTGCGCGGGCTTACTGAAGCTTATGTCACTCAGTCTCTGCAGGCTTATCGTGACGGCAGCCGGGCCAACGACAACCAGCGGATCATGCGCGAACTGGCCGAGAACATGACCGACGATCAGATCGCCGCGCTGGCCAGGCACATCGCTTCACTGCCTTGATCTTCC
>JBNGDJ010000136.1:0-5499 GCA_049974825.1 Halothiobacillaceae bacterium | reverse complement strand
GAATTTTCAGTCCGGCGCCTGGGCGACGGCCGTCGTCGTGCTCGGTGTCGGAGCAGGGCACGCGCTTCTCCGCTCTCCCATATATGCCCTCGCACTCGATCTCGGGGGCGCCTCCACGCGCCCGGTCTCGATCCTCCGCTTCCTTGAGCGTGCAGGTGCGCTGTCCGGGCTGATCCTCGCCGCGGCCCTTAGTAGTGTGGGACGGCTCGCGTCGATCGGGCCTCTGCTTGGCGTCGTCGTTGTGGCGGGCATGATCCTATTCACAGTCGCGGATGTGGCGCTGGCGCGTAATAAAAAAGAGGGGCATCCATGTTGAGAAATTTTTGTTTACTCCTGACCGCAGCTATACTCGGAGGGGTCCCGACCATCTCCGAGGCCGATGATACAGACATCCTGATCGCCACCTGGCGAGGGTGCGAAGAGGCCTGCCAGGGACTCACGGACTATCTTGACGGGCTGGATAAAGCCGTGAACATCCACGTTCGGGACGCAGGGCAGGATAACAACGCCCTCCCTTCGATGCTCAAAGCGGCGCGTGAGCTCAATCCGGACCTGATCGTCAGTTGGGGCACCAGCGTCACGAGGGCGATCGCAGGAGACATGAGCCAGCTCGATGATCCGGCGTACAACCATGAGATCCCGCAGGTCTTCATGATTGTCGCCGACCCGGTCGGCTCGGGCATCGTGAAATCGCTCGACGCGACAGGTCGGCCGAACGTGACCGGCACCTATAACCGGATGCCGGAGACCGTAACGATCCAGACCATCCGGAGTTACCTGCCGACATTCGAAACGCTGGGGCTGATCTATAACGCGAACGAGCAGAACTCGGTTCTCAAGTACCGCGAGCTCGAAGGACTGGCGGAGGCAGAGGGCTTCCAACTCGTGGCGGCGGCTCTCCCCCTTGCGGAGGAAGGCATGCCGGCGGTCGAGGATATTCCCAGAATTGTCCGCGAACTGGCGCGTGAGGGGGCCGACTTCCTCTACGTCGGGAGCTCGTCTTTCCTGCAGGCCAACAGTGCCATCCTGGGTGCTTCCGCGAGGGGTGTCGGACTGCCCGTCATCAGTCCCTACGAGGAGGCCGCCCAAGAGGGCGATGCATTGATCTCCGTGGCTGCCAGCTACTACGAAGTAGGGCGCCTCGCCGGGCAGCAGGTGGAAAAGATCCTCGTCGGTGGCACGCGTCCGGGCGACCTGCCGATTGCCCGAATGACCGAGTTCGCCATTACCGTGAACCTGTCCATGGCACGGGACATCGGGCTTTTTCCTCCGGTGAGCCTTCTGCAGATTGCGGAGGTGGTTGAGTGAGAGACGATCAGAGGCCGGATCCGGCCCAATTCCAAAACTGCGACCGGCCATTCCTTGATGGAGAATTTTGCGCAATTGCACTTGCGAAGCAATCACGTGCGTCTGAAACGAAGTGGAAAGACAAAATGGCCATAAGGCAGAACGCGCGAAAAATTCGGCGGCTCGGGTCTGAAAGCAAATGTCCGGCATCTAACGATGCTGGGCGCGGGTGATCTGCGGTTGCAGTGAGGGCGCGGCCGATCCAGTCTCCCAAGCGGCGGTTCTTGAAGAACGCGCCATGGCCGCAATCGCGCTGGATCATGAACACGCGCACCAGGAACGACGCATTTGCCAATGCCAGGGCCATCGCCAGCCACGGGCTGATCGACAGAGCCCACCAAGCCAAGGCCCAGATCGCCAAAAAAGGCACCAGTGTCACGGTCAGTTCGAAAATGCTACGGGAGAGGATCGGCTCGCGATACTTGACGAGGATCCGGGTCCATTCAGAGGGTCGCAATCGGGAATCTTTCCAAAAGGGGAACGGAAGTGCCTTGGTTCGTGGGCACCCGCTGTCTTTTGATTTGCCCCGCCTTTCAGCTCTTCTTGGCGGCCTTCGCTCGGGGTGCCTTGCGCGCATTTCTGGAGGTGGCCTTGGGCGGCTGGGCCGGCGTGCAGGCCTCTCGCTCGAGACGGGCCTTGCGAAGGCGGGCGGTCTTCAGTGCGCGCTGCTCCGTTTCGTCGTCGATGATTTCCTTCGCCGCGCGCGTAATTTTGTCCATGAGCGTTTCCGCGCGTGGCGAGGAGGCCTTGAACAATGTGTTTTTTGTGTATTTCGTCATCTTATAGTCTCCTCGACGGGCTGATTGCCGGGACCGCGCTACAGGCAATCAGGATTTGACTGTGCAGGTATTTCCGGTGTCCGGATTGCGCGCGTCCATTGGCAGGCAACGCAGGTATTGGGATCGGGGTTCCGAAATCAGACAGCGGCCGCTGCTTCGGCGTCCGCATGATCCAGCGTGAACCCGGCCGCCTTTGCAGCGGAGATGAACGCTTCGCGGGCGGCGCCAACTGTCGCCAGGCAATGCATCGTGGCATCAACTTGTTCGAGTGCACGGTCCCGGTGGTGATCGGCAACCGGCCACCTCTTGCGGAGCCAGTAGCGGGCCTGTTCGATCGTGGTGAACCTTTGGATGTCGCCCTCCGCTGAGACGACAAAGGTCAGAGGTCTCCCCCAGTTAATTTCTATCATAGTTTTTTATTCCAAATTTACTCTGAACACCCCTCTCCGGACGTCCGGGGGGTAACTCAAATGAAAAGACGCGGGCAGCCCAAAGGCCGCCCCCGCCTCACTGTTCAGGTTGGTCCAGTCTTACGCCAGTGCGAGATTGCTCGCGGACTCGCGACCGTCCCGACCACTTTCAATGTCGAAAGTCACGGCTTGCCCATCATCCAGCTGATGAATCCCGGCGCGCTCAAGCGCGGAAATATGAACGAAGACGTCCTTCGATCCATGTTCCGGGGCGATGAAGCCGAAGCCTTTTTGAGTGTTGAACCATTTCACGGTGCCATTGGCCATCGTGTTGTCTCCTTGACTATTTGCCCCCCACACAACGCGGTGGCCCGGCTCAGTTTCGTCATAAGAACAACTGAAGCCGTCAGGAAACAGAAGGTCGTAGGAAGATGCTTTGCATCCTTTAGGTAGGTACCCACCTGCTCCACCGCAAGTGCCAAGGGCGGAAAGCTGGAGAAAAAAATGAGGAAGCCGTTTTCGCCGGCCGACCATGTTCTGGAGGCTTCTTCTGGTCGACGATTTTCGCTCGACAGCACTCGAAAGGCTTGGCGGGAGCATTCGCTGCGCAAGCTGCTGCTCGTGGGATACTTCAACGTCAATGTTGGGTTGGCGATATAGGAGGGCATGAAGGACTGGAGGGCACGCACGGTCCAACCTGAACCTTCCTGCAATGCACGCACGCATGCAGGCCGGCTTGGAACAGCCGGAGATCTCTCGGGTCTCGCTGGGAAGCAGTATCATCCGATGCCACCCCAGGGCGACGGCGGTCCCGTATCGATACGTGGTGGTTTGGGTGATGCTGACACGCCGCACCGGCAGCGCCGACGAGAACCGGCCTGACCATTTGCGCCGGCTTTTCCCGTTCCCGAATGGATCGGCAGTCCGCCAAGAAGTCAAGCTCTTGCAGCGGATGCAAAACCGCTCGCCGAAGCCTTCGCTCCAGTACTACACCTTGCACCGAAGGCGAGCACGCTCCGCTGCTACATCGCCGCGGGTCTTGGCGACCGTCAAGCTGTCTCTGCGCGGTCCGTCATGAGCTGTTCGCCTCGCGTTTCTTCAGGCGGGTCAGGTCGCCCATGGCACGCGCGATCAGCTTCTGAATTCTTGGGTCCCGCGCTTCGGGGCTTGCGGAATACCGCTCGAGAAGAAAACGCGCCTTCTCCATCGCCTCGATCCATGTCCGCGCCGGCTCGGCCAGCATTGCCGCATTGATCTCGGCGTCCACCTTGTCCCTACCGGATCTTGGCTGCAGACCCGTGTTCGCGGCTCTCCGCCGCGATTCGCTTTCCAGCTTTTCCGAAGAGGACCTTCGGCTATCGAGATCGATGGGGCGCTCAGTCACAGCGTCATTCTCGGCGCCCCCAGCGCGATGCGCTGGAGAAAGCATTCGTGGTGCATCGGTGGGTAACAGCACTCATTCGCCGATGCCCGGTCGCGTAGATCCCGGGCGAGGCGACATGCCTTCTTTCCCTTCGTTTTCCGAAGTGACGCTTGCCCCACGCGTTACCTCGCTTTCGCCGGCACCCCTGTAGCCCCGCCCGGAATAAAGACTGCGGATCTCCTCCTCGGAGACGCCATCGGCCTGCATCACGAGGCAGATCATGGGATCAGCCAACATTTCCTCAAGGAAGTAATCGGTCAGGGCCTTCCCGGTAAGCTTGTCCTTCGCGATCGCTCGTTCGAGTTCAGCCAGGGGAACGGTCAACGTTCGGGACAGACCAGGATGCGAAGCTGGCGGATTGAGATGAACGAGCACGGAGGACGTCCAGCTTTCCGGCTCGATCCCGTCGGCCGGATCCAGAACCTCTGTCTCGATCTCGTATTCGCCGGCCGGCATTATCTCGTTGAAGCTCGCCAATTCGAAGGGCTGGAGGAAGATGGCGGTCGTCTTGATTGTGTATGTCATTTTCGGTCCTTCCGGACGAATGCGTCGGGCGCGGTGCCTCGTCGGCGGATCGGGCCCCTTGATGACGGTGAAGCAAGGTCGTCGATGACGGAGAAGGCTGCGTGCGCCTCCCGGGCGCTACGCACGAACCTGGGGTGAATTGCGGACCACCCGTCAGTGTTTAGGCTCTGTCCCGCATACCAACATTTGACAGATATCGCCCATGTCTGCCCCCTCTGCCGGATAAGCTATCGCCGAGGTGTTACCGCACAAGGATGCACAACCCTTCCGACAAGTGAAAACCCCTGTCGCAGCGCCAGCCATTGCCGGAGCGGTCGAGATGCGCATTCGCGGGGATCTCGATTTCGATGCAGGCGTTGTTTTTGGGCTCATACCCGCGCTCGCAGCGCCATCCCGGCCCATAGAAATCGGTGTCAAGGAAGGCGTTGGTCGGCAGGGCAACGGCGTCGCACCGTCCATCAATCTCGACAAACCCCCGCTCGCATGCCCACGTCGCGCCGTAGTCGGCGTTGGTCAGATAACCGTTCTCCGGGACGGCGATCGGACGGCAACCGCCCGCATCCGCAAAAAAGCCGCGATCGCAAGCCCACCCCGAACCCGAGGGGTCGTCCGTCAGATATGCGTGGTCCGGCAAAACGATGGCTACGCAGGACTCTCCATCTCTCCGATAACCGCGCTCGCACTGCCAATCGTAGCCCGACGAGCGAAGGAAGGCATTTTCGGGCACGAAGATTGCCGCACATGATGAGCCGCCCGCCTCTTCGAAGCCGCGGTGACAGGCCCAGCCCGTCCCGTAGGACCGTCCCGTCGGGTATGCGTTCTCGGGAACGTCGATCCGGATGCAGAGCCCGTCCTCGTCACGGTAGCCGAGGTCGCAGTCCCACCCGCCGCCATACCTCCGTTCATGGGCATTCTCAGGCAAAGGCCCGGTGCCGTCCTGCGCAAGTGCAGGCAGCGCGAAAGCTGCCAACAACCCGACCAGAAGAGATGCTTTCGCGGACAGCTTCAGCCGCGG
>JBNGDJ010000135.1:0-5536 GCA_049974825.1 Halothiobacillaceae bacterium | reverse complement strand
ACGCGTTTAGCTGGCGTTAGCCCACAAAGCCAAGGATGGCTTTGTGCAGAGTTTCACCTGACGATCCCGCCGGGGATGCGCCGGACCGGGCCGATAGTCTTCCTCCCGGGCCCGGTCCCGCTGTTATCATTGCCACCCGATCCGTCCAGGACGCGCCGGAGACTCCGGCGCGGACAACCGGGAGTGTGCCCAGATGTTTGACAACCTTTCCCGCCGACTTTCCCATGTGCTTGACAATCTCCGCGGCCAGGGTCGCCTGACCGAGGAGAACATCAAGGACTCGCTGCGCGAGGTGCGCATGGCGCTGCTGGAGGCTGACGTGGCCCTGCCGGTGGCCCGCGACTTCATTGCCCGTGTGCGCGAGCGTGCACTTGGCGCCGAGGTGCTCAAGAGCCTTTCGCCGGGTCAGGTCCTGGTCAAGATTGTCCACGATGAACTCGTGACCCTGATGGGCGAGCACAACGAGGCGCTGGACCTGTCGGTGCAGCCGCCGGCGGTGGTGCTTGTCGCCGGCCTTCAGGGGGCGGGCAAAACCACCACTGTGGGCAAGCTGGCCAAGTACCTTTCGGAGCGCGAGAAAAAGAAGGTCCTGGTCGTCTCCGCCGACGTGTATCGTCCCGCGGCGATTCGGCAGCTTGAGACCGTGGCCGGCCAGGTGGGGTCGGACTTTTTCCCGTCCAGCGCCGACCAGGACCCGGTCGCCATTGCCGAGGCGGCCCTGGCGGAGGCCCGCAAGCGGCATCACGATGTGCTGATTGTCGACACGGCTGGCCGGATGCACGTCGACGACGAGATGATGGACGAGGCCCGGCGGATTCACGAGGCCATCTCGCCGGTGGAAACGCTGTTCGTGGTCGACAGCATGACCGGCCAGGACGCAGCCAACACCGCCCGCGCGTTTCACGAGGCGCTGCCGCTGACCGGCGTGATTCTGACCAAGACGGACGGCGATGCCCGGGGTGGTGCGGCGCTTTCGGTGCGTCATGTGACCGGCAAGCCCATCAAGTTTCTCGGCAGTGGCGAGAAACTGCATGCCTTGGAGCCGTTTCACCCGGAGCGGGTTGCCTCGCGCATCCTGGACATGGGGGACGTGGTTTCGCTGGTGGAGGCCGCCCAGCGCGGCGTCGACCAGGACAAGGCACAGGCACTGGCGGAGAAGGTCAAGTCCGGCAAGACCTTCACCCTGGAAGACATGCGCGATCAGTTCGAGCAGATGCTCGGCATGGGCGGCGTCGGCAGCCTGATCGACAAGCTGCCCGGCATGGGCAAGCTGTCCGAGCAGGTCAAGTCGCAGGCCAGCGATCGTGACATCCGTCGCCTGGTGGCAATCATCAACTCGATGACGCCCGAGGAAAGGCGCAAGCCGGAAATCATCAAGGGCTCGCGCAAGCGCCGGATTGCGGCCGGTTCGGGAATGCAGGTGCAGGACGTCAACCGGCTGCTCAAGCAGCACCGGGACATGAAGGACATGATGAAGAAGTTCTCCGGCGGAGGGATGGGCAAGATGATGCGCAAGTTCAAGGGGCAGATGCCCGGCATGCCCTTCTGAAACCGTGCATTTTCCGCCAGCAGGGTTTGACTGTATAATTTCGCGCCTGATTTTGGCTTTGTGCGAAAGTGGCGGAATTGGTAGACGCACTGGATTTAGGTTCCAGCGCCGAAAGGCGTGAGAGTTCGAGTCTCTCCTTTCGCACCAGATTGCAAGTACGAAGGGCACCCGGCTCCGGTCCGGGTGCCCCGGTTTTTATGATCGGGACAGCATTCAGGGCTGTGCAACAGGCAGGTTGCGTTGCGGCCCGCTGTTCCGCTTGGTTTTTCTTGACGAGGTTTTGATCCCATGCAGGTGAATGTGGAAGCAGCCGAAGGCTTGTTGCGTCGTGTGTCCATCGAGATCCCGGCCGCCCGGGTCGATGAGGAAGTGGAGCGCCGGCTCAAGGACATGAGCCGTCGTGTCCGCATGGACGGCTTCCGGCCCGGCAAGGCCCCGCTGAACGTGGTGCGGCGTCGCTACCATGATCAGGTTCGCGAGGAAGTGGTGGGCGAGGTGCTTGGCCAGTCCTACGGCGAGGCGATCGAGGCCGAGTCCCTGCAGCCGGCCGGGCGTCCGGTGATCGAGTCAGTGAACAGCAACCCGGGCGAGAACCTGACCTTCGTGGCGGCTGTCGAGGTTTATCCCGAGTTCGAGATCGGCGACCTGTCTTCGGTATCCATCGAGCGTCCGGTGGCCGAGGTCTCCGAGGAAGACATCGATGAGATGTTCGAGAACCTGCGCCAGCAGCGCGGCGAGTGGAAGCCCGTGCGCCACAAGGCCCGCAAGGGTGAACGGGTGACCATCAACTTCGAGGGGCGCATCGACGGGGAGCTGTTCGAGGGCGGTGCCGGCGAGGGCATGCAGGTGGTGATCGGCGAAGGCCGGATGCTCGAGGACTTTGACAAGGGGCTGGTTGGCCTGAAGAAGGACGAACCGACCGAGATCGAGGTCACTTTCCCGGAGAACTACCACGCCGAACACCTGCGCGGAAAGACGGCCGTATTTACGGTGACCGCGACCGCCATCGAAGAAAAGGTGCCGGCAGAGCTGGACGAGGCGTTTGCCGAGGCCTTTGGTGCCGAAAGCATCGAGAAGCTCCGTCAGGACGTGCGCGAAAACATGGAGCGTGAACTGCGCCAGGCGATCCGCCGCCAGCTCAAGAACCGCGTTCTGGAAGCCCTGGCGGAAGTGACCGAGCTGGATGTGCCTTCCGCACTGGTTGACGAGGAAGCCCGCCGGGTGCGCGACAGCTTCGTGGAGCGCCAGACCGGCGGGCAGGGTGATCCTTCCCAGCTCGACCCGTCGCTGTTCCGCGAAGAGGCCGAGCGTCGGGTTCGGCTGGGTCTGATCGTGGCGGAGCTGGTCAAGTCCCGCAATATCGAGGTCGATCCGCAGCGGCTCGAGGCCTTCATCGAAGATGTGGCCGCGGCCTACGACGAGCCCGAGGAGGTCAAGCGCCACTACCGGGAGAGCCAGGAGCTCATGATGAATGCGCGGACCGTGGTGATCGAGGACCAGGTGGTTGATCACGTGCTCGAACAGGCTCAGGTCGCGGACAAGACCATGACCTTCCGCGAGGTCATGAATCCCGAGTCGGCCGACGCCGAAGCGTGATGGCAGGCTGTCACGCGCTTGCCCGGACGAAGGGCCCGACCCGATTGGTTGCCATCGGCAGAGGAGCATGATCATGCAGGAATCAGCTGTGCAAAGAGAAATGACCCCGGAACAGGCTGCCGGCCTGGTGCCGATGGTGATCGAGCAGAGTGCGCGCGGCGAGCGCGCCTACGATATCTACAGCCGCCTGCTCAAGGAACGGGTGATCTTCGTGGTCGGACCGATCGAAGACCACATGGCCAATCTCGTCGTGGCCCAGCTTTTGTTTCTGGAGTCCGAGAATCCCGACAAGGATATTCACCTGTACATCAACTCCCCGGGCGGCGTGGTCACGGCTGGCATGGCAATCTACGACACCATGCAGTTCATCAAGCCGGATGTCAGCACGCTGTGCATCGGGCAGGCTGCATCGATGGGTGCGGTACTGCTGGCCGGGGGGGCGAAGGACAAGCGCTTCTCGCTGCCGAACTCGCGGGTGATGATCCACCAGCCGCTGGGCGGTTTCCAGGGCCAGGCTTCGGACATCAAGATCCACGCCGAGGAGATCATCAAGCTTCGGCACCGGCTGAACGAAGTGCTCGCCGATCACACCGGCCAGCCGATGGAAGTCATCGAGCGGGACACCGATCGTGACAAGTTCCTGAACGCCGACGAGGCGGCCGAGTACGGCCTGATCGACAAGGTGCTCAGTCAGCGGACCGCTTCCTGATTCCTTCTGCAGCCAGAGATGTTCCGCAGCGCGCGCCTGCGCAAAGTCCGGTCAACTGGGCGGGGTATGCTCCGCCGGTCCTGCAGGCCGTTGCAGGACGCGGGCTGTCTGGCCCATTGCCGGCGCGGGGGCCTGCCGTTCATGCTGACTTTCGGCCGGTTCCGGCCACTTCCCCCATGCCTGTCATGTTTCTGAAACCGCGTGCTTGAATCCGGTCCGAAAACCGGGCATCTTGGCGAGAACCGCGTTCCGCCGGGGTGTCCGGGTTTGCCGGGCAAGCACGGGGCCTTCACGTAGTCGAATTGCGAGTTCCCATGGCCAGAAAAGACGACAAGTCCCGAGAAAAACTTTTGTATTGCTCATTCTGTGGCAAGAGCCAGGACGAGGTCCGCAAGCTGATTGCCGGACCTTCGGTCTACATCTGCGACGAGTGCGTCGACCTGTGCAACGACATCCTGCGCGAGGAAATGAGTGACGGCGACGAGCCGGCGCCCAGCAGTCTGCCCACCCCGCGGGAGCTGGTCGAGGCGCTGGATGCCTATGTGATTGGTCAGGAGCGTGCCAAGCGTGCGCTGGCCGTTGCGGTGTACAACCACTACAAGCGCCTGGACCTGTTCGGTGAACGCGGCAGGGCGTCCGAGACGGACGTTGAGCTGTCAAAGTCCAATATTCTGCTGATCGGACCGACCGGTTCGGGCAAGACCTTGCTGGCCCAGACGCTGGCACGGCTGCTCAACGTGCCCTTCGCCATTGCCGATGCCACCACGCTGACCGAGGCCGGTTACGTCGGCGAGGACGTGGAGAACATCCTGCAGAAACTTCTGCAGCGTTGTGACTACGACGTCGAAAAGGCACAGCACGGCATCGTGTATCTCGACGAGATCGACAAGATTACCCGCAAGGCCGAAAACCCTTCGATCACCCGGGATGTCTCGGGCGAGGGCGTCCAGCAGGCCCTGCTCAAGTTGATCGAGGGTACGGTCGCCTCGGTTCCGCCCCAGGGCGGCCGCAAGCATCCGCAGCAGGAGTTTGTCCAGGTCGACACCTCCAACATCCTGTTTATCTGCGGGGGGGCATTCGACGGGCTGGACAAGATCATTCGCCAGCGCACGGAGAAGGGCGGCATCGGGTTTTCCGCAGAGGTCAAGTCGAAGGATGATCGCCGGGCACTGGCCGAACTCTACGAGCAGATCGAAGCGGAGGATCTGGTGCGCTACGGGCTGATCCCCGAGTTCATCGGTCGCCTGCCGGTGATCGCCACCCTCGCCGAACTCGACGAGGACGCGCTGGTTCAGATCCTGACGGAGCCCAAGAACGCGCTGGCCAAGCAGTACCACCGCCTGTTCGAAATGGAAGACGTCGAGTTGGAATTCCGCGAGGATGCGCTGCACGAGATCGCCCGGCAGGCGATCAAGCGCAAGACCGGTGCCCGGGGGCTGCGCACCATCGTCGAGCACATTCTGCTGGATACCATGTACGAGGTCCCCTCCGAGGAAAACGTCAGCAAGGTCGTGGTGGATGCGGCGGTCATTCGCGGGGAGGCCGTGCCTTACCGGGTGTACGAAACGCAGGAAACGCGCAAGGCTTCCTCCGAGTAAGGGCTCGATCCTCCGCGGCGGCCCGCTTGGGAAACTCTGCACAAATCCATCCATGGATTTGTGGGCTACCGCCAGCTGAACGCG